>DAONDU010000084.1:0-11251 GCA_035402725.1 Paludibacteraceae bacterium | reverse complement strand
TCCAGTTGATTGATTTCATAAACCCTTCTTCCTGCATTTTCCAGGCAAGTGCAAAGGATGGGAAAAAGTCGTATTTATGACCTTCGGCAAGTACCGAAGCACCATCGTACCGAAGAGATGCTGTCAACAGGTATCTTTCCAATAAACTGTAGTTGACCCTGCCCATATAGGACACCATCGAACTTTCGGTGAAGCCGGAACCATAATCGTCGGGTTTACCATTAAGGTTAGCAGCCAGATTATACCACCTGGAAGTATCGTACAATATTTTTGATGCTTCGATATATGAACTTTCGGTTCGGGAATACTGTGCAGATTGCATAAGTGTAGCACTCAGGTCGTGTATGCCCATTTTTTTATTCAGGTAAATGATATTTTCGATAAGATACTGAAAATTATCGCTATTGGAGAAGGTTGCTGCCGATCCGGCTCCGACAGTTTTCCTGCGGAGAGTGGATTCGGAACCCTGATAGGTACCTGAACGATTTACACGGTAACCTGTACCGAAATTCATTCTGTACGAAATCCAGGGAGCAAATTTTATTCCAAGGTAAGTATTGGCCTGAATATTAACTTTTCGGGTCAGGTCTTCGCTGTTTTGAAGATCAATATAGGGGTTCCATACAGGAGCACCGGCATTATTACCCGGATATTCTATGATATTGCCATCCTTATCGTAAGGCTGAGCCATCAGATACTGTCCCAGAGCCATACCATAGGAGTCGTTTGCACCGGTAGCACTTCCTGAACGGTTTATTCTACCATATTGCTGTTCGCTGTACGATGTATTTACCGAAGCACCGATATTCAGCCAGCTTAACGGATTGATATCCCCATTTAACCGGAAAGTGTAGCGGTTGTAGCCCTGATTCATCTGTGCACCTTTATTGCCGTAATAACCGATGGATGTATATAATTTTGATTTGTCGGTACCGGCCGAAATTCCTATCTGATGACTTTGAGTCAGACCGGTACGGGTTAACATGTCAATCCAGTCGGTTGTAGGGATTTTGGAAGAATCATACAGAGGTACCATATCGGGATATCCCATCAATTTTTCGTCAGCTGTGGATGATCTCATTTTCACAGAAGAAAAAGTGCCGGGATCATTCCATTCATACGCGCTTCTTATGGCGTCGATGGTGTAGGCATCGCCATTTCCAAAAGAAGTGATATCTGCAGTCGGATCAGGATAGTTCAGGGAAACTGAACCCGATTTATAGTTGGAACCGTTGATGTTTGCCGTCCTCATTCTGTCAAGCATTTCACCGGCTGAAGCCCAGTCAGTCAGGGAATTAATCCTGTCAAAAGAAACTGTAGTGTTGTAGTCAACTGACATGACATTCTTCTTACCGGTTTTGGTAGTGATAAGGACAACACCATTGGCACCTCTCGAACCGTAAATGGCTGTTGATGAGGCATCTTTTAAAATTTCCATAGAAGCAATATCATTGGGATTGATATCGTTCATATCACCCATAAGTATAACACCATCAACCACATACAAAGGAGAGTTGGAGGCATTGATTGATCTTGTACCACGAATAACCACAGCCGAAATTTCACCGGGACGTCCATTAGTCTGGATATCTACACCAGCAGCTTTACCCTGCATAGCCTGGATGGCATTCTGCACAGGTCTTTCCTTAATGGTTTTTTCAGACATCTGGATTAGAGCTCCCGTAACGTCGCTTTTCTTCACGGTTCCGTAACCTACTACCACCAGCTCGTCGAGAGTGGCAATATCATCAGGCAAGGTGATGTTCAGTGTTCTGTTGACACCCACTTCCTGTATCACGTTTTTATAGCCAACACTACTGAATGACAACACGGCATCATTCCCTACATTAATGGTATAACGGCCATCGACATTGGTAATAACTCCGTTTTTAGTACCCTGTTCTCTTACGGTTACCCCTATAATAGGTTCGCCCGAACTATCGGATACGATACCGGTAACAGTTTTTTTAGGTTGTTGCGATTGAAGACTGTTTTCCGCGGACGCAGAAAAACTTGCAGTAAAAAAGACAAGGCCCATTAACAATACATAACGAACCAGGCTCGTTTTTTTCAGATAAACAAGTTTATCCGAATAACTAAGAATTTTGTTTTTCATTTGTTAAAAATTTAATTTTTAAGGTAATCGATTATATGGTATTATGGAATAATTGGCATTCGTGGAGTAAATTGAAATAGCATAAATAATGCACTTTCATTCACCCATCTATAATGGTTCCGGATAACAGAGAGTAGATTTAAGAGAAATAAGGTAAAATTTCAATCGCAAAAATAATATCTGTTTTATTCCTAAAAGTATGAAAAACGATATTAAAAGTTAGATTTTTGATATTTTTTCATGTGGCAATTACCCAAAGGTGTTGTTCCATAATTACTGATTATCTGTTTATTAGAATTAGCTATTAATAAATAACATTCTGGTACTAAAAAATAAAAGATAGCATAATGTAAGGATATATGCTTAGTTTTCGATGCATGCATTTTTATCTGATTTGGCTCTCATGTTAAATAAAGCAGATCACCGGAAAAAAATCACTTATGCTTAGAAACAATATTTATTTATTAAAACTGACAGCATTCATAATACATATATATGGCAGTAGAAATCAACATCTGAAATATTTAAGCTCCGCAATGACGCGACAAATTATCAATGAATAAATACTGCGTCTTTGGGGCTTATGTATAATTACATGTTACAAGTCCGGATTTTTCATATCCATACCTGTAAAAAATAATATCAAATAATGTATTTATTAAATCATTTTTTCATCATTCCGATTTTCAATAATCTCTATTTTTGCGATGTTATATTTATTAATTTTAGATTTATCATGATTGAAAACACAGAAACCTCGTTCTTAGCCATCGATTTAGGAGCATCAAGTGGAAGAGCAATACTGGGAACCATCCAGGACAACCGGGTGGAATTAAAAGAAATCAATCGTTTTGTCAATCCAATTATTGACGTCAACGGACGCTCGTACTGGGACCTGTTTCATTTGTACAGCGAAATACTGAAATCACTGAAGCTAATAAAATCGGAGGGTGTACAAATTGTCTCTTTGGGTGTTGACACCTGGGGCGTTGACTTTGTTTGTTTCGGAAAGGACGGTGAACCCCTGAGAATGCCTTACTGCTACAGGGACACGCACACTTTCGGTGCTCCGGAAAGATTTTTTGAGAAAATGAGCAAGAAAGACGTCTATATGAAAACCGGTATCCAAATAATGAATTTCAATACCCTTTTTCAGCTTTCCACGCAACATGAGGAAAATAATTCCATTTATCCGTTCGTCGATAAGATACTCTTCATGCCCGACGCGTTGTCGTATTTACTTACCGGACAAATGGTTACAGAATACACCATCGCTTCCACCTCGCAAATGCTTAATCCTTATAAACGAACTTTCGATACATCATTGCTTGAAATGATCAACCTGAGTGCCGATAAATTTGCTCCGGTTGTTTCTTCGGGAACTGTCATCGGAAAACTGTCGGCATCTGTTATGCATCAAACAGGACTCGATGACATTTCGGTTGTTGCTGTTGCCGGACATGACACCGCTTCGGCTGTACTGGCTACACCTGCCGAAAACGAAAATTTTGCCTATCTGAGTTCAGGAACCTGGTCACTCATGGGTATCGAATCGACAGAACCTGTCATTAACGAAGAAACCTATAACCTCAATTTTACAAATGAAAGCGGCTCAGATGGTTCTATCCGGCTACTGAAAAATATCTGCGGGATGTGGCTGATCGAACAATGCAAAAAAGAATGGGAAACAAAAGGAACGGTAACCTATCAGGAAATCGTACAGGCTGCTGAAGCCGCAACACCTTTCAAATGCTTCATTAACCCGGACTCTCCTTGTTTTGCAAGCCCTCAATCCATGATAAATGCCATTCAAACATACTGCAATCAAACAGGACAATTTGTTCCGCAATCGATGGGTGAAATAGCACGGTGTATATACGAAAGCCTGGCGTTCCGTTATAAACAGGTACTGGCCAATCTTCAAAACCTGGCCACCTTCCCCATCCACACACTGCATATAATCGGTGGAGGATCACAGAATACAATGCTCAATTCATTTACTGCAAATGCAATCGGAAAATCAGTAATTGCAGGCCCATCGGAAGCAACGGCTATCGGAAACATACTGCTGCAGGCACAAGCCGCCGGATTGGTTAAAGATAAAAAAGAAATCCGTCAGATTATCCGAAATTCAGTGGAACTGAAAACTATTGAACCTCAGAACACTTCCTTATGGGAAGAAAACTATACTAACTACCTGAAAACATTCAAAGAATTATAAATAATAAAAAGACATTTTTTATGAAATCAGAACAGATTAAACAAGCATATGAAGATGCAAAAGTTCAATATGCAGCGTTGGGTATTGATGTGGACAAAGCCCTCAAACAAATAGACGAATTATCCATTTCGATACAATGCTGGCAATCGGACGATGTAACCGGTTTCGAAAACCCCGACGGACAACTTACGGGAGGAATTCAGGCAACCGGCAATTATCCGGGGAAAGCACGCACCATTGATGAACTGAAACAAGACATTGAAAAAGTAATCAAACTCATTCCGGGCAAACACCGGTTGAGCTTACATGCAATATATGGTGATTTTGGCGGTGAATTTGTTGACAGAGATCAGATTGAACCCAAACATTTTCAGTCGTGGATCGACTGGGCAAAAGAAGTGGGAATAAAAATTGATTTCAACTCCACATTTTTCTCGCATCCGAAGTCTGGAAATTATTCCCTTTCGAGCTTTGACCCCGAAATCAGAAATTTCTGGAAAAACCACCTTCGCGCCTGCCGTAAAATAGCTGCAGAAATTGGTCGTCAACAAGGATCTCCCTGCGTTCACAACATCTGGGTGCATGATGGAGAAAAAGACAAAACCGTTTCACGCTACGCGCATCGGAAGTTACTCCAGGAATCGCTTGACGAAGTACTTGCCGAAAAATACGACACCAACTATCTGAAAGACAGCATCGAGTGTAAACTTTTCGGAATAGGCAGTGAATGCTATGTAGTAGGTTCACACGAATTTTATATGGGTTATGCCGTAAAAAACAACATGCTTCTCACTCTCGATGCAGGTCACTTCCACCCCACAGAAGGTATCGCCGATAAAATATCATCGATGCTGCTTTACCTTCCTGAAATTGCCTTGCACGTTAGCCGTCCGGAACGCTGGGACAGCGATCACGTAGTGATTCTGAACGATCCGTTGATTGAACTCTCGCAGGAAATTGTTCGCTCAGGCCAGATGAAACGTGTCAATGTAGGTCTGGATTATTTCGATGCATCCATCAACCGTATCGGTGCATACGTAGTGGGTATCCGTTCTACTCAGAAAGCAATGCTTCAAGCCATGCTAGAACCAACCGAAAAGCTGAGGGAATACGAAATACAAGACAAAAACTTCCAGCGAATGGCTTATCTCGAAGAATTGAAAGCGTTGCCCTGGAATGCTGTATATAATTACTACTGCCTGCAACAGGGAATAGCTGTGGGCGATGCATATATCAAAGAGATTGAAGACTACGAAAACGCTGTTACATCTAAAAGATAGCAGGAGATGAACACAATAATAGGTCTGCTAATCATTGCAGTAGGAAGTATGGGTCAGTCAAGCTCATACGTTCCTATCAAAAAAGTTAAAACCTGGGCTTGGGAAAGTTTCTGGCTGGTTCAGGGCATTTTTGCCTGGCTGATATTTCCCTATCTCGGAGCATTGCTCGCTGTTCCTGACGGACATTCTTTACTCGAAATTCTTTCGTCGGGCTACGGCGCAGCCTGGAAAGCCATGTTTTTTGGTGCACTCTGGGGAGTTGGTGGCCTTACCTTTGGTCTGAGCATGCGCTATCTGGGCGTTGCTCTCGGGCAGAGTATCGCGCTCGGCACCTGTTCGGCTTTCGGAACACTCATTCCGGCACTGATGACGGGTACCGATTTGCTGCACGGCAAAGGACTCGTACTTTTAATCGGTGTAAGTGTAGCCATTGCAGGTATAGCAGTAATCGGATATGCCGGAAGTCTTCGTGCTAAAAACATGACCGAAGAACAGAAAAAAGCAGCCATCAAGGATTTCGCGCTAGGCAAAGGATTACTTGTCGCTATTCTGGCCGGTGTGATGAGTGCGTGTTTCAGCCTTGGTCTCGAAGCAGCCGAACCGCTTAAAGCAGCTGCCCTGAGCATGGGAACCAAAGCATTGTATGCTGGACTTCCTGCCATACTGATGATAACACTGGGAGGTTTTGTAACCAACGCTTTCTATTGTATTTACCAGAATTTTAAGAATAAAACACAAAAAGACTATTTCAAAGTGCCGGGTAATGTTCTTCTGAACAATCTGCTGTTCTGTGCCCTGGCAGGAATTCTGTGGTATTCGCAATTTTTCGGGCTGGCACTCGGAAAAAGTTTCCTGACAGAAGGCAGTACCATGATGGCATTTTCGTGGAGTATTCTCATGTCGCTGAATGTAACCTTCAGCAATGTATGGGGAATAATTCTGAAAGAATGGAAAGGAGCCGGTAAAAAAGCTGTAGGATATCTCGTTATAGGAATGTTAATATTGATCTTTTCTTTGATAATACCTAGTTTGTTCTGAGATTTTTTTTAATTTTGTCGTTAATACCTCAAAATCTGAAACAACACAATTGATTTGCCATGAGATTTAACGACTTTGCCATTGACTTCAAATATTTGATAGTCAATGAAAGGGATAAGAAATTTGGGTTGACTGTCAACACTGTTGGCTTTCAACCCATTGGTCCAAATACACTATATCCATCGACCGAACATCCGAAGAAATATTTCTTTGATCCAAGCAAGGGACGGGTATTGCCCGAATTTCAGTTTGTATATATCAGTAAAGGGAAAGGTGTTTTTACATCCGAAACAACAAAAAAACAAACAGTACGAAAAGGTCAAATCATTATTTTATTCCCCGGGCAGTGGCATACATACTGTCCCGACCCGGATACCGGCTGGAATGAATATTATATTGGATTTGAAGGTTCAATTATAAATACTGTTATTCAGAACAGTTTTATCTCGATGGAAAACCAGATTCTGGACGTAGGATTTAACGAAGATCTGGTGCATCTGTTTTCCACAGCCATTAAAGTAGCTAAAGAAGATAAAAAATCATCACAGCAATACCTTTCGGGCATCGTATTTCATATTCTGGGCACAATATTGTCATTATCCGAAAATAAAAAGATTGAATCCAATGAATATGGTCAGATTATTGAAAGAGCAAAAATGATTATGCTTGAAAATGTGAAAAATATTATTGACATTCAGGAACTTGCGAGTAATCTTGGCACCAGCTATTCGTGGTTCAGAAAAGTTTTTAAAGAATATACTGGTTACTCACCCGCCCACTATTTCCAGGAACTCAAACTTCGGAAAGCCAAGGAATTGCTGGCAGAAACATCCATACCGATCAAGGAAATTGCTTATGAACTGAATTTCAGTTCGTATGGGTATTTTCTGTCATTCTTCAAAAAACGGGTGGGATGCACCCCTTTCGAATACAGGAGTTAAAATCATCACGCAGTAAAGTATTCATTATAAAAAGGCAGTGAACAGGTTACAACCAGCTTCACTGCCTTTTAAATACAATATCATTTCACCTTCAACACTTTTACTCTATATTTTGAAATTCCATTCGATTCGCGAATACCTATTCTGCCGGATTATCTCTATTTCACGTATGTTCTCGTCTGACAATTCTGACAATTCGGTAATATTGAAATATTCAGCCAGTTTCAGAGCGAATTCGTGAAAAAAATCAGCTTCTGATGCCGGTATTCTGTTATTTTCCGTGAGATAAGTGAATATATTCTTTACCGGACTGGAAACTGAACGTATTGCTTTTTTAAAAACCTCTGATTTATTTGGAGTGAGCGTTTTTTGTAATGCGTGGATGTCTGAGCTATACAACAATGTCCCGTGATGCAATTCTCTGTTTCTTGAAATATGTGAAGCCGTCCCCGATACCTTAAAATTATCCAGCCACAGGTCTTTGCGTTTACCTGCTTCAACAGGTATATTCATCGAGTGAAGGACATTTATGACTGGCTTCAAAAAGCCGACACTCAGGGAAGACTGTTCGGATCTCTTATTGTGAATAAAACAGAAGTTCAGGTTTCCCTCATCGTGATAAACAGCGCCACCACCCGATAAACGCCTGACAATTTGAATATTATTCTGAAAACAGAAATCCATATTCACTTCATTGCTCACCGCCTGATTGCAACCGATTACCACACTTGGCTGGTTTATGTACAAAAAGATATATTCTTCTGATTTATAAGAAAATAAATATTCTTCGGTTGCCAAATTAAACGAAGGCGAAGTGGATGTGGAAAAAAGAATTTTCATGGGTCTGCCTCTTAATCCCCTTCAATGGGAACTTTTTACAGAATTAATTTTTCAGATGATTGTGTGACAAATTAATAATCCAAATCATCACAAAATTAGCAAAAACGCCCGATTGAAAAAATCAACCGGACGCTATATCTCAAATCTCCACTGAGGGAAATTTTGGAGTTCGTTACTTCACATTGAACGCTACACGAAGTTCGTCTATTTCCTTATCGCCCATGGGTTTCAGTTCGCCAATGGAGGTTGCCATAACCAGCGAATTGGCAGAGAATTCGGCAACTTCAAGATAATCAAACGTGTTGAGCAATTTATCGCCGGTGACAAAAACGCTGTCGTTTTCAACCAGGATCACCCGGTTATCGGCAAACATCTGAGCCACTTCATCTATTTCTTTGTAAATATTTCCGAACGGAATGGATGGAACATCCTGCAGGAAAATCCAGCTTTCGGGTATGGTGCGCACATCGAATTTTTTGCCGCTCACGGCATGTGCCATCAGATTAACCGGTTGTGTGCAGATGATTGAATTGATATGTGGGTTCAACTGATAAATCCGCTGATGCAGCGCCACCGAACGGCTTGGAGTTTTTCCGGCTTCAGCCATTCCGTTTTTTATTTGTACAATATCTTCTGGCATAATGTCCCAACGTGCCACATCGCGGGGTGTAATCAGGAAATCGCCATCTTTCCATCTTACAGAGACTGTTCCATAAGTAGAAATCATCAGTCCCTGATTACAGGCACGGCGTATAATCTTCACCATATCAGAACGTAATGCCCGTTCATCGGAAGGATACGAAATATCCATAAAATGAGGAACATTGGATGGAATATGATGAACATATTTTGATACTTCCTCATCTGTCAGATAGTTTACACCGCCAAGTTTTTTGGCATTGATGATGGTACGGCAACAAAATTCGAGTGTTTCGAACCGCTGATAGGCGTCCATCATATCTGTCCCTCCCAACACCACGCCGTGATTTTCCATTATCACAGCCTTATAACTGGTATTTTTAAATTGTCTGGCGATTTTTTCGCCCAAGTCTTCGCTTCCTGGACAGCCATATTCGGCAAAACCAATATCACCACAGATATTATGCGCCTGAGGAACAATCTTGGTATCGGGAACGGTTCGGGCAATACTGAAAGCCACCAATGCAGGCGGATGTGCATGAATTACCGCTTTCAACTCCGGTCTTGCTTCGAAAATGGCTTTGTGAAACGGAAATTCCGACGACGGTTTGTGAGGACCTACCACCGTTCCGTCTTTTTTCACACACATAATGTCTTTGGTCGTAAGGTTTCCCTTGTCAACGGCGGATGGAGTAATCCAGATATCGCCATTTTCATCTTTAATGGAGATGTTGCCTCCTGAGGTGGTGGTCATTCCACTGCGGTAGATACGTTCAATAATCACATTGATTTGTTCTACCGGATGCATCATTTTTACATCGAGTTGTTTCATATTTGCCCCTAACCCCCTAAAGGGGGAATTATTTGATTTATATATTTGTAATAAGATTTAAATTGTTGATACTCGCTCCCGAAGTCCCCCCTTTAGGGGGTTGGGGGGGCAATTTTCTAACAAATATTTTTCTGCTTCCACGTTCCAAAGTCCATTATACCTGTTGCATATTTCAGCCAGATTTCTGAATAAATCATCGGTTTCACCCAATCCTGCAAAATCTTCAATAGCAGTCAAAGGCATTGTGATATGGGTATATATCAATTTTTTTCCACCGGGAATTTCGGGAAGATGATTCGTTGCTTCAATCACCGCATCGAGTCCTCCGATATGGGTAATAAGTCCGGCAGGATCAAGTCCTTTGCTCATTATTCGGAGGGCTTCTACCATATCGTCGTTATTTCCTCCACTGGTACCAACAACATGTGTGTAGCCATAATGAACATTATAAAAATTAAACTTTGCACTGAAATTAGGATCAGAAGGACCAGCAAAGAAATTGAGGCATCCGTCGAATGCAAGTATTGCATCTGCCTGCTCGACAACAGGACCAACAGGAGCAAAAACAAATACATCATTGTATCCGACACCATTTGTGATTGCTTTTAGTTCTTCGACCGGATTTTTCATGTTTCCGGTATTGATGTAAATCAACTGAATACCCCGTAAAGCTGCGGACTGAACAGTATAAAGCGTTGCGGCCCGATCGAGACGACTTTGATCAACATCGGTCACAACCACCAATGAGGGACGACGGTCTTCACGGTGTAAAATATAATTGATAGCTGCCAGTCCCATCGGACCAACTCCGGCCAGAATTGCCATTTTTCCACCATCCACAATTTCCATTTTGTGAATATAACTGCCGGGCGTTATGTGATAATTGGCATGCATGGCACCTATCACACAGGATAAAGGCTCAGCCAGCGAAGCCGGATAAAACCCCTCTCCGTGATAAGGTAGCAGACAGTCTTTTTCCATCACCTCGGTGGGGATAATCACGTACGTGGCATCACCTCCAATATATTGATAACTGTAACCGGGCGCACTAAGAACTCCGACCGGTCCTTTTTCAAAATTTAACGCGGGCTGAATGGAAAATTTGTCTCCGGCTTTAAATTTATGCGACCATTTTGCTCCCACTTCAACCAACTCGCCGGCAAACTCGTGCCCGATGATGATAGGATTTTCAGCGACATCCTTCGGAATTCGTTTGTGATCAGTTCCCTGTGTTGAAGCCTTGTACGATGACATACACAGCGAGTCCGAAACAACTTTGGCTAAAATTTCATTCTCTTTAATCTGCGGCAACTCAAACTCTTCCATCCGAAGATCTTTTTTGCC
>DAONDU010000083.1:0-11413 GCA_035402725.1 Paludibacteraceae bacterium | reverse complement strand
CAGTTCAAAAAGATTTTTTCTTTTCATTCTGACTAAATTTAAAGTTAATAATTGAGAAATAATGATTTTTGTATTAGAAAAAAAAATACTTATTTTTTGAAAAAACCTGGCAATTAGATAAATAACAAACAACACGTCTAATTTGTTGAAACCTGATTAAAAATAAGCCTTCAACATCAGTAATGTGACAATTATTTATAATGAACCACACATCCTTAATCAAAAAAAAGTGTTTATTTCTAATCGCAAAGAAAATATAAATATTTTGATTACGAGAATAGAAATACAAAAAAAATGAAGGAAAATTTTCTTGAAAAACTTGATGAAATTGTGACGGAATATTTATTAAAGTTGTAAGAAACTCAGAAAAAAGATAACAATTGTTTGATTGACAACTTGAAATCTGATTTGAGCCCTGTATTGTGGAAAGTCGGGTATGAGAAATTTAAATAAAAAAACCGACTTGTCATTTTGCAACAAATCGGTTTTTAAGATGATTTTGAATCGAAGAGAATTCTTATTCAGATACCACTTCGAATGGAATTTCTACAGATACTTCTTTGTGAAGTTTGATAGTAGCCTGATAGGAACCAATTTCTTTAACTGGTTCTTTGATACTGATAATTTTTCTGTCGATAGTAAGACCTGCTTTTTCGAGGCTTTCAGAAACCTGGATTGGACCAACTGCACCAAATATCTTACCGGTTGAGCTTGTTTTTGCTCCGATGGTCAGACTTACTTCTTTCAGTTTTTCAGCCAGTTCCAGTGCGGTATTTTTGATTTGTTCCAGTTTGTGAGCACGTTGTCTGTTGTCTTCTGCCAGCATCTTTTTAGCTGATTCTGTAGCTAATACGGCTTTTTTGGTAGGGATCAGGAAGTTGCGACCGTAGCCGTCTTTAACCTTCACGATATCACCTTTGTAACCCAGGTTGATTACATCTTCTTTCAATATAATTTCCATACTTTGTTCTCCTTTCTATTATTTCATCATATCGGTTACATAAGGAAGCAATGCCAGGTGGCGTGCTCTTTTTACTGCCTGAGCTACTTTACGCTGATATTTGAGCGAAGTACCGGTAAGACGACGGGGAAGTATTTTTCCTTGTTCGTTGAGGAATTTTTTCAGAAATTCCGGATCTTTGTAATCAATGTACTTAATACCGCTTTTTTTGAAACGGCAATATTTTTTCTTTTTAACATCAACCGTAGGTGGAGTTAAATATCTGATTTCTCCTGAGTGTGCTGCCATGTTTTAATCCTCCTTTTCTTCTTTAGTTTCTTTTTTTGCTTCTTCTTCTTTCACTTCTTTCGGTTGTGATTTCACGTTTTTTCTTTTTTCAGCGTACTCGTAAGCATACTTATCGAGTCGGAATGTTAAGAAACGAAGTACTTTTTCATCGCGGCGGAACTGAGTTTCAAGTGTAGCGATTACTGTAGGTTCAACATCGAATTGCAACAAGGCATAAAATCCTGTCGATTTTTTTTGAATAGGGTAAGCCAGCTTGCGCATGCCCCAGTTTTCTTCATTTGTGATAGTTCCTCCGTTGTCTGTGATGACAGCTTTGAACTTATCTACCGCTTCCTTCATCTGAACATCAGACAAAACGGGAGTTAAAATGAAAACGGCTTCATAATGATTTAACATACTGTTTTTTACCTTTTTAATGGTTTGTAAATAATTTCGTTTATGAGGGTGCAAAGATACAAATAATTATTTGACCGACAATAGCATCCTTGTTTTTTTTTTGTACGATTTATAAAGTTAAACGCCCGTTTTTTGGGGGATTCATAACTGAATGAGGTTCAGTTATGTTTTAAGTGGAAAATAAAATCATTTTTCAAATAATCGTTATAATTTTTCAATTTTCCCTTTTATAATTATCGCATTGAATTTAAGCTTTATAAATTTTTGTATCTTTGCGATTTATTCGTGCTAAACCACTTATTGATGAAACGATACATACTTATTTATAGTCTGGTTATTTTGGGGATGCAAGCTTTCCCGCAGACAGATTCAATCAGTTCACAGAAAAAAACACCTGCAAAACCGGTAAAACATATCAAATCCTGGACGATATCTGAACAAATGGCTGTTGCCGATACTGTTCCTATGGATACTGCCACTATCAATTTCCCGGATCAAAATCCAGTGGAATCATTCAGCATTGCCAATTCCTTCTCGGGCAACCTGGGCTCGCCGCTTCAGTCGAAACTGTACTTTAAAAGACCTCAGGGCTCCGATTTTTTATTTGACGAAGCATACAAACCCTACACTCTGGATATCTCTTCAGCATTGTTTTACGATGCTACTTATCCCTACACCAATCTGACTTATCTTACCGGAGGTACTGCCTACCGGAAAGAAGAACAAGTGAAGTTCCTGTTTACGGCAAGTCCATCGAAAAAGGCAAATTTCGGTACTACTCTGGATTATATACATGCTGTGGGCGAATATGATAATCAGGCGGTAAAAAGATTCTCGGGAGGCATTTTTGGTCGGTACAACGGCAAACATTATTCGGGTAATGGTCTGATAGCCGTCAACAATCATTTCAATTATGAAAGCGGCGGCCTGAGCGACCCCAGTTACCTCACTAATCCCGATATTTCGGTGAAACCGCAAGATATGCCTGTTTTTCTGAAAGGATATTCAGTTTTTCGCAAAAATCAGGCTTTTTATAATCACAGTTACAGCATAGGTTTCAACCGCGAAGTGAAAGTGAACAAAGATTCTGTACGTTACGATTATGTGCCAGTAACCCGTTTTGGACACATGATAAAGCTCGAGGAAATGAAAAAGCGATATTATGAGCCTACACTGGTAACAGATTTTTACAAATTTACAGATCCTGTAAAAAAAGATGCGAACGATACGGCTGCTGTACGTACGCTGACCAACCTGTTTTCAATAAGTCTTGAAGAAGAATTTAACAAATGGATGAAATTCGGAATGACGGGATACGTAGAAAATGAGATACAGCAATTTACATACGAACCCGATACCACACTGGCGTGGACAACAAAATCGAACACGCGTGTAGGGGGGATATTATCGAAAAATCAGGGAACCAGATTTCGGTATAACGTATTGGGCGATATTTACCTCATCGGCTATAAACTGGGCGAATTCCGGATAGAAGGTAAGGCTACCGGAAATTTTAACCTGTTCAATCAGAATATCCAGCTTACCGCCAATGCATTTGTCCGGAATGAAGAACCGGCATATTTTCTACAGCATTATTATTCCACGCATTTCAAATGGGATAATGAGTTCAGTAAAATGTACAAAACGCATATCAGCGGTTCATTCTCGCTGCCCAAACTTTATACGTTGCTCAATGTAGGTGTTGAGAATATAACCGATTATATTTATTTCAACGAAAACGCGTTGCCTACACAGTATAATGGTAATGTTCAGGTGCTTTCGGCCGATTTGAAACAGGATTTTCATTTCGGAAAATTTGTACTTGAAAACAACGCTGTTTATCAGGTTAGTTCGGTACCCGATGTACTTCCACTGCCAACGCTTACCTTGTTTCACAATTTCTACTATTATTCCAAATGGTTTAAAGATTTATATCCTCAGATTGGAGCCAATGTGCGCTATCATACCAACTATTACGCTCCGGCATACATGCCTGCAACCGGACAGTTTTATACACAGAAAGAAGTACTTATCGGTAATTATCCAATCCTGAATGTATATGCAAACTTTCATCTGAAACAATCCAGATTTTTTATTGAATATAATCACCTGAACAAATACTTTATGAGCGGAGCACATTTCTATATGCCCAATTATGCTATAAATCCTCCGGTGCTAAAACTTGGTTTGTCGTGGAATTTCTATAATTAAACTTCATCAGAAGGTCGAATGAATCGCTGTGCGAAAATTATCTTAGGAATGGTAGCGGGTATGATACTCGTGATGACTATCACGCTCAATATGTCGCGTAAAGGTCATATTTTCAACGAACAACGCGATTTGTCTGAGATACGCCAATCGGGACGCTTGCGGGTAGTTACTGAAAAAAGTTCGCTCGGATTTAAACTTTACAACGATCAGATTGAAGGTTTTCAATATGAACTGGTGAAGGCATTTGCCGATTCGCTGGGTCTTGAACTGGAAATCAATCCGGAGAACAACATAGACTCAGCAATTGCAGGAATTTTAGAAAACAGGTATGACCTGATAGCCATGAACTTACCGAATACTTCGGAAATAAAAAAGAAACTGGCAGTTTCAATACCAATAATTTCAGGACGGCAAATGCTTGTGCAGCAGGAAATTATTGATACTACCAACGTGAAAGCCATTCGTAACCATCATTTGCTGACCGAAGATAGTATTTGCATTCCTGTCCGTTCGCCATTCAGGCAGCGGCTCGAAAATTTGTCGAATGAAATTGCCGATTCGATAAAAATCGTGGAAATTCCTGATAAATCAACGGAAGATCTGGTGCAAATGGTCTCGGCCGGGAAAATAAAGTATACCATCTGTGATGAACTGCAGGCAAAAAGGCTGAAACGAATTTTTACTAACATTGATATCTCGATGCCGGTTGGTTTTACTCAGCAGTTTTCATGGGGTGTAAACCCATCTGCAGGTCAGTTACGCGATTCGCTGAATATCTTCTTAAACGACTTTCTCATGTCAAACGATTATTGGAAAATTTACCGAAAATACTATTGATCATAATTCAGCAATTTATAAACTATAAACTGTTTATATGCCACTAAATATCCCAAATACACTTCCGGCGGTCGATGCTTTGCGCAAAGAAAATATCTTTGTAATGGATACCGAACGGGCGCAAAGTCAGGAGATCAGACCTCTCAAAATTGTTATTTTGAATCTGATGCCACTGAAAATAACCACAGAAACCGATTTGATCCGTCTGCTATCCAATTCACCTTTGCAAATTGAGATTGACTTTTTGCGACTGAAAAGTCATACTTCGAAAAACACACCCATCGAGCATATGATGGCGTTTTACAAAAATTTTGACGATATCAGAAAAAGCAACTACGACGGCATGATTATCACCGGAGCTCCTGTGGAACAACTGGAATACGAAGAAGTGAAATACTGGAAGGAGGTAACCGATATTTTCGACTGGGCACATTATCATGTGACTTCAACCCTGTATATTTGCTGGGCGGCTCAGGCCGGACTACATCATTTCTATAATATCCCGAAATATCCACTCCCCGAGAAAATGTTCGGAGTTTTTGAACATAAGATTTACGATAAGCTTAATCCGATCTTCAGGGGCTTCGACGATGTGTTTTATGTTCCTCACAGCCGACATACCGAAATCCGGAGGGAAGATATTCTGAAAAATCCCGAACTTACATTACTCTCGGAATCGGAGGAATCCGGTGTGTATATGGTTATGGCACGTAATGGACGTGATTTTTTCATTACCGGACATTCGGAATATTCGGCAAGTACACTCGATACCGAATATAAACGCGATGTGAAAAAAGGCTTACCCATTAAAATGCCTGTAAATTACTATCGTGAAAACAACCCGGCTAACGAACCTGTAGTGCTCTGGCGAAGTCACGCTAATCTTCTCTTCACCAACTGGCTGAACTATTTTGTGTACCAGGAGACACCATACGATTTGGCTAATATCCAGTAACAAGAGCATGCGAAATATAGAACTCCTCTCACCTGCCAAAAACCTGGAGTGCGGTCTGGCTGCCATCAATCACGGCGCAGACGCTGTTTATATCGGTGCGCCGATGTTCAGCGCACGGGCTGCTGCCGGAAATAACATTGCTGATATCGAACAGCTTATTTCCTATGCACACCGTTACCGCAGTAAGGTTCTGGTTGCATTGAATACTGTCCTGACCGACAGACAGCTCACGGAAGCAGAAAAACTAATACATCAGTTGTACGAAATAGGGACGGATGCCCTGATTGTGCAAGATATGGGTATTCTACAGCTGGATTTGCCTCCGATAGAACTTCATGCCAGCACACAGACCGACAACCGGACTGTGGAAAAGGTCCGATTTCTTCAGGATGTGGGTTTTTCGAGAGTAGTGCTGGCCCGCGAACTAACACTCCGTCAAATCAGGGAAATTCACGATAATACCAATGTGGAACTGGAGTGCTTTATACATGGAGCGCTTTGTGTGAGTTACAGCGGACAGTGCTACATCAGTCAGGCTATGACAGGACGCAGCGCCAATCGCGGTGAATGTTCCCAATACTGCCGCTTGCCCTACCAACTTACAGACAGTGACGGACAGGTGCTGGTGAAAAACAAACATTTGCTTTCGCTGAAAGACCTTGATTTGTCCGACCACCTGGATGAATTAATTGATGCCGGTATAAGTTCATTCAAAATTGAAGGCAGACTCAAGGATGCGGATTATGTAAAAAATATTACGGCTTTTTACCGAAAGAAACTGGATGCAATTCTGGAATGTAGAAAAGATGTCAGAAAATCTTCCTCGGGAACAACAACATTCTTTTTTGAACCCAATCCGGATAAAAGTTTCAGAAGGAGTGCCACCGATTATTTCCTTAACGGACGACAACAGAATATCAGCCAGCCCGAAACACCCAAGTCAATCGGAGAGGAAATAGGAACAGTGACATATATTTCCGGTCAGTTTATCGAAATAAAAACAGAAAAGGAAATTCACAACGGCGACGGATTGTGTTTCCTCACCCGTGACGGAATTCTGAAAGGTTTCAGAGTAAACAGGGTGGAAGGACGGAAAGTCTTTCCCGCCGAAATGCCTGAAATGGACCGAAACACATTTCTGTATCGAAATCACGATCAGGAATTTGATAAAATACTTGCCGGTAAAACCTCCGAGAGAAAAATCGGCGTCAATATCCTGTTTTCGGAAAAACCGGATGGTTTCTCGATACAAATTACCGATGAGGAAGGCTTGTCGGCGATTAGTGAGTTTGTATCCGAAAAGCAAGCTGCCAATAATGCTGAACGTGCCATACAAACCATCGAAAGTCAGCTGACGAAACTCGGAAATACCATTTATATGGCTCGTAATGTTGATATTTCGGTTAATTCACCCTGGTTTTTACCGGCTTCGGTACTCAATGAATGGCGGCGACAGGCAATAGAATTGCTCGACGAAAAACGCCGTGAAGCTTACGTGACAGGGAAAAGAAGGCCGGCCAACAGTGAGGCTGCATTTCCTGAAAAGAAACTGACCTATCTGGGCAATGTTACCAATGAACGGGCTCGTGAATTTTATTTGCAGCATGGAGTGGAAGAGGTTATGCCCGGATTTGAAGTCCAGGCCGAACCCGGTGTGCCGCTTATGTTTTGCAGACATTGCATCAAATACTCCCTGGGCTGGTGTCCGAAAGAAGGATATAAAGCTACATTCAAAGAACCACTTTACATTTCGTACAAGGATCAGCAGTTTCAGCTGGAATTCGACTGCCGAAAGTGTCAGATGTTGGTGCTGAAACGAAAAAGTTAGGAAAGAAATTATACTTCAGCACATTCCCCCTCCGTAAATATTTACACATCGGTTCATATGATTTCTATCGTTGACTATTTAGTCATCGGTTCAATTCATATGCTTTCTGCCTTTAAACGTTTGTTTATTGGTTAAAATCATCTGATTTCTACCTTTAAACATTTGTTTATCGGTTCATTTCATTTGTTTTCGACCTTTAAATATTTATTTATTGGTTCATTTCATTTGTTTTTAGCCTTTAAACGTTTGTTTAAGGGTCTTCTTTTTTTACTTTCTCTAAGTTTCGGCTATTTGTCAGGGTCTTTTGTCCGAAAAACGGGCTTTGCGCAGCATATCCTTATGGGATGATTGTTTTTTTATAATATGGTTGGGATTTATGAAAAAATCCATATCCCTTTTGGGAAAATGGATTTTTTCATTTTAATGAGCTTGCCGCGCTTGCTGAATTACTTTTTAATGAATTTGAATTTTTCGGTTCCTGCTATTAGTATGTAAACTCCGGGTTGTAGATGGCTTACTTCCACTACGGTTGTTTCAGTATTGCATTCCTGCGTCAGCAGTATTTTGCCTGTCAGGTCAACGACCTGTACGTATCCGGCGCGGGCATTTTCAACGGTAAATCGGTTGTCAACCAATGTGGGGTAAATCCGTGCGGTCATGCGGATATCTTCCGTTGCTGACCAGTTGCCGTTGGTCAGGTTACAGGTAGGTGTTGTGACATACCACGTGCTGCTGCCGTCCGGTACCCGTGAGTAACTCATGTTTTGCTCCATGTACGGGAAAGTGACAGCATCCACCTCTGTAAGTTCACCCAGGTAATTTAGCCTTGACAATGTGACTTTTTCACCGTCCTTGCTCAGTTTGAAGTCAGCATGCAGAATGCCCTGAAGCGGTTCTCCGTCAGCCCAGATTACAAGCCTTCCTTTGGCCGGAATTGTGGTAAGTGCAGGATTGGTGCCTGGTATCTGATACAGGGTTGGATTATCCGGCGTGTCCGAAACGTACCATCCGCCAATATTCACCGCCTGGCTGCCATTGTTGTAAATTTCCAGGTAATCGTCCTTATCTTCGTTTTCGTCGGCAGCCAGTGTATTGGAAGCCACAACTTCATTAATCACCACATTGAGGTCTTTATCCGGATCTTCGCCCGAATTTTTCTCGTAAATGGCTTTGATGCTCCGCGTAGTGGTGAGTACAGAGTTATAAACCGGCGATAAAACAACCTGCGTTTCTTCGGCAATATTACAGGTTAACTGGAGATTGAAAATCAAATCGCTGCTATTGGCTGAGGTTTGATGTACTTCCACAGCTATTACATTATTGCCTTCGTTAAGTAAATTTTTCGGTACGGTAAAATTACCCGTTATGCCATTGTTGTAAGTAGCTGAATAGGTGTTGAAGGTAATAACGCCAGCAGGCATATTTATTCGTTCCACTTCAGTACCGTTAACATATACGACAGCTCCGTCGTCCACGAAAGTACTGATTACAAAATTTTCTTTCGATGCCAGATTTGTGATATTAATATTCTTCCGGAAATAAGCCGTGGGGTATTTGTTGTTCGCGTCGGTGCCATAGCCAATTGTTGTGGTTTGTCCCAAAGCTCCGTATCCTAAAGCTGCGCTTGCGCTCTTCCATCCGCTGTCGGAATACCCGGGTGAAAACCAGTTTGAGGCGGGCATGCCATTACCATCCGAATATTTCCAGATGCTGCCATTTGCAATCAATAGTTGCGAACCTGAATTTCCCTTAATTTCCCATTGTTTGAAGGTATAACCGGGAACAGCGTTCGCCTCGAGGCTGTATGTCTGATTTTTAAAGTGTTTTAAATTAATCTGTGCATCCTGTATTATTTCCGAATTGTACTGATAGGTTGCTTTCGGATTATTCGAACTGATTTGAATTTCTGCTGTGCCCGGATTATTCAGAAAACGTGCACCAATGAAGTTCATCATAGAATTCTGACGATTGAACGAAAATCCTTTCATCGTGGCTATATCGGTATTAAAGTCGCGTCCCGAGCCCCATTTGTTTTTATGATATACAATCTCTTTTGATATTTTGGCAGCCAGGCTGTCGAGTATCGCGTTGGAACGGTTTGCTTCAAAGGTGGAGGACATCTGAATGGCAAACTTGTCGATAAAACGTTTTTTGAAAGTTTCATTGAGCACCAGTCGCCGAAGCAGTAATGTTGACCAGGGAGCATCTACAGGTAATGTGCCTGCCTGCTCGCCGAGCGCCCATGTTAAGGTATTGTGAGTATGGTCGTTATTCCAGAGGTTGTAGCCGAAATCGGTGTCATAGAGTATCCAGCGCCATTTGCCACCGTCTTTTTTCTTCCAGGCTTTCACGTTGTTGTGCGGCCAGTCGGTATTTCGCAGATAAATTTGTGTCAGAAAATAATCCATAAAATTATCCATATCCATCATTTCACATACCTGATCATAAACGGAATTTTTGGTTATGTCGTTGTTGGTTATATAATTTGAAAGTTTCAAAAACTCTGGATCAGTGTTCATTTTCCACGATTCGAGAAGTATAATCTCATCTTCGTTATAGCCGTAATTTGAATATACAAAATCTTCGTCGGAGCGTTCACGAAGGTTCTGTATGCCGTAGTACACGCCATTCATAAAGCAAACAGCAGGTTCGTAGGCTAAATAGTCGAGATTCATCCGCTTCATCACAAGCGATTGCATAAATCCGTCGCGCATCATTGAATGGTCAAAGTCATTGCCTGAGTTACGCAACATAATGCTGCGGTATTTCATTCCGGGTTTGGTGGCTTTGAAAATGTCGTAATCAAATTTATTGTTTCCGTATTTCAGGGTAGGGTTGAGTACCAGCGATTTCTGACCGTTCATACGGGTCCACCCGCCTGCAATGCGTATGTCAATTTCCTGATTAATCCTTACATTATTTGTCGTGTCGTACAGTTCAATATTTGCAGGTCGGTCCCAGTCCTGATTCCAGTTAACAGGTGAGTTCATCCCGTTTCCTGTTATTCCGTTTGTTCCAACCACATATATACCAATGGTATTGTCGGTCAGGTTTGCCTGTTCGGTGACAATGGATACAACAGGCAATTTAAAATTGCGTTCGCCGATGAAATAGGTGCTACTGGCTATGTCGCTGGTAAGTTTGCCAGCCGAGAAGCATCGTGCTCTGATAATTGTGGTTTTATTGATGTTGATTGAAGTACCCGGTGTGTATCGGGTATGACTTCTTGTGGGTTCCGCGCCGTTAAGGGTGTAATAAATGGTGTCGCCCGGAGCGGGTGTAGCCAGTGAAATGTAGATTGGGGTGGAGAAAAACCCACCGGTTGCATTGAATTCAGGTTTTGCACAACGTTTCGAAGCGCTCATTTTTCCATTATTGGTTTTTCCTGCGCTGTGCTGATCAAAGTAAACCCATTCACTCCCTCCGTCTGTTTTCCTGCCGTAAGATATGTTGCGGTACTGTTCGGGATAACTCACCCGGTCAATAATTTGTCCGAAGGCATTCAGCAGATAAAGGGTGCTTCCTTTAGGATCCAGCTTAAAATTAGCATGTCCGGTACGGTCGGGTCGCTCAAACCACAGTACGCTGAAACCTCGGGGATTTATTAATTTTGACACCGGACACCATTTTCTGGGTTGAGTGAGGTCATCTGTAAAATAATAAACGGTTTGGTTATATGAAGTGGTACTACTTGTGTTGTAGAGTTCCACCCACATCGAATAATTATAGCTTTCGTCCATCAGAGCCGATACATTATTGGTCATCAACTCGTTGATAATAAGCTGAGCGGTAAGCAAATTAGGTAAAAAGAACAATATAAGAAGAAATAATTTTTTCATGGTAGCAACAATGATGGCAAAAAATTGAGAAAGCCTGTGTTTTTTTTTGTTTTTAAATAAACATTTATTTAAAAAGGAATAAGGGAAGCCGAGATTCC
>DAONDU010000082.1:0-11665 GCA_035402725.1 Paludibacteraceae bacterium | reverse complement strand
GTTTTTTCATTTTCTTGTTTTTTTAACGTGGTATTCAAGCACACGTGTGGATTAATTTATTGTTGCAATTGTAATTTTGTCTCAGGATTAATACCTCCTTCGGAAAGACATATCACAAATAGCGGGCGCAAAGATACTATTTTTTTTTGAAACTGAATTTTTCAGGTACAGGATCATACCCGCTCCCTCCCCAGGGATTGCAACTTAGTATCCTGTGGGTTCCTAGCCAGATGCCTTTAAGGATTCCATGCTTTTTGATGGCCTGTATCGCATATTCCGAACAGGTGGGAGTATATCGGCATGAGGGATGCTTCAGCGGCGAGATAGCATACCGGTAAAAGTATATGGGTATCAGCACAATGAATTCGAGTATTTTAAGGAGTTGTTTCATTTTTGCAGTTCGGTTCAGAAAAATTAAGGATTAATTTTTTCAGCGCAAGTTTCATTTTCTTTTCAAGCATTTCAAAACTTTCCTCTTCATTGCTTACATACTGAAAAGACAAATGAAATTTCAGGTTATGTTCCAGTGCGAATTTTGTAATTTCGTGTTTATTAAGCCGGTAAACTTCACGGGTAAGTCTTTTTATTCTGTTTCTGTCCACCGCGTGTTTGAAGCGTTTTTTGGGGACAGAAATCATCACGCGTACAGGCTCTGTTTCATTTTCATCAGCTACCAAATACACCACCCTGTAAGGAAAAGCTATAAAAGCCCGACCTTGCTGGTGAAGTCGTGTAATGATTTTCTCACCACAAAGATGCTCTTTTTTAGGGAATGTATTCATCAGATTATTAAAAAAAGACATCCCAAAAGTACGAAAATTTCGATACATTTGGGATATCCGGATATATTTAGCTGATTTTCAGTCTGTGCACTTACTTTTTGCCGTTATTCTTTTTGGCTTCTTTCAGATAATTATCAAGCGCCATGGTCATAGAAGGAACTCCGGGTGACGGAACTTCCAGATCAAGTCTCAGTCCGGAATCGCGTACAGCCTGCGCTGTAATGGCTCCAAAACATCCGATTTGAATTTCTCCCTGTTCGAAATTCGGGAAATTTTCAAGCAGCGATTTGATTCCGGCCGGACTGAAGAAAATAAGCATATCATAATCGAAAGGTTCATCCGGAGCGAAATTATTACTCACTGTACGGTACATAATACCCTGAGAAAAGCTTACTTTTGAGTTCTCGAGTATTGACATGGTTTCTTCATTGCGGATATCTGAAGTTATATACAGGAATTTTTCCTCGTGATGTTTGTTCAACACAGTAATTAAATCAGGAAACTTACCGGTAGGACTGAAAAAGATTTTTCTTTTCCTGTATTGTATATATTTCTGTAGATAAAGAGCAACAGTTTCGGATACACAAAAATACTTCATCGTTTCAGGAACAGTAATCCTCATTTCTTCACACAATCTGAAAAAATGATCAATTCCATGCCGCGCATTAAAAATAATTGCCGTGTGATCAAGAATATTAACATGCTGTGATCTAAATTCCCTTGCAGTAACAGGTTCAACTTTGATAAACGGACGAAAATCTATTTTTACGCTATACTTATCGATTATATCGAAATAAGGAGATTTTTCGGTAGTCGGACGGGGCTGCGAAACAAGTATCTTTTTGATTTTCAAGGCGCTAAATTTTTTAAAATAAAACTTCAGATAACCAATTCATATACCCGAAATAAAACCAAAAGGGGTAGAATTTCGAGCGTGCAAAGATACAGAAAAATATAAAATAGTGCTAATTTTTTTGTATAAAAAACCTGACACAACTTTATTATTAGCAAAACATAAAAACATCCCAAAAGTAATCCCGTAATAATTTCGAGAGGTAACTTCCACGACAAAGGTTGATAAGTGTATAAAAATAACACGGGTAAAAGAACAATACCGAACAAACTCAGAAAATTAAAATAAATGTTCTGATAGTTAAGTACTGTTTTTTTATCGAAAAACACATTTCCCACCATCTGGAACAGCAAAAGCTTAAGCAAATAAAACCCGGAAGTTACCCCCACTGAAAGGAAAAATGTTTTTAACTCGAAATTTTCGGGCATAACAAATAAAAATTCTTGTATAAGTAACGAAAAAATCCCTACAGAGCAAAGAATAATCAATATCCTGGACTGAAGATAATTAAGTGTGGAAACACTGGAAGTACCCCATGTATAATTATGTTTGAAAGTAGATCGTAAATTTTGCAGAAATTCTCCTCCAGACTTGAGCAAACTTCCAACATAAAAAAGAAATAAAACCAGCAGAACAATAAAAACCCAGGATTCATTCGCAGGTAATGACGCGAGTTTAATACCTTCCATCCCGGAAGGCGGAAGTGACGCTGCCAGTTTAATCGAATCGATACCTGCAATCGAATCTGCTTTCGAAAGGCTATCGGACACAGCAAGCGTATCAGTGGTTAGTCTGGCTGTAGTATCAACAAGTTTTATGATGCTATCGGATGCGGGCATTATATTACTGATTTTTAACTGTCTATTCTAAATTTTCGCGTACTGACGCAGGTTTTCATCCCAGCTATACGCATTGGCAATAGCATCCAGTATTTGTCCGGCAGAATCTACTACTGTCCACATTTGCAGATGCTGTGGACGCATGAAGAGTTCATCGGCAGCTTGCTGAAATTGTGCAATCAAATGATTGTAATAGCCGTTCACATTAACTATCACAATGGGTTTTGTGTAAATGCCGAGTTGTTTCCAGGTAATAATCTCGAGCAACTCTTCGAGGGTGCCACATCCTCCCGGGAGCGCCACTGCAGCATCACCTAACAAAGCCATTTTTTCCTTACGTTCGTGCATCGTTTCAGTAATCACAAGTTCGGTCAATCCATCGTGCTGCCATTCGGCATCACACATAAACTGAGGGATCACTCCGGTTACTTTTCCGCCGTCTTCGAGCACACTATTGGCCAGGACACCCATCACTCCCACTGATCCGCCACCGTAAATCAACCGCAAATCATTCTTTGCCAGTATCGCTCCCAGCTCACGGGCTGTTTCGAAATACTTTGAATCGATTTTACTGCTTGAAGCACAATAAACACAAATATTCTGCATATTTTACTCCCGATTATTTTGTAATTTTTGCAAAATTACGTTTTTCTTTCCGTATTTTTGAAACATATTCAAATATTGACTTAAAAATGATATTAGTAACAGGAGCAACAGGTATGGTTGGAGGACATCTGATCTGGTATCTGCTCCAATCCAACGGGCGAATTTCTGCTTTGACACGCAGCAATTCAAATACAACTGATCTGAGAACCGTGTTTGAGTTTTACACCAATACACCCGACCAATACCTCAGTCGGGTTGACTGGGTGAAAGGTGATGTGCTCAATTTCAATAGTCTGAAAAGGGCGTTTGAGGGGATGGAATATATTTACCATTGCGCCGCCATAGTCAATTTAGGCAAAAACTACAACGAAATGATCCTGACCAATGCCAAAGGAACTGAAAATGTAGTGAATGCAGCTCTGTGCAACAAGGTGAAGAAACTGTGTTTTGTAAGTTCCATTGCGGCTGTTTCTGATGACATCAGCCACGGACCGATTGATGAAAATACACCCATCGAGCCGGACAAGCCGGTTTCAACCTATTCAGAAAGCAAAATGCTGGCTGAGAAAGAAATTGAAAAAGGTATTCAGAAAGGTTTGAATGCAGTGATTGTCAATCCGGGTGTAATTCTTGGCATTTCGAAAAAGATGACCGGAAGTGGCGAGCTTTTCAAACTGGCAAAAAAAGGATTGCCGTTTTATACATTCGGCAAAACGGCTTATGTAGATGTGCGTGATGTATGCAAGGCAATGATATTGCTGATGAACAGCAACATAAACGGTGAGCGTTTTATCATTGCTGGAGAAAATTGTTATCATAGGGATATTCTCCGATGGATGGCTGAAGGATATCATACATACCGCCCGTTTATCGGTTTCGGAAAATTGCTGATTCCTTTAGCCGGTGTTCTTGAAATTATTGGGAAAATAGCTGGCTTCACCCCATTGATTGACCGTTCTTCAGCCAGCATCTCCATCAGCAGGAAAGAATATTCCTGCAAAAAATTTTTGTCCCGGTTTGAATTTACATTTACACCGATTCGTGAGTGTATTCTGGAAATATGTGATTTTGACCTGAAAAATCAGGAAAAAACGGTTTTACACCCGTAAGCACAAAACCGTTTCCATCATTAAAACTTATGAAAAATATCTTATTCAACGGAGAATTTGTAGATACACCATTCGTCGTATTTTTGTCCCGGACGTAATACCGGTGACGGGAAATGCGGATAGACCGGTGATGCCGGAAAGCCTTGAGCTTCAAGACAAACAGCACATTGCGCATCGTATTGTTTGCCGTATTTTCCGGTTTGTTTTTCCACCCAGTTGGCAGCATAAATCTGAACACCCGGTTTTGTGGTGAGTACTTCCATTTTCCTGCCGCTTTTCGGCTCATAGATATATCCTGCCAGTGCCAGTTCATGCGGTTGGTTTCTGCGTATGACCCAGTTGTCGTCTAATCCTCGGTTGGATGCATAAACAGGATTGTCAATTCTTTCCTCAATCAGTGTCGGTTCACGGAAATCATAGGGAGTTCCATCCACTTTCAAAACTTCGCCTGTAGGACAAGTGTTGTCATCGAGTGCAGTATGAAAATCGGCATTTAACTGGAGAATATGGTCACGTACAGTGCCTTCGCCGGCTCCTTTCAGATTGAAGTAGGAATGATTCGTAAATCCTGCAATCGTAGGCTTATCGGTAGTAGCTTCGTAGTGAATCTTAAGTTCATTGTCGTCCGTTAACTCGTAAGTTACAGTCACGTCCATATTTCCCGGATAACCTTCTTCACCATCAGGCGAAAAATAATAAAGCACAATTGCATTGTCTGTAGTTGATTTAACTTCCCAGACACGCATATTGAAACCAACCAGTCCACCATGCAGGTGATTAGGCCCGTTGTTGATCGCGAGGCTGTATTCTTTGCCGTCGAGTGTGAATTTACCATCCTTAATACGGTTGGCAAAACGTCCGCAGGTTGAATTGAAATAGGTTTCTTTGGTTGTAATTTCTTCGAGTGTATCAAAACTCAAAACCACATCAGCCAACTCCCCGTTCCGGTCAGGAACCCAAAGCTTCACAACACGTGCACCATAATTAGTAATTACAGCCGACATCCCTTTATTGTTTTTTATTTCGTAAAGAGATACTTTCTTACCTTCGATTATTATTTCTTCTGCCATAGCATAAAGTCATTTTGAATTTTAAATATTAATTCCCTTTATGCAGTAATGTCTGCAGAAAGGGAATTGATTGTATTTTGTTTGATTATTCAACTTTCATGGCACCGTTGCCAATTTCAGCAATGTAGAAGTCTGGTTTGATGTTGATTTTAGCTTCATAAGCCTTGCCAACTTTTTCCTTGAATTCTTCGATGGCTTCATCCTTTACCAAAGATACAGTGCAACCGCCAAAACCGCCACCTGTCATACGTGAACCGATAACTCCTTCGATTTTCCATGCTTCTTCGGCCATCGTATCAAGTTCGGGACCGGTAACTTCATAATCGTCGCGGAGTGAAACGTGAGATGCATTCATCAGTTTTCCAAAAAGCGCGATATCACCTTCTTTCAGTGCTTTCACTGCATCGGTGGTACGCTGAACTTCACCAACCACGTGGCGGGCACGTTTGTGAGCTACCGGATCGGTAATGGCATTTTCAATTTTCTCAAATTCGGATTCGGTCAGTTCGGCCAGATATTTGATGGAACGAACTGTATTGAGTTGTTCAACAGCCTTTTTACATTCGGCTACGCGCTGATTGTAAGCCCCTGAGTCGAGCTTATGTGGGCTGTGAGTATTTGAAATCACGACTTTAACACCATCCAGTTTGACAGGAACGAGTTCAAAATCGAGTGTATCGCAATTCAAAAATATTGCATGATCTTTTTTACCATTGGCGCTTGCAAACTGATCCATGATACCGCAATTAACCAAAGCGAACTCATGTTCGGCTTTCTGACCAATTTTTGCAAGTTCGGTGCGGTTCAGATCAGTACCGAGCTGATCGTTGAGAGCGTATGCTGTAACCACTTCGAGTGCTGCAGATGATGAAAGTCCGGCACCGTTTGGCACATCGCCCCAAATCATAATATCGAAGCCCTGCTCAAACGTATATCCACGTTTTACAAATTGTGCAAATACACCAAGCGGATAATTTGCCCATGATTTTTCGAGACGTTCAGTCAGCTTGTCGAGAGTAACTTTTACGACTTCGGGCTGGTTGAGCGAACGGAACTGAACAAATTTTTCGCCATTTTTACGGATTAATAAGTAGGTTCCGAAACTAAGCGCGCAAGGGAACACAAAACCACCATTGTAATCGGTATGTTCTCCAATCAGGTTAACCCTGCCGGGTGAGAAATAAACTGCATCAGCTTCCAGACCAAAAACTTCCTTAAAAGATTTTCTCAATTCAGATACTTCCATGTTGTATTAAATTTTATAATGTATAATTTTTCAGATATTGCATAAAGAATTAGTTTCTGCAAATTTACCGAAAATAGGCAGATATTTTTGTTAAGAGATAATTATCAATTGTTAATTATCAATATATTTCGGAGTTTTTGATAAATCTAAAAAGTGATGGTTGAGGGCTCCTTATTCTCAATTTTAATAATTTTATCTACGACATATTTGCTGAAACCGCGCCAGGGCAGAACACCATTGTACTCCTTGTAATGCAGCTCCATATCTTTGCCGCTGCTCAGCATCAGGGTGTCGGCAATGCCTTTGTTTTCCACCGAAAACTCAAATTCGTAGGACTGAATAGTCGGTCCCGGGGTTTTTCCGGATGAACGAAATCCGGATTGAATCAGTTTTCCTTCGTAGGTTTTGAAAATGACACCTTTTTTCACCATATAATTGAGTTCTCCCGCTTTTACACCCTCTCCAAACACAAAATAATACTTATAATAGACAATACCTGATAAAACCAGGACTACTATTAGCGATATGATCCAGATTGCTTTTTTCATAATTCCTGAATATTTTTTTGTATAAATTCTGTTAATTGTTAATTCGTTGCAAATATATAGCAATTTTCTTAGCACGATTGTTTTTTTATAAAAAACTAATCAGATTTTGATTAATTCTTGCTAATTTTACCATCGAAGAGAATAATTAATAAGTTGATTTACGGATATATACATTTCAGCAGTTATAAGATTAACATTTCATCACATCAGCCATGGAAGACAAACTAGTTACATTAGCCATACGCACTTACCAGCGTGCTCAAATGATTAAAAGCGTTCTGGAGCAAAACGGCATAGAGACTCAAATTCACAATCTGAACCTGGAACACCCCGAAATGGCAGTTGGCGTTCGTGTACGCATAAAGGAAAGCGACCTTCCGCGTGCATTGGTTATTGTCGAGGAAAAAGAAAAAGACTGGGAACTTGAGGAAACAAAGGACGAGCCGCCCAAAGGAAGAAAAATTATTATACCCATCGACCTTACCGATCAGATTAATGAAGTGTGTCTGTATGGATTTCAGTTTGCCGAAAAACTTCGCGCCGAAGTCATTTTTCTGTATGCCTATTTTACACCGGCATTTACTATCTCGTCCAACAACGAGATTAGCACTTACAGTCTTGCCGACAGTGAAATGCTCAGGCGGATCGTAAATACTAACTATGCCGATGTGGAAAATATTACCAACCTGATAAACAAATGGATATCAGCGGGGATTGTTCCGGACGTAAAATTTCGCTTCGAACTGAAAGAAGGCGTACCCGAAGACCAGATCCTGGAAATGTGCAAAAAAGAAAAACCTGTTATGGTGGTGATGGGATCACGTGGCAAGAAAAAAAATGACGAAGAAATAATCGGCAGCGTAACCGCCGAAGTACTGGAAGCCTGCAATGTACCCGTTTTTGCAGTGCCGATGAACTTAAACATAAAATCTCCTGCCGATATTAAGCGCATTGCCTTCCTTACCAATTTCGATCAGAAAGATTTGATTGCTATTGATACAGCCATTTCATTTTTCGACCGCGAAAAACTGGAACTGATTTTCATCCATGCCTCACAGAAAAAAGACACGTGGGATGAAGTGATGTTGGCCGGAATCAAAGAATATTTCAGTAAACATTATGAGGGAATTAAAACCGAATACGCCATCCTCAACCGGGAAGAAAATTTAAACCAGATCGTTCAATTCCTCGAAGAAACAGATATTGATCTGGTGGCTTTGAACACAAAAAAACGTAACATATTTGCCCGTTTCTTCAATCAGGGAATTGCAACTAAACTGCTTTTCAATGTGGATATGCCATTAATGGTAATGCATATGTAAGTTTTTTGTAAAAATATTATCAAATTCAAATATATAATGAAAAAAATCTGCGCTGTAATTTTGTTGATGGTCTTTGTTTCAGGGATACAAATTCATGCTCAAAAAACCGATAAGAAACTCACAAAACTAATAGAAAACGAAGTCAGCGACTTTAATGGAGTGGCCGGAGTTTATGTAAAAAATCTGAAAACCGGCAGAGAAGTCACACTGAATGCCGATACGCTTTTCCCAACTGCCAGCACCATTAAAGTTCCGATAATGGTTGGCGTTTTCAATAAAATTATCAACAGGCAACTGGATTATTATCAACCTCTTACTTATTCTATACAAAAACAACTCTACGCCGGAGATGATGGACTGATTGCATCACTTCGCGACAGTTCAAAAGTTTCGCTAAGCATTGTACAGATGCTCAGTATCACAACCAGCGACAACAGCGCCAGCCTGTGGCTGCAGGAACTTGCCGGTACCGGAACTGAAATCAACAATCTGATGGATAACATCGGGCTGAAACATACCCGGGTAAATTCACGGACACCCGGACGGGAAGCCATCCGGGAAATCTATGGCTGGGGGCATACCACTCCACGCGAGATGGCTGGCTTACTGGTAAAAATACGCAACAGGGAAATACTTACACCGGCAGCTTGCGACGAAATGTACCGGATTTTGGGTACAATCTATTACGATGACCGGGCACTGAGCCAGATACCGCCAACTGTAAAAACTGCCTCAAAACAGGGAATGGTGAGCGATGCACGATCTGAAGTCGTACTCGTCAATGCACCTCATGGCGATTACGTATTTGCCGTTTATACCAAAAACCAGAAAGACCTGTCGTGGAAAAAAAACAACGAAGGCCGGCAACTGATTGTAGAAATTTCAAAATTGCTCTGGAATTACTTCGAACCCGGCTTTGGGTGGAAACCTGCTGAAGGTAACGATGAATATAACGGTGCCGATTAAAAAAATAAGGTGTCATGAATGCGGATCGGTTTCAAATATTATCCCGATATCAGGAGAAAACCGAAGGAAACAGGGTCAGATGCCATATTTGTCCGCACAACTGCCTGATACCGGAGGGAAAACAAGGGAATTGTCACACACGGATTAATCGTGAAGGTACTCTTTGGAGTATGGCTTACGGTAATCCTTGCTCTGTAAGTATCAATCCGATTGAAAAAAAACCATTATTTCACTTTCTACCCGGAGAAAATATTTTTTCGCTGGCTACAGCCGGATGTAATTTTCGCTGTCTTAATTGTCAAAACTGGCAAATATCTCAATCCGCACCCAGCGAAGTAAAGAGTTATGATTTAAGTCCTGAAGAGATCGTTCAACAGGCTGAATCATCGGGTACACGGTTGATCGCTTTCACTTACACGGAACCAACCGTTTTCTACGAATACATGTTCGACACAGCGAGTATTGCGCATGAGAGAAGTTTGAAAACTGTCGTCGTTTCCAACGGTTACATCAATCCGGATCCGCTGCTTGAGTTAATCCCCTTTCTGGATGGTGCAAATATCGACCTGAAATGTTTTGACAATGATACTTATCTGAAACTGACCGGCGGTAAACTTCAACCTGTGCTCGACACACTGATCACATTAAAAAAGAAAAATGTATGGCTTGAAATAACCAACTTACTGATTCCGGCTTTCAATGACAATCCCAAACAAATCAAAGCCATGTGCTCCTGGCTGGCTGACAATGGGTTCACTGAGACACCGCTTCATTTCAGCCGTTTTTTTCCTAATTACCGGTTGCAGGATGCAGCGCCCACCTCTGTGAAACTTCTGTTGCAGGCTAAGCAAATAGCTGAAGACCGTGGAATAAAATACGTTTATCTCGGAAACATACCGCAACTGTCAGGCGAAAATACCATATGTTCCCACTGCGGAAAAACCCTTATTATCAGGGAAGGGTTCTCTGTGAAGGAAAATCAATTATCGAAAGGTAAATGTCGTTATTGTGAAACAGCAATTCCCGGTGTGTGGGAATAATTACTTTTCTTCCTGAAAAACTGTGGCAGTAAAGGTGTAAATATCTGCCTCTTTCCACCCGTCCCAGCCAATACCTGCTTTATCGCGGGCGCAGTGTCCCAGAAATTCTTCGAGGTTCCAGCCAGTTTCGGTAGTTACCTGGGGCAAAAATAATCCGCTTTGTCTTCCTTTCTGAATGAAGATGCCATGAACTCCGGGAATGATTTCCCGAATATCCTGTATATGTTTGAGTGGCGAAAGAACCGAAATTTCTATTTCAATATCGTCCAACTCCTCTTCAGTCACTGGCTGAAAACGGTAATCGTGTCTGGCTGCCGAAACTGCCATTTCGCGTACCGTATCAATCAGCGGTTTATGAGCGACGACCATCCCGATGCAGCCACGGAGCTTTTTATGCTCATGCAGGGTTACAAAAGCCCCGCAATTTGTTTGTAAGGTCTCAGAAACAATTTCATTTTTGGATAAAACGGTCTTATCGAACAGGTGTTTAATGGATTGGCGGGCTTCGTGTAGCAGCTGCTTTTTTTCCGCATCAGTCAGTGAAAATTCTTTTTTTTCGGCAGATTTATTTTCTTTGAGAATTATTGACCAATAACCCACCACCTGATTTCGTTCCCCGTAATGTCGTATATCACCCGAATTGCAATATTCTACTTCTTCATAACTATACTGCTTCTCGTTTTCGGTCATATACATCAGGGTCAGTACCGAAGTCCAGCCACACAATCCAGTGAGCAGATTGGGGATATTTTTTTGTGCAAGATCGGCCAAACTGGTTCTTAACACATTCGGTTTACCGGTCAAGATGGCATTTTTGGTGGCTTCGTCCGCCTGCAGCGCATCGTTGTACTGTGGATAATGCGAGAAATCGGTGCTGATCACAAACAAATTATCATGGGTCAGATATGGCTTCAATGCCATTGCTATTTCACGACAAATATCGGGATAAGCAGTTCCGAGAATAATCGGAACGATTTTATAATTTCCTTTCAGCTGATAATACAAAAAAGGAAGCTGTATCTCAATGCTATGATCTTTGAAGTGTGCATCTCTGTAGTCGGAAAAAAGGGTAGGATGTTTTTTGGTCAGCTCCAGTCCCAGTTCTGTATCAACTTTTTCTGTGCCATAAGGCATGATAAAATCACCTCCGCAGTAAACCGATGCGCCTTCGAACCGGAAATGATGCGATGAGCCAAGAATAAAAATCCGCCGGTAAGTAACCGAAGTGTCAATCTGACTGAAAGAAGAAGCAGCTATCCTACCCGAGAAAACATAACCGGCATG
>DAONDU010000081.1:0-11683 GCA_035402725.1 Paludibacteraceae bacterium | reverse complement strand
AACGCATGGGACTGCTGCTGCTTGTTGCTCCCCAGGCTACACTGCCGTTGTAAGCAGTTGCTCCCTGAGTGGTTATGTCTGTAAGTGCTGCATCGAGAATGTATACTCCATCCTGAGTGGTACGGGCCGTTAATGCTCCGCCTGCCGATTCCGATACATAAATTCGCCCGAAATAGGAACTTGCCGGATTATTATCTACAGCAACCCCGTTGGGATAGTTGAACTGCATAAGTGCACTGGCATTATCCGAAAGTTTATACGGGCGGTCTATTGCATTCCCATTCACTGTAACATCCCAGCTATAGGTGCCTGCTGGAATATCAACGGTAACGAGATCGACACTTTGAGTTCCTTTCGAAAGTGCTCCCAGGGGAACGGTATAAATTTCTGTCGTTCCGTTGAGCACGGTAATTTTTCCGCTCTGAATGTTACCGTTCAGGGTAAAGGTGAGTCGATAGCCGTTAGCAATCGGTGTTGACTTTAATTCCGAAGCATATACAGCAGGTGTTGGAATAGAGGTGGTTTTGAACCGTGCAGCTCCCTCTTTCTCGGCAACGATAATCAGTTCAATATCGTAATCGGTAACTTTTGCCGCAGCAGCCATACAGGGCGAAGAAGCTGTGCCCAATCCTCCTTCCGGCAGAAATTCTGAAACTTTCCTAGCCTGATCTAGTCCCGCGGTAATGTCGAACAACACCACTCCAACTGCCGTAGCATCGGCATTACAGTTGGGTGCAGCCATATATAGATGCCGGGCATGCCGGAAGTAATAATTGCCTGTAGCTGCGGGCTGTAGTAAATAGCCGTTTTGCTCGCTAAAGTTTTTCCGCAAACTTACCGGGCTATCATCAGCAGCATTCCAGTCGAAACTGTATTCGGCAGGCAATGCGCTAGCGCGGTCAATAATAAGATAAGATGTGGAATCGGGAGAAATGGTGAAGTTCAGACGATCGGCTGTCGTGTTGCCAATCAACCCGGGTGCAGTCATATATTTCGAACTGACTATCATACTATCTTCCACATGATAAGCCACAATCTTCAGCGAATTGTCCGTTGAGTTTACCGAGGAGGCATATACACTCGAATTCCAGAATGCACCTGTAACAGCAAATGTTTCACCTACCACAGCCGATGGCATATTACCCTGAAGCTGTGTCTGGAAATAGAGCAACGGAATACTGCCGTCTGTTTCCCACGAATATACTTTGAAGTAGTTACCGCCTGTTTCGGGATTGGCAAGAGTTACTTTGTTGCATGCAAGTAAATGTCCGTTAGAGGTGAATTGAATGTCACTCAATATCTCTGTACCTCCTGTTATTCCGGTTAGGTTTATTTCACCGATTTGCTGAAAGGTTGAAGCGCTTACAATCAGAATTTTTGGTTCAGTGGTAAGAACATATAATTTTTCGTTACGGAATAGTACTTTCTTTACCGTTGCTCCGTTCAGCCAGTCGGGATTAGTTTGCGTCAACGACTGAAAACTGTAATGGTTCATCGGAATTGTTCCTGCAGCCTGTACGGGATTGGGATAATCGGGAGGAACAATTTTATACAGTGGCAGATTCGGATTGTACATCATCATCCGGGCGTACGTAGTATTTGCAGCGGTTACAGTTACAGTGGTGTCTTTTATCTGATGACTGAAAGCAGAGAACCGCAGTTTATAGGTTCCCGGAGTCAAGTTGAAGAATGCATACACTCCGTTGTAGTTATTATCCACAGTGTAACTGTTGAGTGAGTCTCCTGCAGCATTCATCAGTTTCACTTTTGCACCGTTGAGGGGTAGCCATTCATCTGTCGTTCCGGCTTTGTAAATGTACCGGGTATCATTCACCCGCTGATCGATTCCTTTTACCCAACCTGCTATAGTACCGGTTGCAGGCATATCAGCTCCGAAATAATTACAAAAGTATTTATAGAAACGGTCGGCTTCGAGTTTTCGGTAAGCCTCATTTAGCAGTCTGTGAGTTTCGGGTTTGTAATCGTGAAATGATCCTTCGGACAAGAAGCCCGGAACAACAAGAGGCCGGAGTACTCCCAAGCCGGATGTGTTCCCGTAAAACGAGAAATCACCCCGGATATTAGTTGTTGTGGTGTAATTGCTCCACCAGGTAAGATTGTTTTCGAATAAGAAAGGCCATGCGGCTGTAGCCTGTGTTTTGCTTTCAGCTACCGTGGGCACTGCATCATATCCGTGAAACAGGAATAGCAGGTAATTCGTACCGGCGTTACTTCCCAGTGCGTTGCTGTGTATGGAAAGAAAAGCATCCACGCCGTTGGTATTGGCTTCTTCGGCTATTTCCGATAAAAGGCGGTCGTCCTCATCGCGGTTTTGGGTACGCGACATATATACGGTTGCTCCGGCAGATTCAAGTCTGTTTCTTAATGCCAGCGCTTTGCGGAGATTGCTCCACGATTCCCAGAAGCCCAGGGTATCGCCAAGGGCATAAGGAATTGTTTCCACGTTCCGGTCATTGGCTCCGTCATAACCTCCATGTCCCGGATTGAGGTAAATTTTTACTCCGGTAAGATCGGCGGCTTGCAGTCCTGTCAATAGAGTAACGAAAGCTGCAAAAAGGATAAATATCTTTTTCATATTCGCTCCTCCGTTATTTAAGTTCAACACGCATCAGATACACTTCTCCGCGGTCTGTATTGAATGTTATCAAGCTTCCATCTTTCGAAGCTGACGGATACATCGCGTTAATGCCTGATGGAGTATCAAGCCTTTTTCGAAGTTTTCCATCTATGGAAGAGATAATGATTGATGAAGAAATGAGTTTTTCGCCATCGTCGCGGTCATCCATGCCTACCACATATTTATTGCCTGCCCACGAGGGAGCGCTGAGTTTGCCCAGCGAAACCAGGTTCTTACCTGTAACCGAACAAACAAAGGTACCTTTTCCGGTTGCTGTGTAAACGATATTTTTGTTGTCGGGCGAAATGGAAGCCCAGATGTAGCTGCAGTCAGTTCCATTGGGAGTCAGTTCATTTCGTACACCGTTTTTGTACACCACCATTTTCCGGTTTTCGATGGTTATGACATACAGGTTATCTGTAAGTTTTAATGATGCGGACTTAATCATACTTCGTTTTGTAACATACACTGGTTTGGAATTAACCAGTCTCGCGGTTATCAGTTCGCGGGTGGGGGTGACTAAAACCTTTTTCTGTCCGGTGGCAATAGTCTGGCTTATGAGCGAATTGTGGCGGAGTTTACGGATAAGTTCCGATTTGGTATACAGTACGGTGTTGCCATCTTCACTGATCTGGACTTTATATCCTGCCCCCGGATCTTCATTCAGGGTTTTCAGTGTTTTATCGTTCAATGAATACTTGTACAAACCGCTGTAATTGCCACGGGTCATCAAAATAAACTGATTGTCGGGACTAATGCGGGGATAGAAATATCCTCCGGAATTCGTTGTTTGCAGCTTTTCTGTTGAAATTACGTTAACTTGCTGAGAAAAAGCGAACTGAGAAAGCAAGATAAACAAGAGTAGTAGTTTTTTCATGAAATTATATGTTAATAATTATAAGTTAATGGAAATATATTCAAAGGTTTACAAAACTAAGTATAATTATTTGGATAAAATAAAAAAAGCAGATTTTTTTGAGATCTTTCCCTAATGAAATTTAATGAATTGTTAATATTCTGAACAATAACATTCTAAGGTTGCAAATTACTTTTATAAGATTTAGATATTACAGGGGATACTGTTTATTAAAAAGTATCTGACAGGAAATAATATTGGTTCTTTCGTAATTTATTCTTCATGCTTTTTACATAGACAATTTGACTGATATTTCGTGGTTTTACAAAATTTTCTTTCAATTCTTTTGTTTACATTTGCACATCGGATAAAAAACAAATAACGAGATAAATATGAAAACACTGGAACCAACAATTGTTTGGAATTATTTTTATGAGATAACTCAAATTCCGCGACCTTCAAAAAAAGAGGATAAGGTCAGAGCTTACCTCGAAGACTTTGGTAAAAAAAATAATCTGCCAACTGTAATAGATAAAGCAGGAAATGTACTGATTACCAAACCTGCAACTCCGGGTTATGAAGACGGGAAAACTCTGATTCTTCAGGCACACATGGATATGGTCTGCGAAAAAAACAGCGATGTGGAACATAATTTTGAAACAGATCCCATACAGATTATTGAAGACAATGGCTGGATTAAGGCAAAAGGAACTACGCTGGGAGCCGATAATGGCATCGGAATGGCTTACATGCTTGCTGTGCTTGCCTCTGACAATCTGCAGCATCCGGCGGTGGAATGTCTGTTTACCACTGATGAAGAAACGGGTCTGACCGGTGCATTTGCACTGGATGATAATATGCTGAAAGGAGATATTCTTATCAATCTGGACTCGGAAGACGATGGTGAGATTTTCGTAGGTTGTGCTGGCGGTATTGATACTACAGCTACTCTCAAATACAAAATAAAAGATACTCCGCGTCACTTTTTTGCCTTTTCGGTAACCGTAAAAGGATTGCTCGGAGGTCATTCGGGCGACGATATTGACAAACGCCGGGCCAATGCCAATAAACTACTCAATCGGATTCTGTGGAATATGCACAAAGAAATGGATTTGCATCTCGTGAAAATCGACGGTGGAAATCTTCGGAACGCTATTCCGCGTGAAGCATCAGCCGTGGCTTGTGTTCCTTATGCGGATAAAGAAAAAGTTCGTGTAATCTTTAATCAGGTGGCAGCCGAGCTGGAGGATGAAAACTCCGCGGTGGAAACCGGTATGCGGATTGAACTCCATTCGGAAGAATTACCTGCACGTACAATGACCCGTCGGAGTACCGCCCGAATTCTGAATGCAATATATGCCTGCCCGCATGGTATCAAAAGGATGAGTGCAGATATGCCCGGACTTGTGGAAACATCCACTAATCTGGCATCAGTGAAAATGCAGGAAGACAAAAAACTGCTGATAACGACCAGTCAGCGCAGTTCGGTAGAATCGGCCAAGTATGACATTGCACATCAGGTGGAGTCTGTGCTGACGCTGGCAGGATGTGAGGTTACTCATGGTGATGGCTATCCGGGATGGAAACCAAACCTGGAATCCCAGATACTGAAAGTGGCAGAGAAAAGCTATAAAAAACTTTTCGATGTTCAACCCAAGGTAAAAGCAATCCACGCAGGTCTGGAATGCGGTCTTTTCCTGAAAAAATATCCGCATCTGGATATGATTTCCATCGGACCTACCATGCGCGGAGTGCATTCACCCGACGAAAGACTGGAAATCGGAACCGTTGCCCGTGTCTGGAGTTGGCTGACAGATATTCTGGCAACAAAATAAAATCTGAACACATATTGAGGGCGTTGTGTAAACCGACGCCCTCATTGTCTGTATGCAACTTAAACTGTCCTTTGGAAAGTAAAAATGACCATGCTACACTGAGTTATGAAGAAACAAAACAAAAGAAAGATCATCAACGATCCGGTTTTCGGGTTTATCAATGTGCCAAATGATTTTTTGTACGATATCATTCAGCATCCTTACTTTCAGCGATTGAACCGCATCCGGCAATTGGGATTATCATCATTTGTATATCCGGGTGCACAGCATACCCGGATGCTGCATTCGCTGGGAGCAATGCATTTGATGGGTGAAGCTATTCATCAGTTACGCGAAGCAGGGCAGGAGATTAATGCTCACGAAGCTGAAGCTGTCCGGGCTTGTATTCTTCTTCACGACATCGGACATGGTCCTTTCTCGCATACGCTCGAAAACAGTATTGTCAGGGATATCGCGCACGAACAGATTTCGCTCTGGATGATGCAGCGGATGAATGATGAGTTTGGCGGAAAACTGACACTGGCTCTCGATATTTTCACCAATAACTATCATAAACATTTTTTACATCAGCTGGTATCCAGTCAGCTGGATATGGACAGACTCGATTATTTAAGCCGGGATAGTTTCTACTGCGGGGTAAGTGAGGGCATTATCGGAGCCGCACGCATCATTAAAATGCTCAATGTGCATAATGACAAGCTGGTGGTGGAAGCAAAGGGAATTTATTCAATCGAAAAATTTCTGGTTGCCCGCCGGCTGATGTACTGGCAGGTCTATCTGCATAAAACATCCATTGCCGCTGAGATAATGCTGATAAGTATCCTGCGCAGAGCCAAGGAACTGGCTTTGAAGGGTGAAGTATTGTTTGGACCGCCTTCTTTGCTGTATTTTCTGTCAGGGGATATTACACTAAACCATTTTGAGAGTTCGCCTGAAACACTTGATCATTTTGCACAACTCGATGACTCCGATATCCTGAGTGCGGTTAAAGTCTGGAGTAGTCATCCCGATAAGGTGCTTTCCACACTCTGTCACGATTTTTCGAACCGTAAACTTTTCAAAGTGGAAATTCTGACAGAGAAAGAGAAAGGAGAGATATTGCGAAAACATTATCTGGAAAAATATCAACGTCATTTCAATATCAGTGAACAGGAAGCCGGATATTTTCTGGGCGTCGAAACGGTTTCCACCGATACGTACAGTCCCAAAGATGACACCATCGATATTCTGCTGAAAGACGGCACTGTCAAAGACATTGCTGAAGCTTCGGATATGCTGAATATACAGGTTTTGACCAAAAAAGTTGAAAAGCATTTTTTCTGTTATTGCAGGCTGTGACTTGTGAAAATGCTGATTGGCTTGTTGCTCCTGAAAGTAAACAAAACGGGCATCCAGGCTGTCGTTCTGAAATTGAAGGGTTGAATATATAGATAATTGGAATTTCTTTTGTAATTTTGCAAACTAAATTTTAACAGTATGGAGTTTTCTGCTCAACAAATTGCATCTTTTCTGAACGGCGAAATCGTTGGTAATCCAACAGTAACAGTAAGCAATTTTTCGAAAATTGAAGAAGGTAAACCCGGAACGCTAAGTTTTTTATCCAATCCCAAATACAGCCATTATATCTACGACTGCAATTCGGACATCGTCCTTGTAAATCGCAGTTTCGTGCCCGAAAGAGATGTAAAAGCGACTTTGATAAAAGTAGAAAATGCCTACGAGTCACTTGCCGTTTTAATGGGAATTGTCGAAGAATATAAACCAAAGAAAAACGGGGTCTCATCTCTGGCATATATTGCTCCAACAGCCAAAATCGGGGCAAATGTATATGTGGCGCCTTATGTGTATGTTGGTGATAATGCTGAAATTGGCAATTATTCCACGCTAGACTCTTTTACTTACGTTGGCGACGGAGCGAAAGTTGGAAATAACTGCCAGCTGCATGCCGGTGTGAAAATTGAAAAAGAATGTATCATAGGAAATAGTTGTATATTGCATGCCGGAGTTGTAATCGGTTCCGATGGATTTGGTTTTGCACCTACTGATGATGGTTCGTATCGTAAAATCCCGCAAACCGGTAATGTGATTATCGAAGATAATGTCGAGATTGGGGCCAATAGCACTATTGACCGTGCCACCCTGGGCAGTACAATCATTCACAAAGGGGTGAAAATTGATAATCTGGTACAAATTGCCCACAACGTAGAAATCGACGAAAACACCGTCATTGCTGCCCAATCGGGTGTAGCCGGATCAACCAGACTCGGTAAACAATGTGTACTCGCCGGACAGGTTGGAATTGCCGGACATCTTGAAATTGCCGACGGCAGCGTGTTTGGAGCGCAGACAGGAGTTCCCGGATCATTGAAAACTCCAAATCAGATATATCAGGGCTATCCTGCGGTACCGGTCGCAACTTTCAGACGAGCTTCCGTTGTATATAAGAATTTGCCCGAATTACAGAAAACTGTTTACGAACTCCAGAAACAGCTGGCAGAACTGCAATCTAAAATCAAATAAGTATTCTCAAAAATATAATTATGAATTTGTAAGGTAACTGTTCTGATTATCAGGATACAAGGACCTTCATTCATTAATTTATTCTATAGATATGGCTACTCAAAAAACATTGAAATCATCCTTTGAATTAAAAGGAAAAGGACTGCATACCGGTCTGGAAATAGAAATAAAATTTCATCCGGCTGCACCATCTACAGGCATCAGAATAAAACGGACAGATATGGAAGCAAAGCCCGAAATAAGTGCTCTTGCCGATTATGTGACTGATACCAATCGCGGAACAGTACTGAAACGCGGTGAATTTCAGGTAAGTACCATCGAACATGCAATGGCAGCGCTGTATGCTTCAGAAATAGACAACTGTCTGATAGAGGTAAATGCACCTGAATTCCCAATTCTTGACGGAAGCGCACAATATTTTATGGAAGGAATTCGACAGGCAGGTATCGAAGATCAACCTACAGCCGAAAAGGACGTTTTCGTTGTACGCAAAAGAATGGAATATGTGCACCCCGAAACCGGAGCGAAAATAGTGCTCTTGCCCGATAATAAGTTTAGTGTGGATGTGCATATCGGGTATGATTCACCAATACTTTCCAATCAGTTTGCATCCATCGATTCGCTCGAAGAGTTCGAAAAAGAAATAGCCGGAGCAAGAACATTTGTCTTTGTGCGGGAAATCGAACCTTTGCTCAAACAAAATCTGATAAAAGGAGGCGACCTGAAAAATGCTATTGTTATTTATGACCGTCGGATGGAGCAGGAAGAGTTTGATAAACTGGCTGACATGATGAATCAGCCTCACCTGAAAGTAGGCGAGTTCGGCATCATCAGCGGTGATCTGAAATTCGATAACGAGCCTGCCCGTCACAAATTGCTCGATGTAATAGGTGACCTCGCACTGACAGGTAAACATATACAGGGTAAAGTTATAGCCAATTATCCTGGACATAAAGTAAATACCGAACTGGCAAAATATATTCGCAAAGAAATTAAAAAGCAGGAAGTTCAGGCACCGGTCTATGACGAAACCGTCCCTCCGGTCCTCGATACAGTGGCTATCCGCAAAATGCTGCCTCATCGTTGGCCATTTCTTATGGTTGATAAAATAATTGAAATACGCGAACGATCAATAATCGGAGTTAAAAATATCACTGTAAACGAGACACTGTTTATGGGACATTTCCCCGACGAACCGGTAATGCCGGGAGTGCTGCTGGTGGAAGCAATGGCTCAGACAGGCGGACTGCTTATGTTGAGTCAACTCGACGAACCAGAACGATATTCTACCTATTTCATGAAAATTGATAATGTGAAATTCCGTCAGAAAGTTGTTCCGGGCGATACGGTTATTTTCCATGTTTCGCTGATTGATGATATAAGACGCGGAATTGCTACCATGCGAGGGTATGCTTTTGTTGGTGGGGTAATTACCACCGAAGCCGAATTTATGGCACAGATTGTAAAAAATAAATAATAATAACAGACAAAGTGGTTGTTTGTCAAATCATTACGGAGAATTCTTTTCTGATTTTCGGCGATCCTTCCACTGAATTCTGTATGTAAAAAAATATAATTTTATAAATGAAACAACCTTTAGCATACATCCATCCAGATGCAAAAATTGCGCCTACGGTAGTTATTGAACCTTTTGTTACGATTGATAAAAATGTGGTTATCGGTGAGGGAACACGCATCGGTTCGAATGTAACTATCCTCGAAGGTGTTCGCATCGGAAAAAACTGTACTATTTTCCCCGGAGCAGTTATCGGGGCAGTTCCGCAGGATCTGAAATTCAACGGTGAAGATTCACTGGCTATTATCGGAGACAATACCACCTTGCGTGAATTTGTAACTGTTAACCGTGGTACTGCTTCCAAAGGTAAAACCGTAGTTGGCAGTAATTGTCTGCTGATGGCTTATTGCCACGTAGCTCACGACTGTGTCATTGGAGATCATGTAATTATGAGCAATTCCTGTCAGCTTGCAGGTGAAGTGGAAATAGATGATTATGCCGTACTTGGTGGTGGAACCATGATTCATCAGTTTAGTCGTATCGGTGCACATACCATGATACAAGGTGGCTCAAAAGTGACCAAAGATGTACCTCCGTTTATCACAGCTGGCCGCGATCCCCTTTCGTACGCCGGTGTTAATTCTATAGGACTGAGGCGCAGAGGTTATACCAACGAACAAATCCGGGATATTCAGGATGTATATCGTTTTATTTTCCAGTCGGGGATGAATATCTCCCATTCGGTAGAGCGTGTACAAGCTGAACTTTCGGCAACTAAGGAACGGGATGAAATACTTTTATTCATCAAAAATTCACCCCGTGGAATTCTAAAAGGTTATTTCGATTAGTTTCATTTTAATAATCCGAACGTGTCCGGATATAAATAATAGATAATTATGACAACTGATAATAATGCAGAAGAAACTCCGAAAAGGAGTTTGAATTTCATAGAACAAATTGTAGAAGAAGACCTTTCTGCAGGAAAGAACAACGGTAGAATTCAAACCCGTTTCCCACCGGAGCCGAATGGTTATCTTCATATCGGTCATGCCAAGGCTATTTGTATGGATTTTGGCATTGCCCGGGATTATAATGGGATTTGCAACCTTCGATTCGACGACACCAATCCTGTAAAGGAAGACGTGGAATACGTTGATTCTATTATGGAAGATATAAAATGGCTGGGTTACGAATGGGAAAATGTATATTATGCTTCTGATTATTTCCAACAGTTGTGGGATCTGGCTGTGAAGCTGATCAAAGATGGTAAAGCATATGTCGACGAACAGTCGGCCGAAACCATTGCCAAACAAAAAGGTACACCTACTGAACCCGGAACTGAAAGTCCCTATCGGAATCGTCCTGTAGAAGAAAATCTCGCTTTGTTCGAAAAAATGAATACCGGAGAGATACCGGAAGGTGCTATGGTACTGCGTGCCAGGATTGATATGGCTTCACCGAATATGCATTTCCGCGATCCGATTATGTATCGTGTCATCAGTTCACACCCACATCACCGTACCGGTTTTACATGGAAAGCCTATCCAATGTATGACTATGCTCACGGACAGTCCGATTATTTCGAAGGAGTGACACATTCCATCTGTACTCTCGAATTTGTAGTTCACCGTCCGTTGTACGATTGGTTTATCGATCAGTTTCAGGATACCGATTACCGTCCGCGACAAATTGAATTCAACCGACTGAATATAACTTATACCGTGATGAGCAAGCGTAAAATGCTGCAATTGGTTCAGGAAGGTTTGGTAAGCGGCTGGGACGATCCGCGTATGCCTACACTTTGCGGATTGCGTCGTCGTGGGTTTACTCCTCAGAGTATTCATAATTTTATTGATAAAATTGGTTATACCAAGGTTGAGGGAATGATTGATATTGGTTTGCTGGAACATTCAGCTCGTGAAACCCTTAATAAAACAGCAAATCGGGTGAGTGCAGTACTCGATCCGGTAAAACTGATAATAACCAACTACCCTGAAGGTCAGGTGGAAATGATGGAAGCCATCAACAATCCTGAAGATGAAAACTCAGGTACACATGAAATTGCTTTCAGCCGTGAACTCTGGGTGGAACGTGAGGACTTTATGGAAGAAGCTCCTAAGAAATTCTTCCGAATGACGCCAGGTCAGGAAGTTCGTCTTAAAAATGCTTATATTGTAAAATGTACCGGATGTAAAAAGGATGAAGCAGGTACTATCGCTGAGATTTACTGCGAATACGACCCGAATACCAAAAGCGGAATGCCGGAAGCCAACCGCAAAGTGAAAGGGACCCTCCACTGGGTATCGGTTGCACATAGT
>DAONDU010000080.1:0-11870 GCA_035402725.1 Paludibacteraceae bacterium | reverse complement strand
AATGTCCTAAATTGATTCTACAAATTAGTCCAGTTAATTAGGGGGCTAAGACAATCTACGGTTCCAATTTGCGTTTACGTTCACCAAAACCATTTAATTCGGGTACAAAACATGGTGACAAGTACAGCAATGGTCTTAAGAATAACACCTTGTAAAAATTCCAATCCAACATTCAGGCTAAAATATTGAAGTATTGGAGTAATTCCCAACAGACCCGTAACAGGCATCATAAGCAAGTCTCCGTTTAGCAACATCGATGCAATAGTATATCTTTGTTCCCTGGTTAAATGACTCATAAATGTAAACTTTTGGCGGAGAACAATTATAGTCTTTTTTTTCCATCGGAGCAAAGGGGGGAGGCCTTCCTCCCTGGCTCTGAAAAAATAAACTATACTATCCTGCCATCAAAGTTGCATTACTAATTGAAATTATAACAGAAAATTATTGTTGAGTAGCAATTAACAATAAAATCTGCTATGTTTGCATAAAATACTGGATTGATCTCAATCTGGTCAAAGTTCCTCCTGAACTACATTGGATCTATTATTTCGAAAGAGATTCGCTTGCAGGAGCACACATTGAAGATGCAACTATTTTCCTAATCAGGAAGCAATTTAGAAAGAGTTAAATTACAGATTGAGGGTAGAACAATGTTTCAGGTTTTCTCTCAATATAAATAGCTATTCAACTAGAAAATAAAAAAAATAGATATGTTACAGAAACTAAACAGAAAACTCATCCTTGCCGTAGCAATGCTATGCATGTCGGGATATACAGCAAATGCTCAACAAAAACATCTTTTCGAAGTAAAGGATGGAAGTTTCATGTACGATCACAAACCGATGCAGATCCTTTCGGGCGAGATGCATTATGCTCGTATTCCTCATCAGTACTGGCATCATCGCCTGAAGATGCTCAAAGCTATGGGATTAAATACAGTAGCTACTTATGTGTTTTGGAATGCACATGAAACAGAACCGGGTAAGTGGAATTTTGAAGGAGATAGAAACTTGTCGGAATTTGTAAAAGCAGCAGGGGAAGAAGGCCTTTTTGTTATTCTTCGTCCGGGTCCTTATGCCTGCGCCGAATGGGAGTTTGGCGGATATCCCTGGTGGTTGCAAAATTGCAAAGGAATAGAGTTGAGACGTGACAATCCTGTATTCTTAAAATACACCCAGCTATACATCAATCGCCTTTATCAGGAGATTGGTCAGCAGCTTATCACAAAGGGTGGTCCTATTATTATGGTACAGGTAGAGAATGAGTTTGGATCGTATGTATCTCAACGAAAAGATATTCCAATCGATGAACACCGGGTTTATAATGCCAAAATCAAAGATCAGCTTTTGTCTGCTGGATTTGATGTACCTCTGTTTAGTTCCGATGGTTCCTGGTTATTTGAAGGAGGTACTATTGATGGAATTTTGCCGACCGCTAATGGTGAGGGTAATATCTCAAATCTGAAAAAGGCGGTGGATAAATATCATGGTGGAAAGGGACCTTACATGGTTGCCGAATTTTATCCGGGCTGGTTGTCGCATTGGGGAGAGCCTTTTCCGAATATCAGTGCAACGAGTATTGCCCGCAAGACCGAAGAGTATCTTCAGAACGGTATCTCGTTTAATTTATACATGGCACATGGTGGAACTAACTTTGGTTTTACGAGTGGTGCAAATTATGATAAAACACACGATATTCAGCCCGATCTTACCAGCTATGATTATGATGCACCTATAAGTGAAGCCGGTTGGGTTACATCTAAATACGATTCTCTCCGCTCCGTCATTCGTAAATATGTACACATTAAACTGCCACCTGTTCCGGCTTCAATCCCGGTTATTGAAATTCCTGCGGTGAAATTAACCCGTGTGGCTGATGTATTGAGCTATGCTGAAAAAATGCCTGCTGTAACAAGTGAGACCCCTTTGACCTTTGAACAATTGAATCAGGGATATGGTTATATTCTTTATACACGACACTTTAATCAACCTATCAGCGGGACATTAGAAGTTGCCGGTCTACGCGATTATGCAGTTGTGTATGTTAATGGAGAAAAAGTGGGTGAGCTAAACCGGAATACCAAACATTACACCCTTGATATTGATGTGCCTTTTAATGCTACATTAGAAATTCTTGTAGAAAATATGGGACGTATCAACTACGGTGCTGAAATTGTGCATAACACCAAGGGTATTATCAGCCCGGTCAGGATTAATGATATGGAGATTGTCGGTGATTGGTCAATGTATAAATTACCTATGGACAAATGTCCTGATTTAAGCCAATATGCAAAGACTGATGTGTATGAAAACGAAACTGTTAAGATTCAATCTTTAAAAGGGAAGCCAATTGTATACGAAGGATCATTTGTCCTTAATGAAGTCGGCGATACCTTTATTGATATGAGTAATTGGGGAAAAGGTATTGTTTTTATAAATGGAAATAATATTGGACGTTACTGGAAAGTCGGTCCTCAACAAACTCTTTTTATTCCCGGAGTATGGCTTAAAAAGGGAGAGAATAAAATTTCTGTTTTCGAGCAAATTAACGATGTTTTTCAAACGGATGTGAGAGCCGTAAAAAGTCCGGTGTTGAATATGGTGAAAGTTAACAACTAAATAGGAGATTTTCGTTTTCTACAACGGATGAGCAAATAGTATTGTGTTCTAAATGATGAGGAATAATTATATAATATGAGAAATAATATAATATTGATTGCATTCTTAATAGTGCTGACAAGTGGTAAAAGTAGTGATGAACCACCTCGTCCCTATGGGGCCATACCTTCTGAAAGCCAGTTGGAATGGCAAAAGATGGAGTACTATATGTTCGTTCATTTTGGTCCTAATACATTTACTGACGTAGAATGGGGAAATGGGAAAGAAGATCCGAAAGTGTTTAACCCTGCTGCTTTAGATTGTCGTCAATGGGCAGCTACAGCCAAAGCTGCCGGAATGAAAGGTATTATTATCACAGCTAAGCATCATGATGGTTTCTGCTTATGGCCAAGTAAATTCAGTACACATACAGTTCGCGAAAGTGGTTGGAAAAACGGTCAGGGAGATGTGCTTAGAGAACTTTCGGATGCTTGTAAAGAAGCCGGGCTAAAGTTTGGAGTCTATTTGTCTCCGTGGGATCGGAACCATCCATCTTACGGAACTCCGGAATACAACCAGCTATTTGCCAACACACTCAATGAAGTCCTGTCGGGCTATGGTGAAGTATTCGAGCAATGGTTTGATGGGGCAAATGGCGATGGCACAAAACGGCAAGTATATGATTGGTCTTTATTTCACAATGTGGTATATAAAAATCAACCTCAGGCTGTTATTTTTAGTGATATTGGACCCGGTTGTCGTTGGATGGGAAACGAACAAGGAATTGCCGGAGAAACCAATTGGTCGCGTCTCAACATCAAAGGATTTGAACCGGGCAGCAAAGCGCCTTCTCTTGATACATTAAACCGTGGAAATATTGCGGGGACTGATTGGGTGCCTGCCGAAACTGATGTTTCCATTCGTCCGGGATGGTTCTATAGTCCTTCTACCAATGATAAAGTAAAGTCACTTGAACAACTTACTGAAATTTATTTTAACAGCATAGGACGAAACAGTAATTTGTTGCTTAATGTTCCTGCCGACCGCAGCGGACGTATCCATTCCGGAGACTCTATTCGCCTGATGGAATTTCGAAAGTCGTTAGAAGCTATTTTTAGAACAAATCTTGCCAGTAATGGTATTGTAACAGCCACTAATACAAGAGGAAAATCAATTCGATTTTCGCCGGCAAATATTCTTGACAACAAGTACGATACTTATTGGGCAACAGACGATAATGTACACACAGCTTCATTGGTGGTAACCATGAAAAAGTCACAGACCTTTAATCGTTTGTTGATTCAAGAATATATTCCTTTGGGCCAGCGTGTTGAATCTTTTAATTTGGAGTATTGGGATAATTTAACCAAAAGTTGGCGTGCATTGTCGCAAGGTACAACCATTGGTTATAAACGCATTCTGCGATTCGCAGATGTAACTACAACAAAGGTGCGCATTAATATTTTAAACTCATTAGCTGCTCCGGTAATAAATAATATAGGATTTTATTTTGCTTCTGCTCAATTATCGGCACCTACTGTAGAGCGAACTATGCAAGGTGACGTTTCCCTACGAAGTGAAGCTGCTGGTGCTGCCATTTATTACACATTGGATGGATCACTGCCTTCTGCAACTTCGACAGTCTTTTTGCAACCTTTTGCTTTGCCCAATGGAGGTATAGTTAAGGCTATTGCAATGACGCATAATGGGGCTGTTCAAAGTGAAGTGGTGACTGTTAATTATGATATTGCCCCGGCTCAATGGAAAGTTATTGCTCCTGAGGTGGCTAATGTAGCGAAAGTAATTGATGGTGACACATCTACATCGGTTGTACTGAGTCAACAAGATGCATTGGCAGTGGATTTTGGGAAAATATTGCCTTTAAAGGGATTTTTCTATGTGCCTGTAAATGACGTGAATGCTGCTAATCTTTTTCGTTACAATTGTTCAGTTAGTATAGATGGTCAAACATGGACGAAACTTATAAATAATTTCATATTCAATAATATAAAGAATAATCCTATTCGTCAGGATGTGCTTTTTGATCAACCTGTTCAAGCAAAATATATTAGAATTGAACCATTAGAGTCTGTAAATAGTACCCGATATTATGCTGTGAGTGAATTAGGCATCCTTTCTCGTTGAATCGGGTCAGTTTCGGTTTATTTATCCGACATCGCTTTGCCGATTAGCTCTTTAACAGAAAATGATTTTCTTCTCCGACGATAATATACACTTTGTTCAATGCGTGAACTTAGAGAACCTGGCAGAATTCTAAATAATTGATATTCAGTATCAATACTTTAAGATTTTGCAGTAAAATCAACAGCAATTAATTCAATATAGCTCAAACGCGGACAACGAATTTAATTATAAAGTTACTTCATGACTCAAATTGTTTTAATATTTCGAGAATTTTCTAGTACTTTGTGATGAAGTTGTTCGTCATATTTAATCGATTGTTAATCAATTAAATATACGGATTTTATCCGAAGCGAACAACTTTTTATTACTTTGTTCTAAAGGCACTACAGGTTAATTATACTTATTCTAATGTCATCAACTTTTCGCAAAGTAAAAAAGTAAAAACAAAAAAGTTTTTCTTAACAACCTTTACATTCAGCAAAAAAATATCATTTCAAAATTTCAAACTTATAGAATCACTAATGTTAATCTTAAATAATTATGACTTCACGCAGAGATTTTTTACGTAACAGCGCGATGGTATTTGCAGGGCTGGCAATAAACAAAAGTGTTTTTGGAAATCTTTTGACGCCGGCATCATCTTCGAAGGTATCGTCTTTACAACCGTCTGACATTACCTATGTAAGCAACCGTCCGATACTGGCAAAACGCAATTTCACTTCAAAAGCAGTGGAGGAAATTATACATCAGATTAAGCAAAAAATCAAGAATCCGAAATTGGCATGGATGTTTGAAAACTGTTATCCGAATACATTGGATACAACAGTGGAATTTGAAATAAAGAACGGTCGTCCTGATACCTTTGTTATCACTGGCGACATAGAAGCAATGTGGTTGCGCGATTCATCGGCACAGGTTTTCCCATATTTGCCTTTAGCTTCGAAAGACAGTCAGTTGAGTCTTATGATTGAAGGGATTATCCGTCGTCAAAGTTGGTGTATCAATCTTGATCCGTATGCAAATGCTTTCAATAAAGGAGCTACCGGAAGTGAATGGGATAAGGATCATACTAAAATGATTCCCGAATTGCACGAACGCAAGTGGGAAATCGATTCGCTGTGTTATCCGATTCGTTTGGCATATTATTATTGGAAAAAAACCGGAAATACATCCATGTTTGACGAGAGCTGGAAAAGTGCCATGAAACGCGTTTATGAAACTTTTGTGGAACAGCAACGCAAAAAGGGAACAATGGATACCTCCTATTCATTTACCCGTGACACCGATAAACAGAGCGATACAGTTCTCAATAAAGGATTTGGAAGCCCGGTTAACCCGGTTGGTTTAATATGTTCTTCTTTTCGTCCGTCGGACGACTCTACGCTTTTTAGCTTCTTGATACCGTCTAACTTGTTTGCTGTGGAATCGCTGAACCAATTGGCTGAAATATCCAATAAGGTTACCGGTGATGTCAGTTTTGGTTCCAAATGTAAGGCTTTAGCCAGAGAGGTATTTCAGGCGGTCAATAAATATGGAACTGTCACTCACTCAAAATACGGAAAAGTATATGCATACGAAGTGGATGGTTTTGGCGGACATGTTTTTATGGACGATGCCAATGTGCCTAACTTATTAGGTTTACCTTATCTTTGTTCTTTTATCAAGGTGTCTGATCCGGTTTATATAAACACACGCCGTCTGGTTCTTGGCAGCGACAACCCCTATTTTTTCAAAGGGAAAGCAGCTGCCGGCGTAGGTGGTCCACACGTAGGTCTCGATTGGATATGGCCAATGAGCTTTATCATGCAGGCACTTACTTCTACGGATGAACATGAAATTGGTGAATGTATTCAGACGCTTTTACGCACAGACGCCGAAACAGGATTTATGCACGAAGCTTTTCATAAGGATGATCCCATGAAATTCACTCGACCGTGGTTTGCCTGGGCAAATACATTGTTTGGAGAACTGATTATTAAAGTTGCCAGTGAGCATCAATCGCTTTTGGCTGTTTAAGAAAAATTCAAATAAGTTAAATTCAATAATATCTACAAAATGATGAAGAAAAGTTTGCTATTTATAATTCTACTGTTTGTAGTCTTTCAAAACGGGGATGCACGATTGAAAGATCTTGCACAGTATGTTGATCCGTACATAGGAACGGGCGATCACGGTCATGTGTTTCTTGGGGCTCATGTTCCCTTTGGTGCGGTTCAGGTTGGGCCTAATAATTATGTAAAAGGCTGGGATTGGTGCTCGGGTTATCATTATTCCGACAGTATAGTAACCGGATTTTCGCAAATGCATCTTAGTGGTACCGGCATTGGAGATTTGGGTGATATCCTGATAATGCCATATACAGGAAAACTGATGACAAGCCCGGGTACAGTGAAAACTCCTTTGTCGGGTTGGGCTACGCTATATACACATAAAGATGAAGTCGTTAAGCCCGGCTATTATTCTGTGAACCTTAAGGCTTATTCGATAAAAGCAGAACTGACAGCTACAGAGCGTGTTGCGCTACACAAATACACTTTTCCGCAATCTTCATCGGCTCACATAGGCATCAATCTGGCAATGGGTATTGGTTGGGATAGACCGGTTAAAACCTTCATCAAAAAGGTGGATGCTACTACTTATACCGGATACCGTTATTCCACAGGTTGGTCGGTAGATCAGCGTTTATATTTTGCTATCAAACTCTCGCGTGCAGCCGATGCAACTGAGCTGTTTAACGGTAAAAGGCCACAAAAAGGAATTGAACTGGATGGAGATTCTGCTGTGGCGATATTGAGTTTTAAAACTAAAGCCAAAGAAGTAATCATGGTCAAAGTCGGAGTGTCGCCTGTAAGCGAATCAAATGCTTTGGATAATATTACTGCGGAAATTCCTGCATGGAATTTTCAACAGGTAGCTGATAATGCCTATGCAAAATGGAACAAGGAATTAGGTCGGGTTTCTGTTGAGTCAAAAGATATTCATCAGCTGAGAACATTCTATACCGCTTTGTATCATTTGTTTACTGCTCCTGTTTTGTTCAACGACCACAATGGAGATTACAGAGGCACAGACAAGAAAGAATATAAAAATCCCGGATTCCAAAACTATACCATTTTCTCGTTGTGGGATGTATATCGTGCAGCACAGCCTCTTTATACCATCATTCAGCCCGACCGCGTTCCTGACATGGTGCAATCTTTACTTGCTATTTATAAGCAACAAGGTAAATTGCCTATCTGGCCTTTGATGGGTTCAGAAACAGATTGCATGGTTGGTTATCCTGCAGTTCCTGTTATTGCCGATGCATATTTTAAAGGTTTCAAAGGCATTGACCCCGAATTGGCATTTGAAGCAATGAAAGCATCTTCTATGCGAGATGACTATGGCGTTAATCACTTAAAAACAAGAGGCTATATACCCGCAGATAAAGAAAAGGAATCGGTTTCAAAAGCATTGGAATATGCACTGTCCGATTGGGCAATTGCTCAACTGGCTCAAAAGCTGGGCAAACAAAGTGACTATGAGTACTATTCAAAACGTGCAAAAGCATATACACAGTATTTCGATCCGAGGACTGATTTTATGCGTCCAAAGCTCGACAACGGCTCATTCCGCGAACCGCTTGATCCGTTCAAGTCAATTCATGAGTGGGGAGATTATACCGAAGGAAATGCATGGCAATACACCTGGTTAGTTCCTCAGGATGTGGAAGGTCTTGGGAATCTGTTTGGTGGAGAAAAACCGTTTGTTCGGAAACTCGATAGCCTGTTTGTTGTTCAGGGAGGTCTGGGAGCAGAAGCATCACCTGATATCTCGGGTTTAATTGGTCAATATGCTCATGGTAATGAACCGAGTCATCACATTGCCTATTTATATACTTACGTAGGGCAACAATGGAAAACAGCTGAAAAGATTCGGTATATTCTCGAAAACATGTACTTTGATAAACCGGCAGGACTGAGTGGGAACGAAGACTGTGGCCAGATGTCAGCATGGTACATTCTTTCGTCTTTAGGCTTTTATCAGGTTAATCCGGCCGGAGCTTGTTTTGTATTTGGTTCTCCTTCGTTCGACAAGGCCACTATTACTTTGCCGGCAGGTAAAAAATTTATAATCGATGTGCATAATACAGGTTCAACCAATATTTATATCCAGTCGGTGAAACTGAATGGTCAGGCTTATTCTCATTCATTTATAACTTATAAAAATATTATGGCCGGTGGTACGTTAGAATTTGTAATGGGTGATAAACCGAACAAATTATTTGGAGTTAACGAGCAGGATAGGCCAAAATCAAAGGTTTATTAAACGAATAATCTGTCCGCTGTCACTTTTAGTGTTGGTTCAACTGACACACAATAAAAAATCAATCTAATGAAGCATTTTATATCAATACTACTTCTTACTTTTTTATTTGCCGGAGTATCGGCTCGGGAGCAATATGAACTCAAGAGCGGATGGCAATGTCAGAATATGAAACAAGTGGTAGTGACAGGCGAGCAACTCAGTCAGTCGGAATTTGCGTTGAATGGTTGGAAAGCTGCTACCGTACCGGGAACGGTTCTTACTACCATGCTGAATAATAAGGAAGTGCCTGATCCATTTTATGGGATAAACAACAAAAAAATTCCTGATATTTATTATACAGGTCGGGATTACTATACCTATTGGTTTGTAAACGATTTTCAAGAATCACCGGCAAAGGGTATTGATCAGGTTTATCTTAACTTCCGCGGCGTTAACTATGCTTGCGATATCTTTTTTAATGGCAAGAAGGTGAACGCGCAACGTCATTATGGAATGTACCTTCGTCAGTCTTACAATATTACTTCGCTGTTAGCTAAAAGCGGGAATAATCGTCTGGCGGTGATTGTTTATCCCGTTGACCCGGTTGGAGAACCGAATGGTGGTCAGGGTGGTGATGGACGCATTGCAAAAAATCTGTCGCACCAGTATGCTGCCGGCTGGGACTGGATTCAGCCTGTTCGCGATCGAAATACCGGTATTTGGGATAAGGTAACGATAGAAAAGACACATGGTGTTGCGTTGAAGAATCCGCATGTCATTACCATTGTTCCCGGGAAGCGTGATCCGGAAGCTAAGCAACAAGCACCGGCAATTGTCAAAGCTACGGTAGAAGTGGAAAATCCGCAGGCAAAATCAATTCGTGGAACTGTGGAATATACCATAGATGGTCAAACAGTTAAGCAGCCTGTTGTGCTTGCAGCTTCAGGAATCACGGAGGTTAAACTTCCTGATATGACATTGAAAAATCCAAAACTCTGGTGGCCGAATATGTATGGCGATCATCCGCTCTACGATCTTACTTATCGTTTCGTGTCAGCCGATGGCAAAGTATTGGACAATACAGATGTAAAAGTAGGTGTACGTGAAATTACACATACATGGAACGAACGTACCCGCAGTATGCAATTTGCTGTCAATGGGCAGAAAATATTCATAAAAGGGGGTAATTGGATTATATCCGATGCCATGTTGCGGTTTACTCCCGAACGTTACGATGCTGAAGTTCGTTTTCATCGGGATATGAACTTAAACCTGATTCGTATCTGGGGAGGGGCGATGATTGAACGTCCTGAATTCTACGAAGCTTGTGATAAATATGGTATGCTTGTGTTCCAGGATTTTTGGTTCTCAGGCGATTGCAACGGTCGTTGGGTGGACCCGAGGAAAAAAGACGATCAGTGGACTCGCCGTCAATATCCCGACGATCATGCTTTATCGCTCCTTTCAATGGCTGACATGATCAAGATGGTACGTAACCATGCTTCACTGGCCATCTGGTGTGGAGGTAATGAAATAACCCCACCTGCCGACATTATTATTCCATTGCAGGATTCTATTTTACCTAAATTGGATGGTACTCGTTGTTTCTTTAAATATTCAAATACCGATAGCATGTCTTATAATTCTATCGGAGGTAATGGAGATGGACCTTACACTATTCAGGATCCTAAGACTTTCTGGACTTATCGAACTTTCCCATTCAACTCCGAAGTGGGCTCTGTAGGAACGGGCGATGCCGAATCACTCGAACGTTTCCTTCCAGTAGAAAATCAGGTAGTTCCGCAATATCTGCAAAACAAAATTGACTCCGTATGGGATTATCACAAAGACATTGGCTATGGCAATTTTATTGCATCTTATGGCAATCCTGAGAATATCAAAGAGTTTGGCGATATTGCTCAGTTGGTCAATTTCGATCAGTATCGTGCTTTGGCAGAAGGTTTTAGTGCTCATGCCTGGGATTGGTACACCGGTTTTATAATCTGGAAAACACAAAATCCATGGACAGCCTTGCGAGGACAGATGTATGATTATTATCTTGATGTAAATGCTTGTCTTTACGGTCTTCGTAATGGAAGTGAACCTCTGCACATCATGTGCAACCCGGTAGATGGAATGGCAATGATTGTGAATAATACTTTCCATTCTTATCACGACATGATGCTTAAAACTTCGTTTATCGATCTTGATGGAAAAGAAATTCCGGCTAATGATATGATTGTTGAGATTAGCCCAACATCAACTCAGCAGTATTTCCCTTTGAAAAGAGATATGGACAAGCTGCGTGCAAAAAATGGAGTATTCCTCAAGATGCAGATTGTAGATGCTCAGCAGACTGTAAAGAGTGAAAATATCTACTGGTTACCCGATTCAACTGGTAATTACTCGGGATTACAACATATAATGAAAGCGAATGTAATCGTTACAGCTCGCAAAGTTTCTTCAAATACGATCGAGGTTAAAATTGCCAATCCTTCCGGCAATCCTTTGGCATTTTTTAATAGAGTTTCCCTTGTTGATAGTGCCACTGGAAAACGCGTTATGCCGGTGTTTTATGACAGTAATTATGTGTCGGTACTTCCGGGTTCTGATAAAATTATACGTTTAGAATATAATGGCATCGTGGATGGAAAAGTAACAGTAGAAGGTTGGAATGTGCCGCTTCAAACTATTCCGGTTAGAAATTAACAGATAAAAAAGAAAAGGATAAGCCATAAACATCGAATGTATATTGAGCAAATAAACCAGATTGGCAAATGTTTGAAGATTCGTTCTCACCATTGTATTGTATAGACAATGGGCGTCCGGCTAAACGATTCG
>DAONDU010000079.1:0-11877 GCA_035402725.1 Paludibacteraceae bacterium | reverse complement strand
AATGGCGCTATGAACGCCGGCATACTGGCTGTGCAGATTCTATCTGTAGGTAATGAAACATTACAGAGAAAACTGGTTGATTATAAGGAAGATCTGAAAAATAAAATTGTAAAGGCAAATGACGAACTAAGCAAAATAGAATATAAGTTCAAGGTGAATTAAACTGCATGGGAGACGTTTCAATCAGTCAATATTTACTTACTACTATCTATTTTACTGTTATGTTTTCCCTTCAATATTTCAGTTGATTGGTGGAATACAGGTACTAAGAAAAAAAACTCACTTTCTTTGTTGAAAGTTTCAGCTATCAGTTGTGGAAGTTTAGTCGCAATTGCTGGTATAAATTTTCTTATTTTAATATTCAGAACAAAGCAAACCCTAAATCATGATGGATTATGGATTGTCGGGATAGGCGCATTGTTTGTGATGGGATTAATTTTGATTTTACTTATTTCAGGCATTCAGAGCCCGATTTTAATAAACCAAAAAAAGAAAGAATATATAACTTTAAAATAAAAATGATTATGCAAACGATTGACAAATTTAATTTTGCCGGTAAAAAAGCATTTGTTCGTGTTGACTTCAATGTTCCTGTTGATGAAAACTTCAACATCACCGATGATACACGTATCCGTGCTGCAATGCCGACTCTGAAAAAGATTATTGCTGATGGTGGAAGGCTGATTATTGCCTCACACATGGGACGTCCCAAAAAAAATCCGGATCCTAAATATTCGTTGAAAGTCATTGTTAACCGGGTTTCTGAACTTCTCGAAGTACCTGTGAAATTTGCTGCAGACTGTATGGGCGAAGAAACTGAAAAAATGGTTGCTGAGTTGAAAGACGGTGAAGCGCTGTTGCTCGAAAATCTTCGTTTCTATGCTGAAGAAGAAGGCAAACCACGCTTGCCCGAAACTGCAACCGAAGACGAAAAAGCAGCAGCCAAAAAGGAAGTAAAAGCTTCACAAAAAGAATTTACTAAAAAACTGGCTTCTTATGCCGACTGTTATGTAAACGATGCATTCGGTACTGCTCACCGTGCACACGCTTCAACCGCTCTGATAGCCGATTACTTTGATGCCGACAATAAAATGTTTGGTTTCCTGATGAACAAGGAAGTAACAGCTGTAGATAAGTTGATGGATAATCCTGCACGTCCGTTTACAGCTATCATGGGTGGTTCGAAAGTATCTACAAAAATTGAAATTATTGAAAATCTGCTCACCAAAGTTGATAATCTGATTATCGCAGGTGGTATGACATATACCTTTACCAAAGCATTGGGAGGTAAAATCGGGATATCGCTTTGTGAAGATGATAAACTTGAACTGGCGCTTGAATTGATTGAGAAAGCTAAACAGAATAATGTAAATCTGGTTCTAGCTGTCGATGCAAAAATTGCAGATGCTTTCAGCAACGATGCAAATATCGGTTTTACAGCCGTTGGTGAAATTCCTGATGGTTGGGAAGGTCTGGATATCGGTCCTGAAACTGAAAAGATATTTGCAGATGTTATCAAGAGTTCAAAAACAATACTCTGGAACGGACCTACCGGTGTATTTGAATTTGAAAACTTTACCCATGGATCACGCGCTGTTGGCGAAGCAATAGTTGAAGCAACCAAAAACGGTGCATTTTCACTCGTAGGTGGAGGTGATTCTGTTGCTTGTGTAAATAAATTCGGTATTGCCGATAAAATGTCATACGTATCAACAGGTGGTGGTGCTCTTCTCGAAGCTATCGAAGGACTTGTATTGCCCGGAATTGCAGCCATTAAAGGCTAATTGATATACAAATAATTTTCAAAAAGCCGGACAATGAAAATTGACCGGCTTTTTGTGTGTTTAATCAGTTGATTTGAATATATTGTCAGCAATAAAAGTACTTATCCACGAGGTTCTGGAGCATCTCCGGTTGCGCAGCAATTTCTTCTCTTATTTTCTTATCATTAAATGATTTTAGCTGATTTATTATATTGTTAATGGCTGCTTCACTGAACACACCGTGTTTTATGTAAATTTCCCTGTTTTTATCCAACAATTCAGCGGACTCAAAACAAGAAGTCGGTAAATGTTCAAATCCATTGGTCTTAGCTTCATTTCCCGATTTGTGAATATCCACTTCCACATATTTCTTATCTGCAAATTCCACCGCGTTTTCTAACTCAAAGCCATGTCCTGCTGCAGTTACAAGACCGGCTAATAGAAGATAAAGGTTAGCCGATCCGTCCGGTGCGCGGAATTCGATGGTCTGTTTTACAGAAAAATCACTGATTTCTGTTTTTTCGTTGGGATTTGCATTGGCGCACATATCTGTTCCGGAACTCCAGCCAAGCGGAACACGCACAAGTGCAGAACGGTTTCGATCGCCCCAGCATACCGTAGTGGGAGCCTCCTGATGAGGAACCAGCCGGAAATATGATGTCGGATTGGTGTTACCAAAAGCAGTGAGCGAACCGGCGCAAGTCATAAAACCTGCAATGGCTTTTTTCGCGGTATCTGTCAGTTTACCTTTATCAACGTATTGGTTTTCACCGTTTTTCATAATGCAGGTATGGATATGCATACCGCTTCCGGCTTTCCCTACCGTAATCTTGGGCGCAAATGTTACATCAAGACCATATTGGTATGCCAGTTTATTAATTATCCATTTACCCAAAAGCAGCTGGTCCGCGGCATCAGTGACAGGCGATGGAAGAAATTCAATTTCATTCTGTTCATAAATTTTTCCTTCATGAACAAAATTGCCGACCTCATTATGACCGTATTTAATTTGTCCTCCAACCTGTGCGATGTACATCATTGTCTTGCATCTGAAATCTTCAAACTTACTGAAAGGCGCTGCCTCATGATATCCTTTCTGGTCAACGGCAGGAAATGCGTCTTCTTCTTTGCCAATGACATAATATTCCAGTTCGCCCATCGCGTAAAACTCCATTCCGTCAGTTTGTTGCAGAAAAATCTGATGTGCTTTTTTCAGAATATATTCGGGTGAACTTTCAAGCGGTATACCATCCTTGTTGAAGTATGAACAAAGAAAACCAAGTGTTGGAATTTCAGAAAAAGGATCGAGATAAGCGGTACTAAAACGGGGAACTACATATAAATCGGACGAAGCTGCTTCAATAAATGAAAAAAGACTTGATCCATCTACGCGTTCGCCAGCGGTCAGAATTTGATCCAGATAGTTATAATTATTAATAACGAAATTCAGTACTTTGAGTCGCCCGTCACCTCCCGCATACCGAAAGTTTATCATTTTTATTTTTTTCTCTTCAATAAATTTGAGAATGTCGGCTTTTGTAAAGTCTTTCGGAAGTTTCTCAAGGTGTGAAACTAAGGGATTTGGATTAAGTTTAATTAAGTTGTTCATGGAAATGTGATATTAAATTATGGAGAAATACGCAAATATACATATTTTACTTCTTTAAAATAGCATATCTGTGTATAAAATAATGACAAAATGACACATTTTCAAACTGACTTTACAAAAAAAACACATTGGCCGACATTTTGGACAATGTGTTATATGTGTTTTTTGAAACTATTTAGTTTTTTCAATCTATGCCTGCGGTGTTTTTAACTTTTATTTGAAATTTATTTTTTTAATTTTATAACCCATATTTTGCAGTATTTCGGCTATCTTCACTCTGAAGTCTCCCTGAATGAGTATCTCACCGTCGCGTTGCGAACCGCCGGTGGCACACTTGTTTTTCAGCGTTTTGGCAAGTTCCTTCAGCTCATTGTCACTCCCCTGGAAGTCGGTAATCAGCGTAGCTGGTTTGCCGTTGCGCTTGTCAAGTTCGATACGAAGCGTTTGAGCAGTTGGTGTGGCGATTTCAGATTTATTTGCCTCCTCCGATTCGTATTTATAGTCCGGATTGGTGGAATATACCACATTCAGCCGGTCTTTCCAGTCGTTTTTTTTCATTATTATCTATCTGTAAATTTCGTTTTCGGGAGAGTCGTCCTGCTTCTGATTGGTTGAAGCATTGCTCATTATTTTTCTTAACCGGGGATAAAGGGTGTTTTTTACAAATTTAAATTCAGGTTCTGCTTTCAACGCTTTCTGATAACTATGCTCCGCCTTTGTGTAGTTGCCGTTCAGTTCGTAGCATCGTCCTTCCAGAGCAAGTAACTGAAGATATACCCAGTTTTCATTGGTCTTTTTTTGTTTCTCGATTATTCCGATGGCTTTCTGGAAGTATTTCAGGGCTTCGTTCTTGTTGCCGCCAAAAACCTTGGGCGGATAATAGAGAGCATTGCCTTTATCAAACAATATTTGTACATTATTGGGAGCAAGTTTCAGAGCATTGTCAATATAGCTGGTGCTTTTTGTACCGTACTTTAAAGCTTTCATCTTGTTCAGTCCAATTTCATAACCAAGAAAAACACCCTTATAGTTTAACGCAAGTGCATTGTCGGGATCTGTTTTCAGAATTTTATCTATCAAAATTTCAGCTTTTTCAATAATTTTTTCAGCTTCATCATTTTGTTTAAGCGACATAAGGCTTGAGGTGTAACCATAATAGCAATGTATCAGGTTCAACATTTTCTCTGTCTGGTTCTGATTCGAGTTTTCAACATATTTAGCTGCTTTCAGCCATCTGTTGACTTCATAATCAACATAAGCTTTATAAATTTCCTTTTGATAGGATTGACCGTAACTCAAAAGACACAACTGTAACCCTAAGATTAATGTATAAATTCTCCTAAATGACATAGATACAACTTTATTATTTCTTTAATTTCAAAGCAAATTCCCAAATAATTATTCCTGCTGTAACACTCACATTAAGAGAGTGTTTTGTACCGTACTGAGGTATTTCGATGCAACCATCACAGGAGTCAATCGCTGCTTGCTGTACGCCTTTGACCTCATTACCCAAAACAACGGCATATTTTTTTGCAGGATTTATTTCCAGTGTATTGAGCATAATACTTCCTTCAGCCTGTTCTATGGCTAATACTTCATACCCCTTTTCTTTCAGCTCATTAATGGCGCCCAAAGTTTCTTCATAGTATTTCCAGAATACTGTGTTTTCAGCTCCCAAAGCGGTTTTATGTATCTCAGCATGGGGAGGGGGAGAGGTGATGCCACAAAGATACACTGCTTCAACAAGGTATGCATCTGAAGTTCTGAAAACAGAGCCTACATTGTGAAGACTTCTTACGTTATCCAGCACTACAATTAGTGGCGTTTTCTGTTGGCTTTTGAATTCTTCTGAGGTCAGTCGGTTGAGTTCTGTTATTTTTAGTTTTCGCATATGTTTGCAGTCAGATAATAATCGAAGCAAAATTAATAAAATCTACTTAAATATTTCACCGATAGCTCTTTCGATGATGGTGTCATATCCTCTTGCCTCTGCTTCGGCATTCATATTTACCTGAATATCAGGTTTAATTCCCCATTCAATATTCTGCATATCGGCATCGTACATCGGGCTGCTTGAGAATCGGACCATCCATCCGTTGGGCAGCTCACTCGAAAATGGAAGTCCGCCTCCACCTCCTGTCTGGTCGCCGATGATAGTGGAGTTGGGAGCATATTTCATAATGTTGACAAAACCATTGGTGGCGCTGTACGACATTCGGTTTGTCAATATCATTACTTTTTTATTCCATTTGACCTTGTCGTTGGGCTCAATATAAAGCGGAGTTGGAGTTGAAAAGTCCGAGTGACCTGTCCCCGTTTTGTGACTAAGATAGCCTGTGAGTGTTTTTTTATCGAAAAAGTAAGAGGCAAGCTGTTCAGCATAGCTTAGCATTCCGCCTCCATTGTTTCGTACATCAACGATTATTCCCAGACATGATGAGAAGCTATTGAAGATCTGGTTTATATTCTCATTCGAAAAGCTGTCCGAAAAACTTCCGTAGTAAATGTAACCAACTTTTCCGTTTGCTATTTTTTTATAGCGTAAACTTCCGGCTATCCGGTAATCAGCACCTAAATAATGAGGTTTGAACAAAACACCAGAATTGAAATTTGACGGATAATCCGTGTACCAGTTCCAGTATCTGCTTCTGTCGAAACTGGAGTAGAGATTGACATGTCCATCCTTCAGTGTTGCCAGCATTTTGCCCATCACATCAAAGAGAGAGAAATTACTTGAAACAGTATCGATTTTGTGTGAATATTCCGTGTAAACTGAATCCCAATTTATTTGCTTATAGCTCAGGTAACAATATCGTGTATCAATGATCTCCCAGAGCGCGTTGAAATTTCCACGTGGAGTGTCCGACCGAAGATCAGGTTCATCCATACATGCCTGAAGTTCCACCATCAAAAATAGCGATATGATAACGTATATTTGTTTCATAAGTAAATTCGTTGTTACACTTTATGTTTATTCATATGCGCTGATGAAATTTGAAGGCACTTTATTCTTCCTTCCAGTAAATGTATACATGTCAACCCGATAACCAACAGAGAATGTTAGACTTTTTTTATGAAATATCATTTCATTTGCCGAATATTGCATCAATTCATGTTGAATTCCCAGTCGGATAGTTGCAATCTTCAACGGTAAATCGAGTTGGAAATTTTGCAATATGCCTCTTTTGTTGTGTAAGCTGCTAAAATGAATAGCGTTGCTCATATTGCTCAGCGTAAAAAGTTCGTAATACGAAGCTCCCTGCATAGGCACAAACATAGATCCTGCCACCGGTGTTTGAAATCCATAATGCAGTTGCAGGCTCTGATTTTTTAACTTGAATCTGTAAAACAGTTCAGCTGTTGCATTCAGATTTGTGTAAAGATCGAGCGAAAAAGGATTATTGACATTGCGGCTGATGTATTTTCCACCAAGATCAATGTCCCACGAACCACCAACTAATACCAGAAAATTTTTATGTGGACGTATATGGTAGTTTAATCCAAAATTATAATTGCCGTTGAACATCAGCATCGAATTGTTTTTGCTGGGATGATTACCCGATCCGAATGAGAGCGATTTTCTGCTGGTGTACGAAATCAGAGTATCGATAGACGGCATTAAACGTCGATTTTCTTCGAAAAGCCCTATCTGAAATCCACTGTATTCATATGGCGATAAATATGGATCGAGAATATTCATGTTTCCAATATCCATGGTTTTCACAGAGGTGGTCAGCGGAAATCGTTCATTGGTGAAATCCTGGGCCTGCATAGTCAGAAAGGAGAAAATGAAGAGATGCAGAATAAATGCTTTTTTCATCTGATATGCTGTTTACGTTTGAATTAGTACAAAAATATAAAAAATAAAGAAGTCAGTTGTGTTTTTTTAAAAAAGTACTGAAAGATTTGTAATTTTACGGAATAAAATTTAGTATGAACTTCTAATAAAATATACAATGATGAACAACGAAAAACTAACTTTATTGGGAAAAAAAACCGAATATAAAAATGAATATGCTCCTGAAGTATTAGAAGCGTTTGACAATAAACACCCGAATAACGATTATTGGGTAACTTTTGAATGTCCGGAATTTACGAGTTTGTGTCCCATTACAGGACAACCCGATTTTGCAACAATCCGTATTAATTATATACCGGATATTAAAATGGTCGAAAGTAAAGGCCTTAAGTTGTATTTGTTTAGTTTTAGGAATCATGGTGCTTTTCATGAAGATTGTGTAAATATCATTATGAATGATCTTATCGAACTTATGTCGCCAAAATATATAGAAATTACAGGGATTTTTACTCCTCGCGGTGGCATTAGTATTTATCCTTATGCTAATTATGGGCGTAAAGGAACTAAATATGAACAGTTGGCTGAACAAAGATTATTTAATCATTCATTTCCGGTGAAATAAATAAAGTCATGCAGAATAAAAAGAAATTGGTCGTTTTGACCGGAGCCGGAATGAGTGTTGAAAGTGGACTCAGTACATTCCGTGGAGCCGGTGGTATGTGGGGGCAGCACCGGGTGGAGGATGTGGCAACTATAGACGCCTGGTATCGCGACAAACAGAAAGTTCTGGATTTCTACAATATCCGTCGCAAAGAATTATTGGGTGTAAAACCAAATATTGGACATATGGTGTTGGCTGAACTCGAAAAAGATTTTGACGTAAAAATCATCACTCAAAATGTTGATAATCTTCATGAGCAAGCCGGCAGCACTCACGTTTTACATCTGCACGGTGAATTGATGAAGGTGCGATCATGCGGACCGGGTGCAGAGGTTTATGATCTTTCATCTGAAAATTATGAAACGAGGTTAGGCGATACCTGTCCCAAAGGATATCAGCTGCGTCCTCATATTGTGTGGTTTGGTGAAGCTGTTCCGGAAATGAATACTGCAATTGATATTGTTGAAAAGGCGGATATTTTTCTGATTATCGGCACGTCCCTGCAAGTTTATCCGGCTGCAAGTCTGCTGCACTATGTTCCTGCTAAAGTGCCTGTCTATTTGATTGATCCGAATGAAGTGAGTACAAAAAGCAGGCAAGTTTACGTTATTAACAAGGGTGCCGGTGAAGGTATGCTGGAATTGAAAGAGAAACTCATGAAATATCTTTGATTATAGTGAAAACTTAATTTGAAAGCTAAATCATTTGGAATTCACATTTGATTTCATATCTTTACAAAAAAATATTAGTTTCGATAGGTTATTGTTTCCATTATATTATGAAATATAACATTAGAAAAACATTGTTTGTTTGTTTGCATTTGTTATTGTTCGCTTTTTTCAGCCCTTTATCTGCGTACTCCGGGGGTAATCAGGGTCATGAACTCACTATATACATTATGCCCACCCTGAAACCGCTCGACTGGGTCAGTCCGCGTGAGTTATATAAAAGTACAGTTAGTTGCTTTTTGAAAACCATCACAAAATCAGATAATTATCTGTTAGGTCACGTTGCTGTGAAGTTGGAGACGCCTCTGCTGGACAAACCATTACTAACCGCTCAAACTTCATGTGGCATGAAAGAGAAGTTCAGTCTTGTTTTTAAGCAGAAAGTAGGACTTGGCATGCTTGGTTTGGCTATTCAAGGTCGTATGGAACCTTCGGAAGAACTCAGCCGCAAACTAAAAATATACGCTGAAAGAGAACAACTTACATTTATCCGTTACAAAATCAATGAAAAAGCAGCCGACAGATTGATTAAGTTTGTCAAACTGTACGCCATGATAAGAGATAATTCATTGGCACCTTGTAATTATTATGGTGGAGCATTTTGGCCGCGATATCAGGATGAAGGTGCCGGGTGTTCCTCGTTTGGAATTGCAATGATGGAGCTTGCAGGTATCAAACCGGTTGACCCAGAAAAATGGATTGTGAATGTAAAAATACCGATGAAGTTGGTTGGGGGGCACCTGAATAACGGCAAGAAGGTACAAGTAAAGGAAATAATGAAGACCAATAGCTGGTATGAGAGTAACGGAACTCCAGACATTGATTTTATAAGCTATAATGTGTACGAACCCAGTTTGATGTTCGAATGGGTAGAAAATAAGATAAAACAGAAGTCTTTAGGATATGAAATTATTGAGGAAGATGGTGTTGCAGGCTTACTGATTGATGCTACAAATGCCGTGATAGATGAAAACGAACCCTTGTTTTTGAAAAACAAAAACCCCAATCTGTTTATCAACTATCATATTCAGAAGATTCAGAATAAAATTCAGTTGGACACAATATTAAATATTACTCAGAGCCTGAAAATACCCGAATATTTGTTTTTGCCAGCAAAAATTAAAAATGTTGATCCTTCAAAGATAGTTTTTTGAAAAAATCGAAGAAAAACTAAGTAATAAAAAACTATTTTTCTTTTTGCTATTTAAAAATGATTCTCTATCTTTGCAGTCCTATTTCGAAATAACAAATATAACATATTAAATAAGAAATTATTATGATTGTAGTACCTGTAAAAGAAGGCGAAAACATTGAAAAAGCTCTGAAAAAATTCAAACGTAAATTTGAAAAAACCGGTGTGGTAAAGGAATTGCGTCGTCGTCAATGCTTCGATAAACCTTCAGTCGTAAAGCGTGAAAGGAAAATGCACGCCGTTTACGTACAACAAATTCAAAGAACAGAAGAATAAGTAAAAATATTTTTACTGAAAACTTGGCATTCTGACAATAATTATATAACTTCGTTGTTGAATTTTTACAACGAATTTGTCAGGTATGATCAATGATTTTATTCAATATTTACAGTATGAGAAGAATTATTCATCTCATACTGTTTTGTCATATCATACCGACCTCATTCAGTTCTGTGATTTTCTACAAATTGCTCCTGATGATTTTAATCCCAAAGAAATTCAAGCTGATATTATACGTCAATGGGTGCTTAAACTGCTCGATGGTAAAAATACTGCAAGATCAATTTCACGTAAAATATCTACCCTCAAATCCTTCTGGAAGTTTTTGCAATTGCATGGACTGGCAGAGCAAAATCCCACTTTAAAAATTGTTTTACCAAAAACAAAAAAGACACTTCCTGCGTTCTATAAACAAAATGAGATGGAGCTGGTTATGGCTGAAACTAAGGTGTTGCATAGTTATGAACAGGTTCGCGATCATTTGATTATCCGATTATTGTATGAATGCGGATTACGCGTCTCCGAACTTGTTTCACTGGTCGATCAGGATTTTGAGGTAGAATCAAAGCAACTTAAGGTTTTGGGTAAAAGAAATAAGCAGAGGATAGTTCCGATGAGCAATGAATTAAGTGAAAAAATATCAGAATACAAAGTTTTGAGAAATAAAGAACTTAAACGGTTTGACAATTCGCTTTTTGTGCTTATCTCTGGCAAGTCGATGTATACAAAGGCTGTGTATAATATTGTACACAGAGAAATGAGTAAGGTAAGTACCCTTCACAAGCAAAGTCCGCATGTACTGCGTCACACCTTTGCTACTTCATTACTAAACAATGGAGCCGATATTAATGCGGTTAAAGATTTACTCGGGCATAGCAGTCTTGCTGCAACTCAGGTATATACCCACGTTACATTCAGCGAGTTAAATAAAATTTATAAACAAGCCCATCCAAGGGCGAATAAAAAAGGAGGTAACTTATGAAGGTCATGATTCAATCCATCAATTTTGATGCCACAGAAAAATTGGAAGAATACATCATTAAAAAGACAAAAAAAGTAGAAAAATTCTTTGATGAAATCAGAATTGTTGATATCTACCTGAAAGTTGTAAAGCCGGAGACCGTAACCAACAAACAGGCTGAAATAAAAGTTACGGCTCCCAATGTAGATTTTTTTGCATCCAAAACCTGCGATTCATTTGAAGAAGCCGTAGATTTGGCTTTAGAAGCAATCGAAAAACAAGTGATAAAATACAAGGAAAAAGTTTCTAAAAAATAAAATTTTGGTAAATATATTTTGTATATCAAAATAATTTTGTATTTTTGCAAGCCGTTTGAATAGCGATATTTGAACGGCTTTTTAGCCCTCAAAAGCTATTATAATGGATTTTGCCTCTTTAGCTCAGCTGGCCAGAGCACGTGATTTGTAATCTCGGGGTCGTTGGTTCGAATCCGACAAGAGGCTCAAAAAGCAAACAGCATATCAAAAAGGACATTAAAAGAGCGCTTTTTAATGTGTGATATGAACAAATGATTTTGAACAATGGGCAGTTACCAGAGTGGCCAAATGGGGCTGACTGTAACTCAGCTGTCTTTCGACTTCGGTGGTTCGAATCCATCACTGCCCACAACAGATTTGAAAATTTAGAAATTTGAAAATTTGAAGATACATTTTCAAATCTTCAAATCAGCCAATTTTCAAATTTAACTTGCGGAAGTAGCTCAGTCGATAGAGCATTAGCCTTCCAAGCTGAGGGTCGCGGGTTTGAGCCCCGTCTTCCGCTCTTTTTGCTGTTGTAGCTCAGTGGTAGAGCACTTCCTTGGTAAGGAAGAGGTCATGGGTT
>DAONDU010000078.1:0-11911 GCA_035402725.1 Paludibacteraceae bacterium | reverse complement strand
GCAACGATATTGATTGTTTCTGCATCCAAACGCTGATTGATGGATACCATCATACCGATACTCATACAGGTACCGATGACCTGGTTGACCGAAACATTCATCATAGTGGCCAATTCGCTAACCGTAACGAATTCAGTAAGTTTCAATACGCTTTCTTCACTTTTTTCTCTTTCGGCCTGTTCCTGAAGTTTAGCATTCACAATATCCCGTTTGTCACGACGGTATTTTGCACCTTTGCCCTTTTTATTGGCATTCGAAAGCCGGGCAAGAGTTTCCTTTATTTGTTTCTGAACATCTTCTTCATTCACTACCGTTTTAATAGGTTTCTTGAAATGTTCTTTTTTTGTTGCCTGTTTTTTATTGAAATCCAGTGATTCAGGTTTGTTGATATCAACCCGCTGGGTGTTTATTCTTTTTCGTTTGCCGGTTTTGGCATCATTTTTAGTATCCGTTTTTCCTTCAGCTTTCGCATCCTTCACAGGTTCAGCCTTTTTGGGCCTGTTGTCTATGTGACTTTTTATGCGTTCTTCACGCTCTTTTTTCTTCTGTTCTTTTGTCTTGGATTTTGGTCTGGTACTCTGATTCAGACTTTCCAGATCAATTGATCCGATAACAACAGGAGCAGCGGTGATAGTACGTTTCCCAAGTCTGAAAACTTCCTCATTATTTTCATCATCCGATTCTACCTCATCATTTTTCTCTTCTGTTGGTTTTTGTACGGATGGTTTTGGAGTTTCAATAACTTTTTTCTCCGGTTCTTTTTTTGTTATTTCAATAACCCGTTTTTCAGGAGCCGGAGTTGGTTCAGTTACAGGTTCAGGTTCAGATTTCTCAGGTACCTGTGGCTTAACTTCAGTCTTTTCAGGTTCAGGAACTGTAGTTGTTTCGACCTTTACGGGTTCAATAACAGGTTTTTCCTCCTTTGCTACAGGCTCCTGTACAGGTGCCGGAGCTGGTTGTTCTGCTATTGGTTCGGGGTGTTCTGCTTTTGGCTCAGGTTTTTGTTCTTTTAAAGAAGGCTGAGGTGCTGATTTTGGTTTTTCTAAATCAATATGTCCAACTTCTTTAATATGAGGACGCAAATCGCTTGAAACAGTTGTGGGAATCATCTCTTCCTTCTTTTCGGGTTTCTTCTGGAAACCTTCAAGAGCAACTGTTTCAGCTTTTTCTTTTGCCTGACGTTCCTGGCTTAGGCGTTCGGATTCCAATTTCAAAGCCATGTCTTTGTTGAACTCTTTGGCGAGTAACAAATGTTCTTCATCGCTGATTTTTGAATTTGGATCGGCAGCTATTTTGTGTCCTTTTTTGGCAAGGAATTCCACTGCTGTAGCCATTCCTACATTTAAATCTTTACAAGCTTTACTTAATCTGATAGACATATTATTTAATTACAATTTTTTTCAAAAATAACTTTTTCCGAAAAAGCACATTTCGGATAGCTTTAATAGACTTTTATTCTTCGAATTCGGCGGCTAATATTGCCAGCACTTCATCGATAGTTTCTTCTTCAAAGTCGGTGCGGCGAATCAGGTCTTCGCGGGGTACCGCCAGTACGCTTTTTGCCGTATCGCAACCGATAGCTTTCAGGGCGTCAATTACCCACTGGTCTATTTCGTCTGAGAATTCATCCAGGTAAATATCTTCTTCATTTTCGGTTTCGTCAATATCGCGGAATACATCCAGGGTATATCCGGTGAGCATGCTTGCCAGCTTGATATTCAAACCTCCTTTACCAATTGCCTGAGATACTTCTTCGGGTTTCAGGTAAATTTCAGCTTTCTTATCTGTTTCGTTTAAGCGGATAGAAGTGATTTTAGCAGGACTTAATGCTCGGGCAATAAACAGACTTACATTGTTGGTGTAATTAATCACATCAATGTTTTCATTGCGAAGTTCACGAACGATACCATGAATACGTGCTCCCTTTACGCCCACACAGGCACCAACCGGATCAATGCGTTCATCGTATGATTCTACGGCTACTTTAGCTCTTTCACCCGGAATGCGGGCAATTTTCTTAATGGTAATCAATCCGTCATGTATTTCGGGAACTTCCAGTTCGAACAACCGTTGCAGAAATACGGGCGACGTACGTGAAAGTATGATTTTAGGATTGTTGTTTTTATTTTCAACCATGGCAACAACGGCACGTACCGTTTCGCCCTTACGGTAAAAATCAGTAGGAATTTGCTCTGTTTTCGGCAGATATAGTTCATTTCCGTCTTCATCCATCAGCAACATCTCTTTTTTCCAGATCTGATACAATTCTGCACTCACAATTTCACCCACTTTTTCGCTGTACTTAACGAAAAGACTGTCTTTCTGTAATTCCAGGATTTTCGATGCTAAAGTCTGACGAAGTGTGAGAATTGCGCGCCTTCCAAAACTGAAAAAATCTACAGTATCGGTAACCTCTTCACCTACTTCATAATCACCATCTATCTTATGAGCTTCGGACAGGCTTATTTCCATGTTTTCATTTGTCAGTTCGTCATCAGCTACAACGGTACGGTTACGATAAATTTCAAAGTCGCCCTTGTCTGGGTTGATGATTACGTCAAAATTTTCGTCTGTTCCGTAGGTTTTAGAAATCACGTTGCGAAACGATTCTTCCATAACACTGATAAGTGTACTTCTGTCGATGCTTTTCAGTTCTTTAAATTCGGAGAAGGTATCAATTAAATTGATGTTTTCTTTTTTGCTCATGGCTTATTTGAATCTGATAATGTATTTTGTTGTTTTAATATTTGTAAATGGTATTTCAGTATCTTCCTGTATGGTCATCTTGCGTTTTGCACCTTCGGGTTTTACTGTTTTTTCCTGTTGCAAAACTATTTTGATTTCGTCGCAACTGATTAAAATACCGGTCATTTTTTTATTGTCTTTCGTGAAAACTTCTACTTCGTTTCCGATATTTTTTTCGTATTGTTTCAGAACCTTGAAAGGCTCAGTAAGTCCGGCTGAAGACACTTCCAGTTCGTAGTCTTCTGTTTCACGGTCGAGATTTGCCTCAATATGGCGGTTAAGTTCCACACAAAAATCAATTGAAACACCCCGGAATGAGTCGATTTCAACCAGGATGCTGTTATCTTTCGATATTTTCAGGTCAACCAGATAATACTCCGTGTTAGCCAGAAATGATTCAACTAATTGTATAACAGTGTCTTTTAATATCATTGCTGTTGATTTTATAACAAAGAAGGGGACTCACTGTCCCCCTCACGTTGTTCAAATTCGAATGCAAAAGTACGAATAATTTTTTAATTTACAATAGATTATTGAAAATCATTGAAAAAGATGATGAATTTTCGTGCAATTTTTCTACTTTTGCAGACCGAAATTTTTAATAAAACAATGCATATTTATGGGAAGAGCATTTGAATATAGAAAAGCAACCAAAATGAAACGATGGGGTAATATGGCCCGCGTTTTTACAAAATTAGGAAAACAAATTACTATCGCTGTTCGTGAAGGTGGTTCAGACATTGATACCAATCCACGGTTAAGGGTTTTAGCTCAGCAGGCAAAAAAGGAAAATATGCCCAAGGAGAATGTTGAAAGAGCTATCAAAAAGGCTACTTCGAGGGATGAAGCTGACTACAAGGAAATGGTGTATGAAGGTTACGGACCTCATGGTATTGCCATCGTGATTGAAACGGCTACAGATAATCCGACCCGTACAGTGGGAAATATCCGCAGTTATTTCAACCGTCACGGCGGTTCACTGGGAACAACCGGTTCACTGGAGTTCATGTTTGACCACAAATGTGTATTTCATATTACAAAAAAAGAAGGTGTTGAAATTGATGATCTGGAACTGGAACTAATCGATTTCGGCGTGGATGAATTGATGGAAGACGAAGGTGAAATAATTCTTTACGGCGAATTCACCTCATATTCGGCCATTCAGAAATACCTGGAAGAAAACGGATACGAAATTACAACTGCCGAATTTGAACGGATTCCAAAGGATCTGAAAGAAGTGACCGAAGAACAACGTGCATCCATCAACAAACTGATTGAAAAAATTGAAGACGATGAGGATGTTCAGAACGTTTTTCACAATATGGCCGAAGAAGAAGAATAATCGAAATTGCAGATATTAACAAAAAAAGAACAACTCAAACGGTTGTTCTTTTTTTGTTACAATATGTTTTACTGCAGCGGATTTCCGGTATCAGTATTGTTCGTTTTCGTTCGGAAAATCAGCTGATTTCACATCGGCTACATAGCTGGCAATGGCATCATTCATCACGTCGGCCAGGTTGGCATAGCGGCGCAGGAACCGGGGTGAGAAACCTTTGGTCAGACCCAGCATATCGTGTACAACGAGTACTTGTCCGTCAACACCTCCACCTGCACCAATTCCTATTACAGGAATTCTGAGTTCTTTAGCAACCTGCCCGGCTAGTTTTGCCGGAATTTTTTCGAGAACGAGCGAACAGCATCCTGCATCTTCCAGAAAATGAGCATCACTGATCAGTTTTTCTGCTTCCGCTTCTTCTTTTGCCCGTACGGTGTAGGAACCATATTTATTGATGGATTGAGGCATCAGTCCCAGATGTCCCATGATGGGAATACCGGCAGTGAGTATGCGGGTGATAGATTCTGCAATTTCTTTTCCTCCCTCCAGCTTGATGCAGTCGGCATGAGTTTCCTTCATCACACGGATGGCAGAAGCCACTGCAATATCAGCATTACCCTGATAACTGCCAAAAGGCATATCGACAACCACCAAAGCTCTCTGTACAGCTTTTGCTACCGATTTACCCATAAAAATCATCTGATCCAGTGTCATCGGGAGCGTTGTGGTGTTGCCACACATGACGTTGGAAGCAGAATCGCCAACCAGGATGACATCCGTTCCGGCCTGATCAACGATTGAAGCCATGGTATAATCGTAGGCGGTAAGCATACTGATCTTTTCGCCTCTCTTTTTCATTTCCATCAGGCGGAAGGTTGTTACTTTTCGGGTATCTTCACTGTGTACTGACATAATTTATACATTTTTGTTGATTAAACGGGTTGCAAAGTTACAAATAATAATTATAAACTGTTCTGTAGTTATGTTTAATAAAGATTTATAATTCGCTGAAGGGTTTTCAGGTTTTTGTGTAATTTTGTGCTTAAACTAAAAGTAATTAACAGGTAGCATTTGTTGTAAATGTGATGTTTGATTGTCAAATGTCCTAATTTTATTGTGTGATTAAAAATATGACAGTATATGATAAAAGCAGTATTTTTTGATATAGATGGAACACTGGTTAGTTTTGAAACTCACCGGATACCGCGTTCTGCCAGAGAAGCGATCCGGCAACTGCAGGAAAAAGGCATCAGGGTGTTTGTGGCTACCGGTCGTCACGAGTCTGCGATCAATAACCTGGGCGATACACGGTTTGACGGTTATATCACCATCAACGGCGGATACTGCACGGTAGATGATAATATCTGCATTTACAGAAACCCTATCCCAAAAACTGATATCGAAGCGCTCATTGAGTATCAGAAACTCAATCCGTTTCCCTGTATGGTAATGGATGAGAAGGGAATGTCAGTCAATTATCACAACCGCGATGTGGATCATATGCTGAAAATGCTCGATTTTCCGAAAATCAGAGTTCGTCCGCTCCGTGAAGCTATCAATACCGATGTTTTGCAGTTGGTTTCATTTTTTACCGCAGACAGGGAAGACAAAATTATGCAGATTTTACCTCACTGCGAATCTACCCGCTGGTATCCGCTGTTTACCGATATTGTTCCGAAAGGGAGCAGTAAGGCACAGGGCATAGATAAAATCATAGAACATTATGGCATATCGCTCAGTGAAACGATGGCATTTGGCGATGGCGGGAATGATATGACCATGCTGCAACATGCCGGAACAGGCGTAGCCATGGGAAATGCCGAAGATAAAGTGAAAGCCGTGGCAGATTTCGTGACCGATACTGTGGATGCCGACGGGATTGTAAAAGCGCTGAAGAAATTCGGAATATTCTGACGGACTAAAAATAGTAACCTACACTCAGGAAAGGATAAAATTTTCTAGTCCGGTCCGAATAGTTCAGTCTGAAAATAATAGGACCGGCAAGGGTGCTGTATGTATATCCCAGTGTTCCTCCTAAGTATGACCTCCCTTTCAGTAATTCCAGCGGATTATCGTTATGCATGGTATAGTTCAGAACAAACTGAAATGAGTTGTTTTTATTGAAGTCATATTTGAAATTCACTTGCGTTTTCAATACCGTTTTGTTGAAAAATTCCATTCCCTGTAAACCTTCGAGCGAAATTTGCTGATTTACATAGTGATTACTCCACTGTCCGCCTACCAGATTGGAATATATTACAGGAACCGTATCGCTGACAATGATTCTTCCGGTAACATTGGGAGTTAATGTCATTTTTTTGTTCAGTTTCACAGGTTTAATAAGGGTGAAACTCAAGTCCTGCATGGGTTTCTGATCATCCAGACGGAAAAAATTGTTGGTGGTAACCGTATAATTGAAGTTGATATACATACCTTTTGTAGCGTAGTAACTACTGTTCAGGTTGTCATATGTGCCATTCAGCGAATAGTTTATATAAGGTTTTGATTCGAGATTCAAAGATGGCTGACCTGAATTCCGGAGTTCATAGAGGTAATAAAAATAATCGAAAGTGGTACCAAGCTGAAGTTTGACATTGTAGAAATAGAACTCACTCAAATTTACTTTCAGGCTATTCTGATAGTATCCGATATTGTATGCCAGTTTTCCCAGGTCGTAAATGTAAATGTCGTTTTTAGAAGTTTTAATTTTTACACTTCCCTTGTGCAGCACGCTGCGATTAAGCGAATAATCGACCAACAGATACGGATTTCGGTTCAGGCGGGCAGTAACCCCGAATGTTGAATTTAGTGTGGTTTTCAACCTGATAGAGGTGTTTACCAAAACAGATGCCAATTCTTCGGTATCAAACCGAACACCAATGTTCAAATTCCGGATATTTTTCTTCTCAACCTCAAGTACCAGATCGTAGGGTGGTCTGGCGTTTTCGAGCCTGTAATGAACCTTCGAAAATAAATTGGTACCATATAGGCTTGAAATACTGTTTTGCAGATCAGCCCGTGATATTTTCGGTTGAATCCGAATGCGGTTTAATACCATCTGTTCGTCTTCGGGTGATAATCCCTCGACATGTACACTCCTTATGGATAAAGTATCCAGCCCGATATATGGATTATGAATGTACGGGGTCAGGTTATTGTCGGATATATCAAGTTGTTTTTTTAGTTCGTTCAGTTCATCCCATTTTTTTCGTGTCGTTGCCTCACCAATACGCATTATGCTATCAATTTCGTCCATCTGGAAGCTGGCAATAGAATATTTCCCCAGATTAACCCGGATAGGCAGGTCGGTATTTTTAAGGTTTTGATCAAATTTTTCTTTTCCCAGAAAATTTTCGAAATCGTGAGTTAATTCCAGTATCGAACCCATGTCTTTCTCCACTTTTTTTTCGTCCTTCTCAAAGCTGATGCCGATAACAATGTCGGCTCCCATTTTCCGGACCACATCCACAGGATAGTTATTGAGAATTCCGCCATCAATGAGTAGCATGCTATCCAGTTTTACGGGACTGAAGAAACCCGGTATTGCCATGCTGGAGCGCATTGCAACGGGCAGCGATCCGCTGTTGAATACAACTTCCTTTCCCGATTTGACATCGGCTGCCACACAGCTGAAAGGGATTGGAAGTTTTCTGAAATTCAGTTCATCGTGATAACCTGTGGTCAGGTCGAGCAGCAGGTTTAATATATTCTGACCATCAACAATTCCTGAAGGCAGTTTAATGCCCTGTTTCGCATAGTTGATGGAAACAATATAAGTTTGAGCTTTCTCTCTTTCCGCCCCCGTCAGGTTATAACGGTAAACATCGTCGGTGAGCAGATGCATCCAGTCCTGCTTATGTATCAGCGAATCCAGCGTCCGTGAATCATAACCGATGCTGTATAAACCTCCCACAATAGCTCCCATGCTGGTGCCAGCAATGTAATCGATAGGTATTCCTGCTTCTTCGAGAACTTTCAGCGCACCTACGTGTGCAAACCCTTTAGCTCCGCCACCCATCAGAACGACGCCGACTTTTTTCCGCTGTCCCGATGCGGGTGAAAGGAAAAACAACATCGCGAGAAGAAAAATCAGGTATTTGCGCATAGGTTTTAAAACAATTTTTACTTGATGTAAGTGAATTTACAATATATAACTACTAATCAGTTGTTTTGTTTCACAGTCATTCCTATTTCCGGTGAAATTTTTAACGGATTTTCGGATTTATGCTCTCGACATTTCACTTTTGGGTACAATCATCCGGATGGCGTCTTTCAAAATGCTGACTTTGCAGCTGTGAGCATTCGGAACGATTATTCCATCAGCCTCAACCATTATGTTTTCCTTGCAACTGATATCAACCTGCTCCGTGCGCAATGATTTTATCACACGGTGTTTGGTGAGTTTTCCATTGAAAATCAACGGCAATGCGGTAATAATATCTGAAAAAGTAGGTTTCTCCACCATCATCATATCAAAAACACCATCGTAGGGCAGGGCAGAAGGGTTTTGTTTGATACCGCCACCACTGTAGCATCCATTGGCTATGTTCATGGTGAAAAGCTTCATTTTGTGTTTTATATTGTTGACAGTGATTTCAGTTTCGGTCGATTTATATCTGAAAATGGCCGCCAGCAGGGCAATGGTATAAAGAAACGAAAAACTTCCGGTGTATTTTTTAAGGCTGTGAGTGAGGTCACAGACTTCACCATCGAGTCCGAACCCGACGGAGTTGATAAAATAATGCGTTTCGGGGATGCCATCAACCCGATATTCAATTTTTCCGATGTCAATCTGCTGATCGTTATTTTGCAGAAAGACAGACATGGATTTCTTATCGTTTTTCTTCAGTTTCCAGAATCTGCCCCAGTCATTTCCGGTACCACGCGGAATTAAAGCAAGTTTAATTCCCGAAGTATCCGGGGTGTTTGCAGCAAAGATGCCGTTGATAACTTCGCTTATTGATCCATCGCCCCCCAGCACCAGAAAGTTGCTGCATCCGCGACGGGTATATTGTTTTGCAATTTCAATGGCATGTCCTGAATATTCGGTTTCTTTGTAGATGAAAGGAATTCCGGCTTTATTCAGTGTGTGAACGATGTATTCGCGTTGTTTTGGTAATTTCCTTTTACCGGCTTTAGGGTTGGTGATGACCAGCCAATGATTATCGGTAATAATTTCTTCGGACACGGTGGTATAGATAAAGTTACTTATTCATTAAATATAAATCAACGAGAGTAAGAGCAGTCATAGCTTCCACTATGGGCACAGCGCGTGGCAAGACACACGGGTCGTGACGTCCGCGGGCTTCCAGCTCTACAGCATTCAGATCTTTGTCGATTGTTTCCTGCTTTATACTGATGGTTGCTACCGGTTTGAAAAGTACGCGGAAATAAATATCCTCACCGTTGCTGATGCCACCCTGTATGCCCCCCGAGTTGTTTGTTTTGGTAGTCACCCGGTCGCCATCTTTGATGAAAGCGTCATTGAGTTCGGCACCGGTGAGATGAACGCCGCTGAAACCACGACCGTAGTCAAAACCGTGCGCGGCGTTTATATTCATCATGGCATAAGCCAAACGCGCCTGCAACTTGTCGAAAACGGGTTCGCCCCAACCAACGGGAACACCTCTGACCACACAGCTGATAATGCCGCCAATGGAATTTCCATCTTTACGCAGTTTATCAATGTATTCAATCATTTTCTGAGCGGTATCCGATTCGGGACAACGGATTATATTCTCTTCTATCAACGATAAATCAATGTCATCGCCCGAATGTTTCATGGCAATATGTCCCACCTGCGAGGTGTAGGCTGTAATTTCAACTCCCAGTTGTTTCAGCGCAAGTTTTGCAATGGCTCCGGCTGCCACCCATCCGGCAGTGGCGCGCGCCGAACTCCGTCCGCCTCCGCGGTGATCGCGGATGCCGTATTTTTGCTGATAGGTATAGTCGGCATGTGAAGGACGATATACGTCTTTCAGGTGATTATAGTCTTTGCTTTCCTGATTTTTGTTCCAAATGACAAAGGCAATGGGTGTTCCTGTGGTTTTTCCTTCGAAAATTCCGGAGAGGAATTCCACGTTGTCTTCTTCGCTGCGCGGAGTGGAAATGGCTGATTGTCCCGGACGACGCCGGTTAAGTTCGTGCTGGATAAATGCCTGGTCCAGCACTATTCCGGCCGGACAACCGTCCACAATGCCGCCGACACCTATGCCGTGCGACTCGCCGAACGATGTAAATGTAAAAAGTTTACCGATGGTGTTCATGTGTCCCTCAACCTCTGAAAGGAAAGTTTTGTGAAGTTATTGATGTTTTCTGCAAAGTTAAAAAAAAGTTTCGTTAATGAACAATCCGGCAGGCTTTTGGGAAGGAACAATTTCTGTATAAACAACAAAGAGGCTGTCTCAATTTTTTTTGAAACAGCCTCTTTATTGGAATGATATAATTCCCGTGTATGGAAAACCAGATCCCATTCCCCCTCTCCCCGGGGAGAGGGGTGAGATAAGTCTCTAAACTGCTAAAAATTGTGCGGGGTGAGGCCTCTTTTTCTAAATGCCTGCAATTCTTTTTATTTCTTCCATGATGGCTGTTGCAAACTTGTCGGCCTGCTCGGGTGAACCGGCTTCGGAGTAAATGCGGATAATCGGTTCGGTGTTCGATTTGCGAAGATGTACCCATCCCTGCGGGAAGTCGATCTTTACACCGTCGATGTCATTCACTTCGTACTGTTTGTAAGAACCCTTGATCACAGCCAGCACTCCATCCACGTCAATCTGCGGTGTGAGCTGAATTTTGTTCTTCGACATGAAATAGTTGGGGTAGGAGGCACGCAATTCGGATACTTTTTTACCGGTTTTAGCCAGATTGGTCAGAAAGAGGGCAATACCCACCAGCGCGTCGCGTCCGTAGTGACTGGCCGGATAAATTACTCCGCCATTGCCTTCACCACCTATTACGGCTTTATTTTCTTTCATTTTGGCAACCACATTCACTTCGCCTACAGCCGACGCTTCGTAGTTGCAGCTGTATTTATTGGTAACATCACGGAGCGCGCGGGTGGAACTCATGTTGGAAACGGTATTGCCGGGAGTGTGCTGTAACACATAGTCGGCAATGGAAATCAGCGTGTATTCTTCGCCAAACATAGCGCCGTCCTCGCAGATAATAGCCAGACGATCCACGTCGGGGTCAACCACAAAGCCAACATCGAACTTACCGGATTTCATGGTTGAGGAAATTTCGGTGAGGTGTTCGGGCAGTGGTTCGGGATTGTGGGGAAACTGTCCGTTTGGTTCGCAGTAAAGTTTTTCAACCGTTTTTACACCCAATGCTTCGAGCAGGGCGGGGATGGCAATTCCGCCAACGGAGTTTACACAGTCGATGGCCACAGAGAAGTTAGCAGCCTTGATAGCTTCCACATCCACCAAATCAAGGGCGAGTACACTATCAATGTGTTTACGGGTGTAATCATCGTTAACGGTAAGTTTCCCGATCTGATCCACTTCTGAGAAAGTGAAATCTTCGCTTTCGGCCAGTTTGAGGATGGTTTCACCTTCTTTGGCGTTCAGAAATTCACCTTTTTCGTTGAGCAGTTTCAGGGCGTTCCACTGTTTAGGATTGTGGCTGGCAGTGAGGATAATACCACCGGCAGCCTGTTCCATTGTTACGGCAAGTTCAGTGGTTGGGGTGGTTGCCAGACCAATGTCGGTAACATCCATTCCCATACCGAGCAGTGTACCGGTTACCAGTTTGTTTACCATTTCTCCCGAGATGCGCGCATCGCGTCCGACAACAATTTTATTCGAAGAGGTTTTAGCTGATGAACGT
>DAONDU010000077.1:0-11987 GCA_035402725.1 Paludibacteraceae bacterium | reverse complement strand
CCCGCGACCCTAACCTTGGCAAGGTTATGCTCTACCAACTGAGCTATTTTCGCAATGTTTTATAGAAACTAACGCTTTACTCGTTCGTTAAGCGGGTGCAAATATACATACTTTTTTTTAATGTCAAAATAATGTTCTGAAAAAAACTCATGGAATTACTGTTGTAATACTATTTATCCAGGTCAGAAATCACGGTCAGTTACAAACTCAACACACTCATGAAGCGATGTCCTTATTTCATTGTCCGGTAAATCCGTCAGTTCATCCATTGCCATTTTTTTGAAGTCATTCATGCGACTGATGGCATAGTCCACACCACCATTGTTATGCGCAAACTGCATGATTTTGTTTATATTTGCTGTTGAAAAGTCTTTATTATCAATCATTTTCACGATTTCATCCTTTTCTGTGCCATTTGTGTTTCTTAATGCAAAAATTAAAGGCAGGGTGAGTTTTCCGTCTCTGACATCATTACCCGTTGGTTTACCAACCTGAGCATCCTCGTAATAATCAAAAATGTCATCCTTAATCTGAAAACACATACCCAGGTATTCCCCATATTTCTTCAAATGATTAAGAGACTTTTCATCCACATTAACCGATAATCCGCCAACTTCGGTGCAGGTTGCAAACAGCATGGCTGTTTTTCGCTTGATGATGTCCAGGTATTTATCTTCGGATAAGGCAGTTTGCTCGGTATTTGCAAGTTGCAGGAGTTCTCCGTCAGGCAAAATCATCCCGATGGTCGCAATAGCTTCCAGTATTCTGAGATTGTGAGTAACAGTGGCGGAATGAAGCGATTTGGATAAAATATAATCGCCGCTTAACACTGCGACTTTGTTTGTCCATTTAGCATTTACCGAAGGGCGTCCGCGTCGTTCCATGGTATCGTCCACTACATCGTCGTGTACCAGACTGGCTGTGTGAAGCAGTTCGAGTGAAAATGCACCGTATAAAGTTGACTGGTTTACTTCTCCGAAAAGTTTGGCGGCAAGAATGGTGAGTATTGGTCGCATCTTTTTCCCGTGACCCTGCATAACATACTCGTGTACATTCGACAGAAGGGTGTTGTCACTCTTGAGCACAGTGTTGAACACATTTTCAAATTCCTGCAACTCGGCAAGAATAGGCTGTCTGATTTTATCGATAAAACTCATTTGAACATTTAATAATAGTCCGAATTGCAAAAATAAACAATTTTACTGTTTGTTTCATTCAATCGGGTCAAATGATTGTCTTTTTTTGTTTAATTTTACGGTCTGATAGAATTTTTGCTGAATAATATTAATCATTTCTGCAACTTCTCTTCAACAAAATAGAACACTTGCGGATTGAAATAAACAATTTGAATTTGTTTATGTTCTGAATATTTTACCGCTTAATCTGAACATTATTTTTTATTGCAAAAAGACAAACCGAATGAAAAAACTTTTTTTACTGGATGCATACGCTATCATTTACAGAGCTTATTACGCATTTATTCGAAATCCGAGGGTGAATTCGAAAGGTCTGAACACTTCAGCCGTATTCGGATTTGTTAATACGCTCGAAGATGTTTTGAAACGCGAAAAACCAACGCATATTGCAGTAGCTTTTGATCCGAAGGGGAAAACCTTCAGGCACGAAGCATACGAGCATTACAAGGCGCAACGGGAAATGACACCGGAAGATATCCGATTAGCTGTTCCAATCATTAAGGAAATAGTGAAGGCTTACAATGTTCCCGTACTCGAAGTCCCCGGATTTGAGGCAGATGATGTTATTGGCACACTGGCAAAAAAAGCAGAACAGAATGATTTTGAAGTGTATATGCTTACTCCTGATAAAGATTACGGGCAACTCGTTTCTGAACATATTTTCATGTACCGACCCAAACACAGCGGCGGCTACGAAGTAATGGGACCCGATGAGGTGAAAGCTAAATACGAACTCGATAGCCACGAACAGGTAATCGATTTACTGGGGCTGATGGGCGATAGTTCGGATAATATTCCTGGCTGTCCGGGCGTAGGTGAAAAAACTGCTGTTAAATTACTTCAGGAATTCGGCAGTATAGATAATCTGCTGAATAACACTGATAAACTGAAAGGTGCGCTGAAAACGAAAATAGAACAGAACAAAGAGCAGATTGTCTTTTCACGCTTTCTGGCGACCATCAAAACCGATGTTCCCATCGAGTTTGAAGAAGAAAGATATCTTACAGAGCCGGTAAATGAAACGGAATTACGCGCTTTATTTGATGAACTGGAATTCCGGACACTTTCGGCCCGAATCTGGAGTGCCGGAAAAGCAAATGTTGAAAAACAGGAAACAAAACCTCCTGCTAATAAACCGGTACACGGGCAAATGTCGCTGTTCGATGCTCCCGCTCCTGTAAGCGCTCAGGAAACTCAACCCGACCTGTTTTCACAGCTGTCCGATATGCAAACCGTTGCCGGAATGCGGAACATTCATGAAGTGTCTCATCATTATGTACTGGTCAGCGATAAAGCTCAACGAGCCGGGTTGATAACCAAACTTTTCAATCAGAAATCGGTATGTTTTGATACCGAAACCACTGGTATTGATGTTTTTTCTGCCGATCTGGTGGGTTTATCGTTTTGTTTTACCGCAGGAGAAGCTTACTATGTACCACTGCCAACCGGCAGAGAAGAATGTATGCTGGTATTGAAGGAATTCAAGGCTTTCTTTCAAAGTGAACAAATTGAAAAAATCGGGCAGAACATTAAATTTGATTTACTGATGCTGGCTTCTTATGGTATTGAATTGCGCGGAAAGATGTTTGACACCATGATTGCTCATTACCTGCTCCAGCCCGAATTGCGTCATGGAATGGATTATCTGGCTGAAATATACCTGAAGTATCGTACTATACACTACGAAGATCTTTTTGGAGGGAAGCCTAAAACCCAGCAAAATATCCTGAATGTAGATCTGAATTTGCTTTGTGACTACGCTGCAGAAGATGCAGATATTACGTTTCAGCTGAAACAAATCCTGGAAAAAGAACTGAAAAATAACGGACTCGAAAAGCTTTTCTACGAAATGGAAATGCCATTGATGCGCGTTTTGGCTGTGATGGAGCAAAACGGTGTAAGAATTGATATTGAAGCCCTCCGCCAGAGTTCACTCATACTGACCAAAGATATGCAGGAACTCGAAAAGGAAATACACACACTGGCCGGATATGAATTTAACGTAAGTTCACCGATGCAGGTTGGGGAGATACTTTTCGACCGCTTGAAGCTGGACGAGAAAGCAAAAAAGACTAAAACCGGACAATATTCCACCTCGGAAGATGTGCTCGAGAAGCTCAGATCGAAACATCCGGTAATAGGTAAAATACTCGACTATCGCGGACTAAAAAAACTGCTCAGCACCTATATTGATGCCCTGCCACAGTTGGTAAACCCGAAAACAGGAAAGGTGCACACCACCTACAATCAAACGGTAGCAGCCACAGGCCGGCTGAGTTCCACCAACCCAAACCTCCAAAATATACCGGTGCGTGACGAATTCGGGCGTGAAATACGCAAAGCATTTATCCCGGAAGAGGGTGAGATTTTGTTAAGTGCCGACTATTCACAGATTGAACTGCGCATCATGGCACATCTCAGTGGTGATGCAAATATGATCAACGCGTTTAACAGCGGATACGATATTCATGCTGCTACAGCTGCAAAGATTTATAAAGTTCCGATCGAAGAGGTGACATCCGATATGCGCAGAAAGGCTAAAACTGCAAATTTCGGGATTATTTACGGCATATCCACATTCGGACTGAGCGAACGGCTGAATATCCCACGAGCTGAAGCCAAAGAGCTTATCGACAGTTATTTCCTTACATATCCCGACGTGAAGAAATACATGGATGACGTTATACAACGCGCTAAAGAATTGGGCTACGTAGAAACTATATTTGGCAGAAAAAGATATCTCTCTGATATTAATTCACAGAACAGCATTGTTCGCGGATTTGCTGAACGTAACGCAGTCAATGCTCCCATACAGGGATCGGCTGCTGACATTATAAAAATTGCAATGATTCGAATTCAGGACGAACTGGAAAAAAGAAAACTCAAATCGAAAATGACCCTGCAGGTGCATGACGAATTAAACTTCAGTGTGCCTCAGATTGAACTGGATGAAGTTAGAGAGCTGGTTATAAGAGAAATGGAGCAGGCTATTGCGCTGAAAGTTCCACTGATTGCCGAATGCGGGGTAGGAGCTAACTGGCTGGAAGCCCATTAGCAGTATGTTTGCAGAAAGATACGACAAAGAAGCCCTTTCTCATTTGAGAAAGGGCTTCTTTATTATATTTCAGAAGCAATTAAGCTAACTTGTTTACGTAAACAGCAAGTTTTGATTTAAGATTGCCGGCTTTGTTTTTGTGAATAACATTGCGTTTAGCAAGTTTGTCAAGCATGGCACTTACTTTGGGCAACATTTCAGCAGCAGCCGATTTTTCAGTTGTTGCACGCAGTTTGCGAACAGCATTACGGGCTGTTTTTGCGTAATAACGGTTTGCCAGTTTCCGTTTTTCAGTCTGACGTATTCTTTTAATGGATGATTTGTGATTTGCCATCTCAATCTGTTTTTTAAGTCTGTTATTTATAGTAGCCCATAGGGGAATCGAACCCCTCTTTCCAGAATGAAAATCTGGCGTCCTAACCGATAGACGAATGGGCCATTGAACCGGATTTTTTAAGATATCCTTGTTTTCAATTGCGGGTGCAAATATACGGCAGTTTTTTGAATTGGCAAATACCTGTCGGGAAATATTTTGAAAATTTCTTCGATTAAATCTGTAATATGTTGATATGCAGGGATAAAAACCATGCAATAAAATATATAAACTTTGTTTATTCCTTTGCTCTGTTCTCCGATGGACAATAATTTTAACGTTTATTTCCTGAAAAAATTAATGGGATGAAGGTCGTTTCATCCCATTAACGTTCAAATGTGTGATAAAATTAATAAACAGTAGGTCATGAAAGCAGTGCGTCAACTTTAGATTTCAGAGTTGCTTTCGGTGTAGCACCAATCTGTTTGTCTGCCAGTACACCATCTTTAAAGAAAAGAATGGTTGGGATGTTGCGGATACCATACTCGTTGGGAGTGTCGATGTTTTCATCTACATTCATTTTCCCGATTTCTACTTTGCCAGCATATTCTTCGGCAAGTTCTTCAACCAGTGGGCCAACCATGCGGCATGGACCGCACCATTCGGCCCAAAAATCAATAACAACCGGTTTTCCGGAATTGATAAAATCCTTAATGTTTTCGTCTGTAAATTCTAATGCCATAATTTTATGTATTTTATAATTGTTTGTTTTATTAATTAAAGTAATAACGCAGTTGTAAGTAAAAAAGTTTTTCGGGTTTATATGATTGAGGTGTTAAAATGGTGATACATATCTAATAAGTCAATAGGTTTTCTTAAACTGAAGCCTAACTCATATCAATTTTATATCTCAGAATATCCTCTTCCTCAGCATATTTCAGATATTTATACACTGCCGAATTGATCTTTATCCGGTGTGATCTGGCAAATAGTGTAACCTTTTCAGAACTGAAAAAGTCCTTTACTTCAATATATACATTTACATCACCCTTATTGCCGGCAATAACACGGGTCAGCTCTTCCACCACGTCGGCAGATAGCTTTTGCAACGAAAGGTTAATGTGGATGCGCTTGATAAGTTTTCTCACGTCTTTGAATGGCATGATATTAGCGATTTTCAGTTCTATCTCCGGTTTTACATTCGGATCGCGGGTGGGCTGATATTTATAATCCGCACCTTTTTCCTGAACAAGAGCATGGATATAAATGAATAAGTCCTTAATCATGTATTTTCCGTAATCTTCAAAGTTTTTTCCAAAGAGCGGAAACTCATGCGAACCATGGTAATCTTCAACAGTAATCATGCCATAGGGTTTTCCGGTTCGGGTCATACCGTCTCGGAAGGCAGTGATCATACCTCCAATTTTCAGGCCTGTACCCAGCTGATATTTGGAAGGATCCTTGATATCTACCGTGTTGGCATTACATATATTGTTGAGTTCAAATTCAAATTCATCCATCGGATGTGCCGAAAGATACATACCAATCATTTCGCGCTCCTTATTAAGCTTGACCAGCGGTGACCATTCGGGAGTGTAAGGTACTTCCGGTTTTGTAATTTCCACGGCATCTTCCAGTGCTCCGAAGAGGGAGTTCTGGTTAAATGAGACATCCTGCTGATAGAGGTTACCATATTTCATGAACGTATCGAGTACCTGTTCCTCTCTGGAGTTGAGCGTAAAAAATTGTTCACGGCGGATATCTGGCAGGGAGTCGAATGCACCTGCAAGAACCAAACTTTCCACGTTTTTCTTGTTACAGGCGTTGAGATTTACCCGTTCAAAGAAGTCGAAATTATTTTTGAATTTACCATTCTTTTTGCGTTCTTCAATAATAGCTTCCACTGCACCTTCTCCCACATTCTTGATACCTCCGAGACCGAAACGGATATTCCCATCTTCGTTGACGGTGAAGGTTAGTTCACTTTCGTTGATATCCGGACCGAGTACTAGCATTTTCATGGACTTGCATTCGTCCATCAGTTTGCTCACTTCGGTGATGTCGTCTTTATTTCTGGTTAAGTTGGCAGCCATAAATTCTGCCGGAAAATGAGCCTTGAGGTAAGCAGTCTGATATGCAACCAGCGAGTAACAGGTGGCGTGCGATTTGTTGAATGCGTAGGATGCGAATTTTGCCCAGTCCGACCAGATTTGTTCCAGCTTTTCTACATCCTTGTATCCATTTTTCTGGGCTCCCTGCAGAAATTTTTCATGCAGCGATTCCATTTTATCCTTCAGTTTTTTACCCATAGCCTTACGCAACTCGTCGGACTGACCGCGGGTAAATCCGCCAAGGTCTCGGCTCAAGAGCATGACCTGTTCCTGATAAACTGTAATTCCGTAGGTGTCGTTTAGTCTTTTTTCCATTACCGGAAAGGCATATTCGATGGGTTCTTCGCCATGCTTTCGGCGAATGAACTGTGGAATATAATCCATTGGCCCGGGACGGTACAGGGCGTTCATGGCTATGAGGTCTTCGAATTTGGAAGGTTTCAGTTCCTTGAGGTATTTCTGCATACCGGCAGACTCAAACTGGAACACTCCGACCGTGTCGCCCTTACTGAAAAGATGATATGTTTTTTCATCATCGATGGGTATGCTGTCGATATCTATATCAATGCCTTTTGATTTTTTGATGTTGCTAAGGGCGTCTTTGATGATGGACAGGGTTTTCAGGCCCAGGAAGTCCATTTTTACCAATCCGACATCTTCAATTACAGTACCTTCGAACTGAGTGATAACCTTGTCTTCCTTGGTCTCCTTGTCCACTGCAGTACTGAGTGGTACCAGGTTGATCAGATCGTCGGCTCCGATGATTAGTCCGCAGGCATGAACGCCGGTTTGGCGCACGGTGCCTTCGAGCATTTCCGCATATTTCAGGGTGTTGGAAAGCACCGGATCGCTGGATTCACGGGCATCGCGGAGTTCGTCCACATATTTGAAACAGTTGGTCAGATTGACTTTAATATCCTTGTCGTTCTCGTCTTTGGGGAACTTGCCGGGTATAAGCTTGGTGAGTCTGTCAGCTTCGGAGAGTGGCAATTTCTGCACTCGAGCTACGTCCTTGATGGCCGATTTGGTTCCCATGGTGCCGTAAGTTACGATGTTTGCCACACGGCCTTTGCCATATTTCTCGGTAACCCACCGTACAACCTGTCCACGTTTGTCATCTTCGAAGTCGATGTCAATATCAGGTAGTGAAATACGGTCGGGGTTGAGGAAACGCTCAAACAGCAGGTCGTATTTCATCGGATCGATGTTGGTGATTTTCAGGCAGTATGCCACTACTGATCCTGCTGCGGAGCCACGTCCGGGTCCTACCGAAATATTCATATCGCGTGCAGCCTGAATGAAATCCTGTACAATGAGGAAGTAATCTGGAAACCCCATTTTCTTCATCACATCCAGTTCAAAATCGATACGTTCCTTCGTTTCGGTATTCATATCCGCGCCATAGCGACGCATAGCACCTTCGTAGGTGAGTTTGGTCAGGTAATCAGCATCAAGCTTGATCCGAATGGCCTTGTCATACCCGCCAATACGGTCGAATGCATCGCCGAATTCTTCGCGCAGGATTGTTTCATCGTATTTCTGACGGTATTCTTCTTCTGTGCCAAATTCTTCAGGGATGGGGAAAACGGGCATCATCGGAGGCGCTTCAAGCTTGAAGTGTTCCACCTTATTGGCTATCTCCACGGTATTCTCAAGACATTCAGGAATATCTGCAAAAATTTCGGCCATTTGTTCCGGTGTCTTGAGCCATTCCTGTTTTGTGTAGCGCATGCGGGTTGGGTCGTCCAGATCTTTTCCCGTACTCAGACAGATGAGATGTTCGTGAGCGTCGGCATGCTCTTCTTCTACAAAATGAACATCATTCGACGCGATGAGTTTGGTGTTGGTTTTGCGTGCAAGGCTGATTAGATCCTTATTTTGCAATTCCTGTTTTACATAGGTTTGAGTATCAGCTCCGGGTTTATCGGTTTTATGTCGCTGCAGCTCGAGGTAGTAATCATCTCCAAATATTTTTTTATACCACAGCACAGCCCTTTCGGCAGCAACAAGGTCGCCGGCTTCAATATTTTTGTGAATTTCGCCACCCAAACAGGCCGATGACGCAATAAGTCCTTCGCTGTGCTTTGCCAGCAGATCGTGGTCTATACGGGGACGGTAATAAAATCCCTGAACCCACCCGTAGGATACGAGGCGGCAGAGATTGTGGTATCCGGTTTCGTTTTTGGCGAGTAGTACAAGGTGGTATCCGCTTCGGTCATCCTTTTCATCCTTGTCGTATCGGCTGCGACGCGCTACATACACCTCACAACCAAATATAGGTTTGAATATCTTTTGTTTCGTCAGTTCAATTTCCTTACCGATTGTTTCTTTTTCTTCATCCGTAATGCCGTCTGATTTCAGTTTTTTTTCCAGTTCTGCGATTTTATCTTTTGTTTTCGCATTTTTCTTTTTACAAGTGTTGTAAAATTCCTTAATGCCGAACATATTGCCGTGATCAGTGAGTGCCAGGGCATTCATTCCGCTTGCAATGGCTTTATCTACCAAACCTGATATGCTCGACATGCCGTCGAGTACCGAATAGCTGGAGTGAACGTGTAAATGTACGAATGAACTCATTTGTGTAATGATCTGGAAGTAAACGATTTAAAAAAGAGTATTTTTTGGAAAAATCCGGCTGATAAAGGTACAAGAATATTTATCGGGAAGAAAATTTTCACACAAAAAGTTATTGACAATTTATCGGATAATAGCATGAAATGATGTGAATGAGGGAGATAGACCATATTAAATTTTCAATACAAAAATATTGTCTGACGATTCATTATGATAATGAAAGTCTGTTCTGTTTTCAAATAGTTCCAACAAACAAAAGCTGACTAATACAAACACTTCCGGATAATATGCCATTCGGGTGAATATTGAAATCATTTTAATAGAAAAACGAAACTTTAATCTTAACACTTTATATTGAAGTGACTGTGGAGAATGTGTGTTTTTTGTGTTTTATTATTGCTTGTTAAATTTTAACTATTATTTTTGTGAGTTAAAAACAGCAAAAATCCAACAAGATGACCAGGCGAATGTTGATCTATATATCTGTAGTAACCGCAGCGTTGTTGTTCTCGGCGTGTAACCGGCAGCGGAACGATGCCGACCTGATGCATCTAAATAAAATAGACAGTTTGTTGACGATACAGCCTGAAGCGGCAGCAGAAAGCTTGAAACAATTACATCCCGTAAAACTCTCACATTACAACCGCGGTTATTATCAACTTCTAAAGGTGATAGCGCTGGATAAGACTTATTACAATTTCACATCCGACAGCTTTATAAATGCAACAGTTCACATCCTGACGCGCCACAAACAGATGTACCCGCGCACCTATGCCCGTTCGTTGATGTATCAGGGACTGGTGCGTTACCGCATGGGAGTTACCGATAGTACAGCCTACGAGCCAATTAAAGAGGCAGCAGATTTACTTGAAATGAAAAAAATCAAGGATCCGCTCTTATTGTATTTTTGCTATCATTATCTGGGCTTAATTCACAACGAAAACAATAATTCATCATACAGTATAAAATATTATGAGAAAGCAATTAAAGAAATAAAGGAATACGGTGATAAAAATTATCTGTTCAATACCTATACTGAAATTACCTGGGCGTATTTGAAGATTAATGAAAATTATATTGCCAAACAGTATATTGATACTTTAAATAATTTCAAAAACATATCGGATACACAACAAGCCAATATAAATCAAATTTTGTCAATATATTACGAATGTACTAATGAATTTCAGAAGGCGTTGGAAATTAACAAGAAGATTCTAAGATCAAATAATAATTACAAGGACTTGTCCAGAATGTTATTTAAAATCTCAGAAAATTATCAGGCATTAAATAAGTTAGACAGCGCTTTGCTGTACGCTGAAAAAGCTGAAATGTGCAAGCAGGATTCAAGTTACTATCTTAATTATTTTTATTATAAAAACATAGGTGAAATTTCAGAGCAACTCAGGTTGTGGCAAAAAAGTGCTGCTGCATACAAAAAAGCATACCTATTAAAAGAAAAAGCGACAACTAAAGAGTTGGATAAACAAGTAATGTCACTTGAAAAAAAATACGATTTAAATGAAGCTGAAAATAAAGCCTTACTTTATAGAAACAGTAATATCCTGATAACAATCATTGCTGTGTTTTTGATGGTGCTACTTGTGACACTCCTGATAATATGGAAGCAAAGAAACAAGCAATTGCATTTGAAACAATTGCTCAATGAACAGAAGACAATGGCGCTCGAAAAAAACAATCAACTGCTCAAAGAGCGTCAGCAAAGATTGCAAATGGAAAAAGAAAGAACCGATCAACAGATAATAGAACAGCAGTTTTTACTTCCGCTCTATGAACAGATAACAACCCGAAACACCCAGATTAGAAAATTTTTGTATGATCTTACTTTTGATACACATATCAGTAAGATGCCTTTTTTGCACGAAAAGGTAAAAAGTGAGTTTAAATTATTTGACAAGGCGTCCCATGCAAAAAATTTTGAATCTTTGACAGATGAGTATTTTAGTAAAATTACCCATTTCACCGAAGAAGAATTACGTTCACTCAACAAAAGCGAAAAATTGCTGATGTCATTATTGGTGATGAAAGTTCCACATCAGCAAATCAGTGTTTTATTGAACACTACCTCCGAAAGTTTATCGACCAGAAAGCTGAAGTTGAAGAAAAAAATGGAATTAAACGATATGAAAATGGACGATATTTGAAGAATTACACATTTCGAACAACCATTTTGAACATCAACTTTCATTATGCTATATGTCTGTAAATGATGTATATAGATATCAAATTCACATCAACTTTTTGTCCTGCCTTGCAAAACCCTTGCAAGGTATTTTTGTTTCCGGTAATTTAGCTCCGGCAAATGGAATGAAAATTATACCCAAAAGAAGTAATAACTGACAAAGTTAAATAAGTTTGTTTTCGCTCAGTAAAGTGATTGATATATTTCACTATTTTTCAAAGCTAAACAGGTGGGATACGCATTCACATATCATCTGTAAAGCAAAGACTATTGTTTTTTCAGGATAAAATCAAATACAATATGCTGGATATCTTCACACTGTAATAATGCCTGCAATAAAACAAGGATGAGCAGGGTGGCAGAAAGAGTGCACTAAAGGAGATTTTACTCATAATCAAAAAGATAAAAAGGAAACTATTCAGTAACGACACAAATACCATTAAACCAATTATAATTTATCTGTTTTGTTCATGTTGTTTTTAAAAGTGTTCATTTAATTAAATTCCGGTCAATCAACCGATCGTCCTGTCCCTAA
>DAONDU010000076.1:0-12366 GCA_035402725.1 Paludibacteraceae bacterium | reverse complement strand
TATATTTATGTTTCTTTAGCCGGGACATTTATGTTAAAACTCTGAGATTATCTCATTTGGAACAATATTTTCGTAATTTTGTTTGTGGTTGAAATGAGATTAAAAGGAATACATATTTTATTTTTCATATTCTTTTCGGTTCATATACAAGCTGAAAGCAATATATACTTTTCCAGTGTCAATATGGGGAACGGATTGTCCCAATTATCCGTTACAAGTATTTATCAGGATGAGCTTGGGAGCATATGGTTCGGAACGCGGGAAGGAGTAAATAAATATAACGGCGGGAACTCAATGATGGTAATTCTGCCGAAGGCAGATTCCGAACAATCACTTTCCGGGAGTTTAATCAAGAATGTATGCGGCAATCAAAATGGTTCAGTTTATATTCAGACCCAAAACGGGGTAGATGAATACAATCTGCAAACGAGTACTATCTCGTCCATTGAGAGCAAACAGGTTGATGCAATTTCTTACGGTAGCTACAACCTGTGGATAGCTGAGGGAATTAATCTTTTCTCATACAAAGACGGAGAAAAAAAACTGTTTGCACAACTAAAACAAAGCAAATCGGCCATAAAGATTATTTATCAGACACAGGATAACCGCATTTTTCTGGGTACACTTTCTTCGGGAGTTTTTATAATCAATGAAAATAAGGAAGTAAAACAGATTATACCCGACTGCAGTCAGGTTTCTTCAATTTTCGAAGATGGCAAGAAAAACATCTGGATTGGCACCTGGCATAACGGCTTGTATAAATTACAGCGTAACGGACAAATCATTAATTACATAAAAAGTGCAGGCAACAACACGGGTATATCTTCAGAGTTCGTCAGGGATGTGTGTGAAGATAATGATGGAAATATCTGGATAGGCACCAACAATGGACTGGATAAGTTTACAACTGCAACAGGAACATTCAAGCACTACGGTATTGATGAAAACAACAACATGCAGCTTTCCAATGAGTCTGTATGGTCGCTCATGAAGGATAAGCACGGTACGATTTGGGTTGGAACATATTTTGGAGGTGTAAATTATTTCAACCCTGATATGAATTTTTACACCTACCATAATCTCCAGAAAGGCATTTTCCAGAACAAACCTTTTCCGATAATCAGCACAATTGTAGAAGCGGACAACGAAAATTTGTTTCTGTGTACCGAAGGCAACGGGTTGATTTATTATAACCTGAAAGATAAAACATACCGTAATTTTACCAGTCAGCAGAATAATCCGAATTCGCTAAGCAGCAACAATATTAAAACAGCCTGTTACGATGCGACAAAAAAGGTGCTTTGGCTTGGATTACATCTTGGAGGAATCAACAAACTGGACCTGAATACATTCAAAATAACCCGGCTGAATGAAATTAAACCCGGATTTGCACAATCGGATATCGTCCGAACAATACTACCCTACCAGGACAAGTACTTAATTGCCACCTACAACGGTCTTTACCTTTTCGATAAAAACACGGAACAATTTACACTCTTTTCGGAAAAACTTCACAAAAAGGTCAGCTACTTTGTTGATATAAAACTGGACAAGAAAGACAATCTATGGATAGCCAGCAGAGGTTTATTTCGTTACAATATCAAAACCGGAAAGTTACAAAGCTATATGCCAAAACCGGCTGACAATACGAGTTTAAGCAATCTGAACGTAGTGAAGATCATTATCGATTCGAAGGATCGAGTGTGGATAGCTACAGTCGGAGGCGGCATCAACCTCTATAACGAAAAAACAGATAACTTCACACGATACGACAAAGCGACATCAAACCTGAAAAATGATTATATCAGTAACATTATTGAATCGCCCAATGGAAATATTATTGCCACCACCACACAGGGTTTTTCCATTCTGAACACAAAAAACAACAACATCTACAACTACGGAAGTGAAAACGGATTGCCGTTAAACTCCATTTATAACGGCGGAGTATGTGTTTTGAAAAGCGGTGAAATATATATGGCCGGGATGAACGGCATGGTTTCATTCTATGAGGATAAACTTACATTACCTCAACGATTTTTTAATATCAGGCTGAGTGATTTATGGATAAACAACAAACTTATTGTGCCTGACGACGAAACTTCGATTTTGAAAAAAAACCTCCCCTACACCAACAGCATCAAACTGAACTACAAACAATCAACAGTTACCATAGAGTTCGCATCAAACAATTACATTTCAGCCAATCAGCCGTTGTACAGATATAAATTACAAGGGCTTTCAGGAGATTGGGTAAATCTTCCGTTGGGTTCGAACAAGTTAAATTTCATGAACCTCACACCGGGTAAATACAAGTTGATTTTAGAAGCAGTATCACAGCTCGACGGATCGGTTATAGACAGCACCAATCTGGAAATCAAAATGTCACCTCCTTTTTATCAGTCATGGATAGCTTACCTGCTCTACATCATCGTGATAGTATTTGCGGTTTCAAGATATCTTTCATTCACCCGTTCGAAACTTCTGTTGAAAACATCCCTTGAATATGAGAAAAAAGAAAAACAGCAACTTGAAGAAGTTAATCAATCAAAGCTCAGGTTCTTTACAAATATTTCGCATGAATTCAGAACGCCACTGACATTAATCAGTGGTCAGGTGGATATGCTATTGCAGACTCACAACATCGCTCCGTCAGTTTATAATAAGATACTGAACATCAAGAGAAATACACATAACATGCAAAATCTGATCAACGAATTGCTGGAGTTCAGGAAAAGTGAGCAGGGATTTTTGACCATTAAGGTACACGAACAGAATTTTATTATTTTTCTCAAAGAAATCTACCTTTCATTTCACGACTACGCTAAATACAGAAATATCAAATTTAATTTTAATTGCACGGAAGAGGAAATAATGCTCTGGTTTGATCCGAATCAGATACAAAAGGTATTTTACAACCTCATATCCAACGCATTCAAATACACAAAAGAAAACGGAGCCATAGATATTTCGGTTAAACAGACAGATGAAAATGTAATTGTTGATATTGTTGACAGCGGTATTGGCATCGAAGCCGAAGCCCTGGGAAAAATATTCGACCGTTTTTATCAGGCTGAGAATGGACTTAGCATCAACAATCTATCACAAGGTACGGGAATTGGGTTGGCACTAACAAAGAATATTCTTGAACTGCATGCGGCATCTATTGATGTTCACAGCGAGAAAAATAAAGGAACTGATTTCTCTGTAATACTGAAAAAAGGTTCATCGCACTACACTGATGATCAAAAAACAGACATCGGAAATATTGACATACAACGGGTTGACTACACTGACATTCCCGATGAAGAATTTATGCAGGATATAATCAATAGTCAAGGAAAAGCCGACAAAAACGCGTACTCCATGCTTATAGTCGAAGATAATGCAGAACTGCGTGAGATGCTAGCAAAGATATTTGATCCGATTTATAAAATTTACACGGCAGTTGATGGTGAAGACGGATTAAAAAAAGCCATCGAGTATCAGCCCAACATTATTTTAAGTGACCTGATGATGCCCAACATGTCAGGCAGTGAAATGTGTGCTCGAATTAAAAACAATTTCTCAGTTTGTCATATTCCCGTTGTGCTGCTGACAGCCCAGACAGCCATGGAATATAACATAGAAGGCTTGCGGTTGGGAGCGGATGATTACATTACAAAACCATTCAACGTTAAAGTATTAATTACTCGTTGTAACAATCTGGTGAATGGACGAAAAATACTTCAGGAAAGATTCAGTAAACAAACCGATATTTCACCGGCCATTATAGCCACGAACGAATTGGACAAGGTATTTATTGAAAAAGCATTTTCGGTAATAGAAAAACACCTTGATAACCCCAATTTTGATATAATTCTCTTTTCGGCAGAAATGGCATTGGGCCGGACTAAATTGTTCAGCAAAATAAAAGGCATTACAGGTCAGACACCAAATGACTTCATCCTGAATTACAAAATGAAAAAAGCAGGTGATTTGCTTATTAACCACCCGGAATATAACATTGCCGATATCACCTATACGTTGGGTTTCAACACTCCAAAATATTTTGCCAAATGTTTCAAGGAACAGTTTGGCGTCTCACCTTCCGGCTATCGTAAAAAACACACGGGAGTTGACAGCGAAGATGATAACGAACCGATATAAATCTCAAATAACAACGATCGTAAAAAAACGCTGTATTTTTTAATTAATCTTTCTTCCTGAACTTTTTTATCCCTTTTTGTGTCTTTTTATAGTACTTCATGGACATTATTTTACCGTAATTTTACACAAAAATAAAATTACAGATATGAAACGTATTTATACTCCCCTACTCATCCTTTTGACAGTTCAAACCTATATGTTTCCTTTCAACAGGGATTTACTTGCAAAGAGTGCTACTGTCGACAATCTAACGAAAATTCTGATACCTGACCGTAAATGGGTTCCTTATCCTGCGTACTCAGACCGTGGCGGATGGGATCAGCTTACAGCCGAAAATAAAACCGTGCTGATAAAACGCGGCGAAAAACAACTTGGTTATGAATGGAAAGTAATCAAGGCCACAGACTATCTGGAGTATGAACGAAGCGGTGACAGGAATGTAATGCAAAATCCAAATTCTGCTAACATAAATGCACTTGCAGATCTGGTACTGGCAGAACTCGCTGAAGGAAAAGGGCGCTTTCTGAATCAAATAATTAACGGTGTTTTTTACCAGTGTGAACGTACTTCGTGGGTACTTTCGGCTCATCTTCCACTGCAGCTAACAGGGCGGACACTTCCCGAGCATACCGACGTTGTAATTGATCTGGGTTCCGGTGATTTCGGTTCATTCCTTGCCTGGACATACTATTTTTTGCATACCGAATTTGACAAGGTTAATCCCGTGATTTCAAAAAGACTGCACGATGAACTCTATAATAAAATTATTCTGCCCTACCGAAAAGAAGACCGTTACTGGTGGATGGGTTTCAAACCGCGACAGGATGGATTAGTGAACAACTGGAATCCCTGGATAAACTGCAATGTATTGCAATGCATTGCATTGCTTGAGGACGACCAAACACAATACGCCAAAGATGTATATAAGACAATGCTTTCAGTGGATAAATTCATAAACTATGTAAAAGAAGACGGAGCCTGTGAAGAAGGTCCTTCCTACTGGGCACATGCTGCCGGAAAACTTTATGATTATTTAGAAGTATTGTCGTGGATTACCAATAATAAAATCACGCTGTTCGAAAATAGAATGATAAAAGATATGGGTGAATACATCTCGAAAAGTTATGTGGGAAACGATTGGGTTGTCAACTTCGCAGATGCATCCGCCAGATTTTCATCAGATGCAGGGTTGATCTTCAGGTATGGGAAAGCAATTAACAGTAGTCAAATGCAACAGTTTGCATCTTATCTTGTGCACAAACAAGGTAAGAAAGCCCTTGCTGACGACAGCGATCTGAGCGATATGTTCAGAAAACTGGAATCATTAAAATACTATCAGGAGTTAATGAACGCGCCTTCGATGCTTTCTACTTCGGAAGTGACCGCTTATCCAAAAACACAATTTTATTATCTGAGAAACAAAAACAACCTGTTTGCAGCCATCAAAGGAGGTTATAATGCAGAAAGCCATAATCACAACGATGCCGGAACATTTTCATTGTGGCTGGATGGCATGCCTGTTTTTATCGATGCCGGTGTAGGGACCTATACACGTCAGACTTTCGGAGCCGAACGATATAGTATCTGGACAATGCGCAGCGGTTATCATAATCTGCCGGATATTAACGGGCAGGAACAAAGATTCGGGAAGGACTTCAAAGCCGGTAATATTGTGTTCGATGCCGTTAAAAAATCAGTTTCTCTTGATATAGCAAAAGCATATTCCGATTCAGCTGCAGTTCAGAGTTGGACAAGAAAATATCAACTAAATGATAATGAGCTGGAGATAACTGATAAATATAACCTTAAAGCTGCTATATACCCGAATGAAATTCATTTCCTGGTATGGGGAAAATTAGTGAAATCAGATGGAAAGTTGTTGGTTGATGCCGGCAACAGAAAAATGGAACTACAGTATGACAAAAATCAGTTTACATCCCGCACAGACACTATAGCTTTAAGCGATGTTCGGCTTTCAAAGGTATGGGGTAATGAAATTTACCGTTTCACATTAACTTCGAAGTCAAAAAACAAAACCGGGACATACAAATACATCATCAGAAAAATGAAATAATTTACTTCACCGGCTTTTCAACACCATAATAAATACAGAAAAAAAATGAATAACACACAAAAAATATTTACCGGATTACTGTCAATAACATTTGCAGGAGGTATTTGCGGACAAACCTATAACCGTCCAAACATCGTTTATGTCTTTCCCGATCAGTTTCGCAACAATGCTATGAACTTCTGGAATGAAGATGCATTCAGCAAGCACGTAAATTTTAAAGCAGATCCTGTTCACACTCCTAATCTGGATAAATTTGCCAAAGAGTCTGTCGTATTCTCACGTGCTCAGAGCAATTGCCCTCTGAGCAGCCCTCACCGTGGAATGCTACTCACGGGTATGTATCCCGATGGCAACGGAGTATCATTGAACTGTAACTCAACCCGTCCATGCAGCAATTTAAATCAGGATGCCGTTACAATCAGTGATGTACTATCGCAAAATGGTTATGACTGTGCCTACATAGGCAAATTACACGTTGACTATCCAACCAAAAACAATCCTCAAAATCCCGGAACGTACGTAGAAGATAAAAATCCAGTGTGGGATGCATATACTCCGCCTGAAAGACGGCATGGATTTAATTTTTGGTATTCATACGGAACATTCGATGAACATAAAACACCACATTACTGGGACACAAACGGCGAACGTCATGAAATCCGGGAGTGGTCGCCAAAACACGAAGCAGACAAAGCTATTGATTACTTGCAGAATGTCAGGGATAAAAGCAAACCGTTTTTCCTGATGGTGAGCATGAATCCGCCACATAGTCCTTATGAATCACTAAACGATGTGGAAATTGAAGACTACAATTTGTACAAGGATACACCTCTGAACAATTTATTGGTACGTCCGAATGTAAATCCTGAGTTGAAGAAAAAACAAGCATGCGCTCCATTTTATTTTGCAGCGATAACGGGTGTCGACCGCGAATTTGGCCGGATATTATCCGCTCTGAAAGAGATGGATCTTGACAAAAACACCATTGTTGTTTTTAGTTCCGATCATGGTGAAACTATGGCAAGTCACGTAGAAGACCCTAAAAATTCACCTTATACAGAAGCAATGAACGTTCCGTTTATCGTACGCTATCCTGAAAAACTGAAACCTCAAATTTCCCCTTTGCTGCTGTCAACTCCTGACATTATGCCCACCCTGCTGTCATTGGCAGGACTTAATAAACAAATTCCTGCTTCAGTACAGGGACACGATTTATCAGCATTAATACAAAAATACAACAAATCAAAATCCCCAAAAGCAGTTTTATACATACAAAATGTTGACGGCAAGAAAAATCCTGATGGAAAAGTTTTAAATTATTTTCCCTTCAGCCGTGGCATAAAAACTGAACGATATACCTTGTCTATAACTATCGACAGAAAGAAAAATATTAAGGGAATTAATTTCTTTGATGACAAAAAAGACCCATACCAACTAAACAATTTATCGACAGACACCCATCGGAAAGAATTTCAAAAACTATGTAGGCAGCTCAGTGTTTTATTAAAGGATTCCAACGATCCCTGGTATCGGGAGAAAATATTGAACGAAATTATTCCATACTGATATGCAAACTTTTCCATGCCAATTTTATGTAGATGCGAACTAAAAAAGGTGCTTTTTTGAACTTTTTTGGGCCATTGCCTTTCTGATAACCACATACTTTTGTGGCAGAAATTACAATTAATCCATTCAAATTAAAATTGGACATCATGAAAAAATTTACTATTTTACTACTTATCACCCTATGCAGTATCTCTGCATTTTCTACCCGTTATCTTGTACAACCCGGATCTGCCGGAGCAGCCACATGGCGAACAGCGGGAGCGGGTGAAACTTTAGTTGACTTAACAGCCGAAGGCAAAACATTAAATGCGTGGTTAACTGCAACATTCACTTCTTTCCCTGAAGGAGATCAGATATGGTTAATAAAAGGTATTTATCAGGTGAACGCCATTTTCAATATTCCTGCAAATTTCACTATTTATGGAGGATTTGCGGGAAACGAAACAACAATTGATGAACGTATTAAAGGTAGTAATCCTTGGGATTTTAGCAATGAAACAACACTTGATGGTAATAATGCAACTGCAATCTGGGGTTGTGCCAGTAACAGAACAGCATTAATTGACGGAATCACTTTTACAAAAGGATATATATCAGGGAACAGTGCCGGATTAACGACGCGTTTAGGAGTAGTTGTCAGAAATAGTAAGTTTTTGGAAAACAATGCTACGGGGCAAGGTGGAGCTATACTTATGAATGCAGGAGGTGAAGTTTATGATTCTTATTTCTACAATAATTCAGCAAATTTAGGTGGTGCTGTTCATATCGGAGGAGTAGGAGCGTCAGTTGTTTCAGGTTGTTTATTTGAAAACAACAAAGCCATAACGGGAGCTAACAAACAAGGTGGTGCAATAAGAAGTCAGAGTACTGTAGCCACAATTATCAATAGCAAATTTATAAACAATGATGCAGCTGGTAATGGCAGTGCTATTTACACTCAGGTTGACACAGACAAAGCCAATAAAATTATCAACTGCGTTTTTTACGGCAATAAAACCAAGTCTGCATTATATTTAAGAGGAGCAGCTGTTTATAATTCGACAATAGTAAACAATGAGGGAGGTGGTGTTTATACTGCAACAAAAGACGCACAAATTTACAATAGTGTGTTTTGGGCCAAAAACAAATCAAAAGCAACAGTATCAGGGGTAGATGTGGCCGGAGTTGAATACAAAAACAACGCATCGATTACAATCCCGACATTCCCAAACTGGACTGTAGCTGACAATATCCAATTAGATACATTGATTTCAGAAACGAACTATCCCTATTTTGCAGATCCATTGAATAATGACTGGACTATTACGTATAAATCCCCACTACTTAATGCTGCAAGCAACTCAATTGCTGGTGTTCCCACTACTGATTTTTTAGGTCTTGCCCGTCCGCAGGGAAGTGCTTATGACATTGGCGCTTATGAACTTCCTTATTGCAACATTACAGTTACATTTAACACAGGTGGAACAGTCAATTCTTATACATCAGGAGATATCATCGCTCAACCTAAAGGGATCGCAATGAATTATACGATTACTCCCAATTCAGGTTATAAAATTTCTGCTGTTTCATATAACGGTACAGATGTAACATCACAACTTTCTGAAAATGTATACACCGCTCCGGCACTAACAGGAATTTCGACTCTGAATGTCACATTTGAAACAGATCCGGGTACCCACTTGTCAAATCTGAAAAGTACTTTTAAATGCTTTACGTCAAGTAATCAAATAACAATAGAAGGAATAAATATCGGTGAGAAAGTAATAGTATTCAATGCATTGGGAGCTAAAGTAAAAGAAGTCAATGCAAATGCATCCAATATCTCGCTACATGTATCAAAAGGCATTTACATTGTACGCGCGGCTGATCAGGCAACAAAAGTCATTGTTAAATAATCTATCTATAAAAAATCACACAGTAATCCAGACACAGCCAAAATCTGTGTCTGGATTTATCCTAACTAAAACTATCAAATTTAATTAATATGAAAAAATTATTATTATCATTAGTTGTACTGTTATCCATGACAGCAATGGCAGAACAGAAAAACGGTATTGTGTATGTAAAACCGGGTGGCGCAGGCGATGGTACTTCATGGGCAAATGCTATGGGAGATATTCAAACAGCCATTAACACAGCTCGTGCTGATAAAGCTGCACGTAAGGATGTGTGGGTAGCTGCAGGGGATTATACGATAGGTACAGCAATTGTAATGTCTGACAGTATAAGTCTCTATGGAAGTTTTGCTGGTACAGAAACAGCTGTAGATCAACGTACAAAATTGACAAACGGCAAACCCTGGGAATTTACCAATTCGACGATATTGACTGCAAATAATTGCCGGTTGATTGAAACTGCTTCAAACTTCGATATGGCTACCATAGTGGATGGTTTTATTTTGACGAATGGAAATGGTATTGGAACCACTCTGAGTAAATCGGGAGGAGCAGCTGTGGTAAGAAACAACATGGTCATACAGAACTGCGTAATTCAAAATTCAACAGCATTGGATGGTGCCGGTGGAGGATTGAACATGACAGGAGAAACTGTAAAGAATAGCTGGATTTACAACAACAGACAAACAACAAATGCAAATGGCGGAGGTGGAATATACATTAACACCGCATCCGGAAATGAAACAACGGTTGAAAATTGTAAAATTGAAAAAAACTCCTCTACCATTCGTGGTGGTGGTATCAACGTACAAGGTGTTGGATTCACGTACCTGAAAAATTTATACATTGTAAATAACAAATCAGAAGATTCAGGAACACCAAAAGCAGGCGCTGCGATTTATGCCAACAGTGCAACCAATACAGCTACGAATTGTATAATATCAAACAACAGCGGCTTAACAACATTCTATATAAAAGGAAATGTATTTAACTGCACGATGGTCAACAATATCGGAGGTGCATACTTAGCCGAAGCATCTGCAACTATAGAATTGAGTAACAATATTTTCTGGGGCATGTATACAGATATTACTGAAACAACTGCCACCAGTTTAAGCGGAGCTGCAAATGCAAATGCTACAATAAACAATAATGCCACATATAACCCGATACCAACTGACAAGAATTGGAAAACGTCGGGAAATATTCAATTTTCTTCCAATATAAGCAACGGAGATGTTACAGATCCTGCACCGGGAACAGTTGGTTCCGGACCAAAATTCTATCATGTAACCCGTTTCAGGGGTACAGCTGCAGCTGATGAAGAAATTCTATCATTAGACTCGGCAGACTGGAGAATTAAATACAATTCACCCTGTTTGAATATTGGTAAAACATTAGTTGCAACAAATTTAGATTATTTGGGTGTACAACGTCCGCAAGGTCATCCAACTGCATCAGCACAATATGATATGGGAGCTTACGAATTACCTTACCGTAAAATGCTTATTGGTGAAGGCACGAATACCAACGGAACTGTTTATGATTCAAATGCTACGCAATTACCTGACGGAACAATTCTGGGTTACCCGGAAGGAACTGTTTCGGACTTTTTGTTCGAAGCAAAACCAGGTTATAAACTATTGAAAGCTGCTTACATTACAGGTAGTGATGATTTAACTTCATTCGATGGTCAGGAGGTAGATATTACTGACAAAATAGATGCTGCAGGTATTTGGCATTCACATCCGTTGGTAAAATCATTGAAGCTGTATGCCGTATGGTCGTCAACTTCGGGACTGGAAAATATTGATTATGTTTATAGTGTATTTGCTACCAAAAACAAGATTATATTCTCAAAAATTAACCAGAATGACAAAGTTAGTGTATACACAATAACTGGTAATTTAATCTTCAACAAAAAAGCCGACACACCTCAATTTATAGTTCCAGTAGAAAAAGGTATATATATCGTCCGGATAAATAATCTGGCTAAAAAAGTAGTGGTTGAATAACTGAAAAATAAAAATAAGTTCAACTTTTTAGCGGCTTAATCATTTTTTTGTTAATCAGTAAGGAAGTTACCAGCCATTATTATATTGTAAATAACAAATTAATAAATATTCATGAAAAAACTAAGAATTCACTTACTATTACTTTTCTTGATATTTTCTGTTGGCATTTTTGCCCAGATAAACATTACAGGAACAGTAGTTGACGAAACCGGAGCTACCCTCATTGGCGTAACCGTACGATTGAAAGGCACAACTCAGGGCACCGTTACAGATATTAACGGAAAATTTGGTATCAATGTGAGTAAACCAACTGATGTATTGATATTTTCATCTATCGGTTACGAAACAATTGAGAAAACAGTTGAGAGAAACAAACCAATGTTGGTTACATTGACAGATAACTCAAAACTTCTCAATGAAGTTGTTGTTGTGGGTTATCAGGATATGAAACGTAAAGATATTACAGGTTCTGTTGCCAAAGCAAACGTTGAAGATATGCTGAAAGCTCCTGTACCAACTTTCGACCAGGCATTAGCAGGTCGGGTTGCCGGCGTCAATGTTTCATCATCCGAAGGTTCACCCGGAAATAATATGAACATCGTTATCCGCGGAAAAAACTCTGTGACTCAGGACAACTCTCCGTTATATGTTATTGACGGATTTCCGG
>DAONDU010000075.1:0-12377 GCA_035402725.1 Paludibacteraceae bacterium | reverse complement strand
TCAGTTTGAGATTATATTTTTTACAAATACTGCCAATCGTATCGGTATATGCACACTGGCCGTACAGATGAACTATCATTATCGCTTTTGTCTTTGGCGTGATAGCATCTTCAATTTTTCTGTCATCAATCTGATACGTATTAATGTCCGGTTCCACCAACACAGGAACCAGGCCATTGTCAGTAATAGCAAGGATTGAAGCAATAAATGTATTGGCCGGAACGATGATTTCGTCGCCTGTATTCATTAGTCCCATTTCAATGTAAGCCCGTAAAATCAGACGTAGTGCATCCAACCCGTTGGCTACTCCGATGCAGTATTTTGTCCCTATAAAACCGGCGTAAACTGCTTCGAATTTTTGATTTTCGATACCTGTAAGATACCAACCGGAGTCTATAACTCCGGCCACTGCCTCATGTATTTCCGCTGAATACTTTTGAGTGATTTTTTGCAGATCAAGAAATTTTATCATCACATTGAGTTTAGTTCATGAAAATTGCCATCTTTATCCTTTTTATGCATATCCAGCAGTATGCCATCGTTGGTAATATATCCTTTTTGCCGGGCCGGATTTCCGTACCACAAGGTGTTTCGTGGAATATTGCGGGTAACCACACTCCCGGCTCCAATAAATGCATATTCACCGATTTCTACACCAGGAAGAATAGTGGCATTACCACCTATTGATGCTCCTTTTTTTATCAAAGTTTTTTTCAATTTTGTGTGATCATAGGTTTTGGATCGTGGTACGGCTTCGTTTGTGAATGTTGCGTTTGGTCCGATAAATACATCGTCTTCAATGGTTATACCATCCCACAACTGAACTCCGGATTTTATCGTTACATTATTACCTATTTTTACTTTATTTTCAATCAATACATGTGCACAAATATTGCAGTTTTCTCCTATTTCGGCATCTGGAAGTATCACGCAGAATTGCCAGATTTTGGTGTTTTTACCAATTTTAGTGCTCAGCACATCGGAGAGGTGGCTTATCATATGTTTTTGTATTCAATAAATTTATCATACTCTCTAATGTAATCTTCCGCCGAATATTCGGTGGAAGCGAGTACCAGACATACTGAACCTGATGAAAAATTATCCAGTTCCCGCCAGATACCGGGTACTACCAGCAAACCTTCGTAGGGTCTGTTGATTGTATAGGTTCTTTTCTGAAAGCCATCGTCCAGCTTTACGTCGAAACTTCCGCTAACGGCTACAATAAACTGTTTGAGTTCCTTGTGTGCATGACCGCCCCGTGACTCGCCACCCGGAACATCGTACAGATAATACACCCGTTTCACGCTGAAAGGGATGGTTTTTCCGTTTTCGATGACGCTCAGATTTCCTTTTTCATGATGATGCTTGTCAATCTCAATGATGGAACAATCATATACGGTTGTTTTTCTCATAATACCGAATTTTTAAATAACTCGTAATCAAAAATGTAATCGTCCGGATCATATTTGGCCGAAGCCAGTATCAGTGCCAGTGAATTGGTTGAAAAATTCTGCATTTGCCGCCACACTCCTTTGGGAACGTACAATCCGTAATACGAGCGGTTCAACGAAAAGGTCTTTCTCTCTTTCCCGTCGTCCAGAATGACATCAAAACTGCCCGACAGGGCTACGATAAATTCCTGGTTTACCTTGTAGGCATGTCCGCCTCTCACTTCACCTCCCGGCACATCGTATATCCAGTAGGTACGTTTTATTTTAAAAGGAATATTTTTCAATTCCTCTATTACCGATAGATTTCCCCGGCGGTCTAATGTTTTGGGGAGGTCAATGATGCGGGCTCCGCGTAGTGTCTGCATTTTTTTAATTTTCTAATGAGAAAAATTACAATTAGCCCCGAATGTCAGCTTTTTTTTGTTTCGCTTTCATAGCCGTAAGTGTGCCTGGTTTTGCCGTAACCATAGCCATATCCGTATTTTTTGCCATATCCGTAGCGATAGGTGTGTTTGTTAAGGTCCACATCGTTCAGCACGAAGTACATGTTTTTGAGTTTTTTCTTTTTATACAAAATGGTAGCATCTTCAATATCTTTTTTGGGAGTAAATTCAGCCCGAACTACATATAATGTAACATCGGTGAGCCTGTTGAGCAGGAAACTGTCTGAAACCACGCCAATGGGAGCTGTATCAATGACTATATAATCGAAGTTTTGCCGCAAATCGTCAATGAGTTTATCCAGCGCCGGTTTGGCCAGCAGTTCGTTGGGGTTAGGAGGAATAGTTCCGGCAGTGATAATAGATAGATTTGGGTGAATTCCAGTTGGTTTCACAAGTTCATTCTGACTGATTTGTCCGGAAAGATAGAGAGTAATGCCTGTTATATTTTCGATACCCATATATTCACTCAGTTTGGGTTTACGTATATCCAGTTCAATGATCAGCACCTTTTTGTCGAGTAATGCCAGACTTATAGCCAGATTGATGGTCACAAAAGTCTTTCCTTCGCCGCTCACACTCGATAGCAGGTTGATCACTTTTTTATCCGGATCGTCCATCACAAAAAGAACATTTGCCCTGAGAAGTCTGACCATTTCGGTGAAACTGTCGGTACTGTTTTCTTTGACCAACACATTGCCTGTTTGATCTGTTTTTGGAATTTCGCCCAGCACCGGCACGGTGGAAAATGCCTCCAGTTCTTCCTTATTTTCGATCTGATAGCGCATCAAATCTCTGATCTTTATTCCAATTACGGGTATGAGCAGGCCAATGAGCAATGAGGAGAACAGAATAATTTTCTTTCGTGGAGCAACGGGACCTGCATACCGAACCGTGTCAATCAGTTTGGTGCTGGGAGCAACAGCCGACATATTCATGTATTTTTCCTCCTTTTTTTGAAGTAAATATAAAAATAGTCCTTCTTTCACTCCCTGTTGGCGTTTTATGTCAGTGTATTGCCGTTCCTGACGGGGTACCGCTCTGATGCGTGCACTGGTTTGATAGTATTGTGACAGAATGTCCCTGCGTGCAATCTGCAGGTTGTTCTCCTCGTTTTCCAAACTGGATTTTACAGTGTTATAAGTATTTTCAATTTTATTATTCAGATCTACCATGGCCTGATTACTACCAGATGCAATACGTGATAATCTGTTCTTATCCAGGACCAGTTTGTTGTAATTACTGATCATATCGTTCAGACCACTGCTTTTTATTCCCGAATTGGCGGGAAGAAGCTGGTCGTGACTTTGATTATTCTGAACATAGGATTTCAGGTTGGACACAATACCCAATTGTGTTTCCAATTCAAGTCTTTTTTGTTGCGCATCGGCCGTTTGAGCATTGTAGATGTCTGATTGAGCTGCCAGATCCGTTATTCCCTGTGATTGTTTGTAGTTTTCGGCCTGCGATTCTACGGTATTAAGTTCTTTGCTGAGTGAGTTGAGATGCTCTTCTATCAGTTGTGAGGTCTTATTGGCCATTTCCAGTTGGTCATTCATTTCTTCCCGGTTATATACTTCGATGAATTTTCTCAGAAAATCTTTACCGAGTGCAACATTTGAACTTACCATTGACAAATTCACTACCGATGATCCTTTTGAGGCCAGTTCCATCTTGATTTGTTTCAAAAACTGATCGGCTATTGTCATCGGATTTTCAAGATTTACCTCTATCTGCATATCATCATGCAGTTTCAGATTGCTTTTCCTGAGGTTTATTCTCCCAAAGGGTAATTTCACTTCTTTATCCGAAATAAAGGCATTAACCGTGTAAGGATTTTCGTTATACGTACCGGTAAATTCGCACTTCCCATCGGGGTGAACCAGTACCTGAAAGCTGACGGGTTCGTTAAAATTTTTCAGAATGCTGTCGGGTAAAGTGACCAGGATGGGGCTTTCATCTCCGTAAAGCACATAGCTCCTGTATTTGCCTAAACCGGGAATGAGTTTGTTGATTCCCAACTTTTGAATTAAACTCAAAGTGCTGATTTGATAATACGTGGCATAGACCCCAAGTTCACGTACCACTTTCTCAAAAATCAATGAGTTTTTCAATAATTCAAGCTCATTATCTACACTGTTTTTTTGTGTAATGATACTCATGTCCTTGAATACGCTCATTTCCACCGATCCACTGCCTTTTACGTCATCTTTAATCAATACAGATGTTTTGATGCCGTAACTTGGCAGAGTAAATTTAAGATATGTAGCAGCTACTGCTACACATACTATCAGCGAAAGTACAAACCACTTCCAGTAGGAAATATACTTAATCAGTATTCCTAATAAATCAATGGGTGGCTCCGGCAACAGATTGAATTCATCTTCCTTTTCAGAGTATTTATTCATATTATTTTTTTTTACTCATTGTATCACCTAAAAATTCAATTAATAAACCTGCTATTATTTTTTATAAATGGAATACACCGTCAAAACCAGGCTTGTAAGTGTCAATCCAACGGATAATGAGGAAAGTCTAAAAGTTTCGGCGGCACCGAAGTTTGCTGAATTTGATTTCGATTTATTCGGTTCTACATAAACCACATCATTCTGTTCCAGAAAATAAGCCGGAGAGTTGATTATATTTTTATCATTAAGATTAAGGGTGATGTATTTTTTTATTCCCTCGGCATCTTCCCGCAGTACCTTTACGTTGTCGCGACGACCGTATATGGTCATATCGCCGGCTAATGCCAGGCCTTCGAGTATCGTCATTCGGTCATTACCGGTTTCGTATTTTCCCGGTTTTAGCACTTCTCCAAGTATATTTACCGAGTAGTTATTGATACGTATGGTAATGATCGGCATTTCTTTGGTGAAAGCTGGTGCCAGCATTTTCTGAAGTGTTAATTCCAACTCTTTGCGTGTAAGATTTTTGACCTGAATTTTTCCCAATACAGGAAAATTTATATACCCGTCATTATCAACCAGGTAATTTTGCAGTTTTGGTTGTGAATAAAGTGAGCCGGCATCAGTGGGTGTTTCTGTTTGCGGGGTAACCAGATTATAGATTCGCGAAGCTTCGGGCTCCGAACTCACAACAGTAATGGAAAGCATATCTTTTGGTTTGATACGGGCATCAAACAGACCCGAAGATGGGTTCGTATTAACCGATAATTTGGATTTGTTGTCCGATTTTTCAAAATACGCAATGTTTTTTACCCCAGAGCAGGAACTGATAAAAAGTATGCCTGCCAATAAAAACATATTCTTGTAAGTTGTTTTATTCATCGTTGGTTTTTTTATTTGAAAAGTTAGTATAATTCTTTCACGTATTATTAACCGAGTGCTTGTTGTTTGTTTTAAGCATTATCAGGCAGATATGTTTCTTTGTGCTTAGTATTGCTCCTTTGGGGCAATTTTATTTTTTATGATAGAACACGTTAAAACCATTAAAAGTTTAGATCTGTATTTTATTATAAATCAAAAGAATTTGAAAATAATATGTTTTTTAATATAAATTCTTAGCAGTCTATATAATCACTGAAATGCTGAACAAAGGCTCTGAATAATTTGTTTTTTAAATGATAAAAAATAGGAATGACGGTCGAACTGATTAATGTGGAATAAGTGTCTGCATTTCAGAATGATATGAATTTATATCCGGTAAAGATGAGCAAGAAATCAACAATTATTCCGGTTTTATTTTTTTTAATTCATTGTTTTGTAGCCGGACAGGGATCAGCCTATACAGGATTGTATAAAAAATCTCCCTCCTTAAGGTATGTGGATACCAAAAACCTTATAATTGAAGGCGTTGAAATAGTTGATGTTAAAGATCCCTGTATTGCTCTTTATGGATGTAGCCATATTACCATCAGAAATTGTAAACTGGGACCGGCAATATCCAATTTGGGAATTTATTTATACCGTTGTTCTGATATTACCATTACTAACTGTGTAATCGAAAATGTAGCATCAGGCATGATTGCGTCCACCTGTACAGGCAATATCAGGTTTGAATACAATGATGTGAAAAACATTCTTGGATATTCGCGTGGTGGTGAAAAATCATGGGGACAAATGGTTCAGTTTATCAGTGTATCGGGTGCCGGTAACAGCATCAGTTATAATGTGTGCGAAAATGTATCCGGCGAAAGTGCCCCCGAAGACATAATAAATCTTTTTAATTCGCACGGAAGGGTGGAAAGTCCGATCCGGGTTGTCGGGAATTGGCTGAAGGGGGGAGGTCCTTCCGAATCGGGCGGAGGAATAAATCTTGGAGACAATGGTGGCTCATACCAGACGGCCGAAGAAAATATCCTGGTCGATCCCGGGCAGTATGGAATAGGCATTTCCGGAGGAGATCATCTGAAAATCAAAAACAATAAAATAGTTGGTAATAAGCTGCCATTCAGTAATGTGGGCATTACTGTATGTAACTGGTATACGAATGAGGACGTAAAATGTCAGGATATTGAAGTGGCTGATAACGAAATAAATTATGTAAACAAAAATGGAGAAGCAAATCCTCTCTGGAACGGAGGTAACTGCGGAAAAATCGATGGCTGGGAAACCAATTTATTCAACCGGGAATTAAATAAGTCCATACTGCCGCCACAAATATGGGGGAGAGCACATCAAAAAGCTCCTGACTGGACACCGGGATGGCCGGTTGTATCAGCCATTATGTCGGATGGATTTACACTCTGTGTCAATACACTGGATAAAGGAATTTCCTATTATGTGATTCTGCCTGCAGGTTCTGCTTCACCCACATCAGCTCAGATCAAAGAAGGCAGGGACACATCCGGAAAACCGCTCGGATGGAATGTGAAAGGAAAAATTAAGTGCGATATTGCTCAAACAGAATATGAGGCTTCAATACCATTATTGGCCGAAAATAAGAGTTATGATATTTGGTTTACCGTGGAAAATCCTGAATACTGCATACTGGGACCTCCAGTGCACATCACAGTTAACACTTTAGAAAAAAATAATACCATAAACCCTGTATCAGGATATATAAACCACTGACACAATCTTCGTTCATTATTTTGTTAGATATTTTTCAATTAGGGGATTAATCAGCTAAATCCAGAAACAATGCCTTATATCAATCAAATATTAAGCCAAAAAACACATGAAACTTTATATTAAATACATGCTCAGCGTCCAGTGTAAAAAGGAGATGCAGGATCAGTTGGATAAACTCGGACTTCACTATGGTGAGATGGAAAAAGGTGAACTGGAGATAACAGAGGATATCAATTACGATCAATTGGAAACCCTGAAATCAGGTCTGGTCAGCGCCGGACTGGAACTGATAGATGATAAAAAAGCACTGCTCGTTCAAAAAATAAAAAACCTGATAAACGAAACAATCGAAAAAACGGAATTGCAGCCAAAAACTAATTTGTCGGTTTATCTCAGCGATAAATTAAATTATGATTACCCTTATCTTTCCGGTCTGTTTTCCGAAGTTACCGGAGTTACTATTGAGCAATACACCATTAACCAAAAAATAGAACGGGTAAAAGAATTACTCATATTCGACGAATTGAACCTCACGGAGATTTCATACCTGCTCAATTATAGCAGCGTGTCACACCTTTCCAACCAATTCAAAAAAGTTACAGGATTAACCCCGTCATTTTTCAAATATATGAAACACCGAAAAATGATAATTCGCGACATAGGATGATTGAACTGCTTTTTTTGGTGTTTCTGCCCCTTTTTTGCCCTTTTCAGTCAATATGGATCTCCATCTGTTCATCAATAGTACCCTGTATTATTGCAATTTTGCGGATAGTTGGTTTTAATATCCTGAATAACTGAAAATTGTGTAATAAATTTCTGAAATTGTGTAATTATTGAACCTGCAAAAGAAAATACTTTTGTCAGGTTTTATTTTTTTATGGAGCATTCGCTCGCAGAATGCTGCATAAATAAAAAGTTATTATATTTTACAGATGTGTTAAATGGTTGATGAACTGAAAATTATGCAAATCATTTCCGAAATTGTGTAATTTATTAACAAATAAAACCTACTAATTTTGTACAGAATAAATTTATTAAAATCATCGGAACGAATTGAGCTATTCAACGAACGCTAAGATTTAACAAGGTTAATAATTATCAGATATACAATAAATTAAATTATTCACGGTTTTAAGTTTTGAATTTTTCTCTGTTTGGTTGTCTGCATTGCAAAGAAATAGAATAAATGAAGGGAAAAAAACCAGACGTTTTTTTGAAATCACATGAATTTTATGAATCATACCTACCTTAATTTTTTCACGCAAATTTCCTAAACCATAAAGACTTTCGTATGTGTAAATAACACATATTGAGGATTATAGTTAAATTCAATACATTTGATAGGGGAGATTTTGTGTCCAAAGAGATAATTTTAAGAACAATTAAATAAATAACAATTAATTTTAACATGATGAAAAGAAACCAACTGATGAGAAAATTTTCGGTATTAGGTGTACTGATATTTTCAACGCTCTCATTCCTGTCTTATGGTCAGGGATCCACTTACACCGGCTCTTACGTAAGTTCTTCGCGTATGGAGTACTCGGCTAAAACAAATATGGTTATCGAAGGTAAGTCATTTAATAATACCACCGGTCATAGCATAACGCTTTGGAATTGCAGTGACGTTACTATACGAAATTGTAAATTTACCGCGTCCCCTAAATATCTGGGTATCTATTTATTCGGTTGTAAAAATATTACGATTACCAATTGTACATTCGAAAATCTCGCATCTGCCATGTTGGCGTCTACATGTACCGGTAATATTAAATTTGAGTACAACGATGTGAAAAACATATTGGGAACTTCGCAGGGAGGCGATATAGCAGGATCGATGGTTCAGTTTATCAGGGTTACCGGTGCAGGAAACAGCGTAAGTTACAATGCCTGCGAAAATATTCCCGGCGAAAGTGCCCCGGAAGATCTCATCAATATGAACGACGGATCGGCAGGTACTCCCGAAAGCCCGATTATGATTACCAATAACTGGATACGCGGTGGCGGTCCTTCACCTTCGGGAGGTGGTATAAACCTGGGTGACGTGAATGGCTCATACCAGACAGCCGAAAATAATGTTTTGGTTGATCCCGGTCAATACGGCATAGCCATTTCAGGCGGACATCATAATGTGTTGAGAAACAATAAAGTGTATGCCAAACAACAATCTTTTACCAATGTGGGTATTGTTGGCTGCAACTGGTACGAAGATATTGCTGCATCACATGATAATGTCATCACTAACAATGAAATAAATTACAAAAACAGCAGCGGTCAATTAAATAACTGGTGGATTGCTGCTAATGTGGGAATTATTGCCGGTCAGGGTACCAATATATACAATGCAAGCTTAAATGCAGCCATACTTCCTGCACAATTGCTCGGGAGAGCACTCGTTAATACTGCACCAACCTATGTGTGGAATCAGACTTCTCCGGCTTCATTTGCCGTTGCATCCAACTGGACACCTGCCCGCACAAGTCCTACAGCCAAGGATGTACTTCAGTTTAGCGCCGGTGGTAGTGTAGTCGTTAACAATGTACCGACACAGGCTATTGATCAACTGCAGGTATTGAATAATTCCACAGTTGAATTACAGTCAGCTACTTCTACCGTATTGACAGTAAGTAATATGACAATAAATGCAGGCTCTAACCTTAAAGTTGGCGCAGGCAGTCAAATTACCGTGGCAACCACACTTACCAATAATGGCAACGTGAGTTTGCTGTCAGATAACACCAAAGGAACAGCTTCGTTGCTCACTCCGGCTACCCTCGCAGGTACCGGTACCTACAACATTCAACAATATCTCACAGATGGACTTAATTGCCACATATCCAGTCCGGTAACCGCCGCTTTAATTTCGGCTATCAATACCGCTACCAGTGTTACTACTTACAGTGAACCTACAGCAAAATGGGTGACTGCTACCGGCTCAATGACTACATTGAAAGGCTATCTGGCCAATTTGACCATAACAAATGGAACAATTGCTTTCAACGGAACAATAAATAACGGTAATCTTTCATTACCGTTGACACGTACATCGAACACCACAAATGCCGGTTTCAACATGTTGGGCAATCCCTATCCTTCATATCTAAATCTGAATAACTTATCGACGGCTGACATTGAACCCACCATTTGGTACAGAAGCAAGGATGCCACTTCATTGTTTGATGTTTATAATATCAAAAGCGGTGTGTTTACAAGTAATAGCGGACTGGCTGTAACAGGGGTGGTAGCTCCCATGCAGGCATTCTGGGTAAAGGTTAGAAAGGGAAAAACGTCTTCTACTTTTACAATTAACAATGCTCAGCGCACTCACCGCGATGTGGCCGATAATGTATTCAGAGCTCCTGCGGCCAATAATGCCGAAAGACAACTTATACGACTGATAGCATCAAATGGCACTAATTCGGATGAGACTGTAATTTATACCGATGCTTCAGCCTCCAACAGTTACGATGATTACGATTCATCAAAGGGAATGAACGGCAGCACTTCAAAAGTACCGGATATTTACACTACCATAGATAATGAAAATCTGGTGATAAACGGGATGAACTCACTTCCACTGGATACAGAAATACCGCTGACTTTTGCTGCTAACAATGCTATGTCGACCACATTTTCAATCAAAGCCAACGAAATAACCAATCTGGCATCGGGGGTAAGTGTAATTCTCAAAGACCTTGAAACCGGAAATGAAACTAACCTGACCGATGGAACCACATCCTATGATTTTACAGCTGAAGCCGGAACTACCAAGGCCTTAAGTCTGATATTCAGAACCATAACAGTTACTACAGGCATTAATACGGGCAACAATATGCTGGTCGACGAACAAGCTACCACCATTTACAAAAATAATCGCAATATTATTTTCGTTAACTGCAACGGTGGCGTTGCATCTGATGCCACAGTATCCGTATTCAATGCAGCAGGTCAGAAATTAGCATTCCAGAAAATAAAAAGTTACCACACGGTAGTTGAAGCTACCCTGACATCGGGAGACTACAACGTAACTGTGAATAATGGCCAAAAAGTTAAAACTCAAAAAATTTCAATTAATTAATAAATAGAATCCCACAGCAGATGAAGAAGTTAAGTTATATTTTCATAATAGTGATGACCATAGTGATGGCATCATGCGAACAGAACCTGGAATACGAAAATCTACCGGCCAATAAAGTGGAAGGCGAATGGATGGTGAAAGCTTATATCAACGGTACCAATGTGTTCGGCACTTTTCCTGTCAGAACCTACACTACCGCATCGGGCAAAGACTCAATCTATATCAACGATTACGAAGGAAAATTTTGGGATTTTAATGTGAAAGCTGCAGTAAAAACTGCCGATAACACATTCCAGACACAACACTCCGTGAGCACAGTAACAGGAAAGAGTACCGGAGTGAAAGTGCTGAATGGTCGTATCATCAATAATGACAGTATTTATTTCGAAATGCAGTTTGAAGACGATGAAACACCCTATGGCGTAAGCTATCAGTTGACAGGTCACCGTATAAAATAATGCATCATATGTATCAATCGGTTATAAATTAGCAGTTTATATAAACCGTCAGCCCCCAAAAAACCTGTCAGGTGATTTGGGGGCTGATTATTTCCAGGTATAAAAGTTATTGAACAATTATTTTAAAAGAATTTTCTGTGTCGTTACATTGTTATCGGTAACAACTTTTACAACGTAACATTCATTGGGGAAACTGTTTAGGTTTATCTTTCTCAGTCCGGTAACATTTTCTTCCATGGCAATCACAGAACCCAGCATATTGAAAACACTCAGTTGTTTGATCTTAATAGGGCAGTCAATGTAGATGGCTTTATTGGTGGAATAAGTATTAATTCTTAAAGCTTTTTCATTTGAAAATCCGGTTCCCGGACTTACCGACATGGTGATGGTATTGGATGTTGCTGGATTTCCGGTCAGGCAGGGTGAGGTGTCATTTGAAGTCATTTTTGTATAAATCTGATCTCCGTCAGTCGGTATATATGAATAGGTTTCACCGGTTCCAACTGAAACATTGTTTACAAACCATTCATAAGCAGGATTCAATCCGCCGTTCACCGGTGTTGGGGTAAAGGTAACAGAAGCTCCTGTTGCAGCCGGGTTGGAACTTGCTTCAATACTTACATCCGGTGTGACTGGCGGATTGGCCGTAATAACTGCACTTCCGGTCATTGAGCCTGTGATTAATGTCGTAGCATTAGTGGCGGTAACAGTATAAGTACCCGCAGTTTGATTTCCAAAACTAATAGCCGAACCAGTTCCTGAAACCGGTGACCCAACTGCAGTTTCACCACTGTAAAGCTGATAATTTACACCAATATCCGAATTGCTCAAACCGACCGCAAGACCTGATCCGTCCTGACAATAAGAACCTGATCCGGTAACGGCATAAGCTGTTGGAGCGGCATTAAGAA
>DAONDU010000074.1:0-12386 GCA_035402725.1 Paludibacteraceae bacterium | reverse complement strand
TTCTCTCTCAAAGCGGGTGCAAAGGTAAACAAAGTTTTTAAAGTGAACAAATAAAATCACAAATAAATATGCTATAAAACACATATTTCATCACAAGCAACTATATATCAGCCTGTTTTATGTTAAATAAATTCTCAAGAATTTTCAAGAAACACCTGAGTTATTATTGAAAGCTGTAAAATTCTTCTTTTCACAGGTCTTTTTGCTGGTACGATTGTCTTAATAAATAATTTTTTAGAACATAATTATGACATTCATTTCATTAGAAATCCTTATTTTTGTTGCTTAAATTCTATTAATAATAAGTATCATGAAAAAAATTGCCGAACAATTTCAGTTAAAATCCGAGATAGGAACTATACGCCCGTTGAAAATCGGATTTATTAACGATTCATTTATTGTAGAGAGTAAAGATCCTAACAATGAATGGTATTTCCTTCAGAAAATTAACCACAATATTTTCAAAAATGTGGCCGGATTACAACAAAACATCAGCCTGGTAACCGATCATTTACGTAAGAAACTTAGTGAAAGAGGTGTTGATAACCTTGACAGAAAGGTACTTCAAATCATTCCGGCTAAAGACGGTAAGCTTTTTTACGAAGATACTGATGGTAATTACTGGCGGGTATATACTCACATTAAGAATACAAAAAGTTACGATGTGATTAATCCTGAACTTGCTTACAAAGCCGGAGTGGCATTTGGTGACTTTCAGGCTATGTTATCGGATATTCCACACGACGATTTGATTGAAACTATTCCGAATTTTCATAACATGGAGTTCCGGCTGGAAGAATTCAGAGAAGCTGTAAAGAAGAATGCAGCTGGTCGTCTGGAAAAAACTCAATGGATGGTAGATGAAATTGAGAAACGCGCAGATGAGATGTGTGTTCCGGAACGACTTCACCGCGAAGGTAAACTTCCCAAACGCATCAACCATTGCGATACGAAAGTTAATAATATGCTTTTCGACGATAATGATGAGCCAATCTGTATTGTAGATCTGGATACAGTAATGCCGGGGTTTGTTCTTTCTGATTTTGGCGATTTTATGCGTACCGCAGCCAATACGGGTGCAGAGGATGATGTGAACCCGGAAAATATCGGTGTTAACTTTGAAATTTTCAAAGCATACACTAAGGGTTATCTTGAAAAAGCAACTTTTCTGACCCCATCAGAGTTGGGAAATCTTGCTCTGGGTGTAAAACTTCTGAGTTATATGCAGACAGTTCGTTTCTTTACAGATTATCTGAACGGAGACACTTATTATAAAATACAGCATGGAGAACATAACTGGCAGCGCACAATTGCGCAATTTGAGTTGCTGCAAAGCCAGGAAAAAAATTACGACTGGATGCAGCAAGTAGTATTCGAATTTGCTTCAAAATAATCAAATACCTTTCTAATATTAAAGAACGGGACAATTCACATTGCCCCGTTTTTTTAATTCACACACAATTAATCCGGATTTTTTACGCACAACTATTAAATACTTCAAATCTTGCGTTAATTCTTTGTTGATTGAATTTATTTGTCTGTTCTGTAATATGAAAGATACAAAGAATACCAATTATAAATAGTTGTTGCGTTGGAAAATCTATTACTAGAACAATTCTATCTACATTAAGTTCATCTTACAATTTCTTAAATGCTATAAAGTACACATTAATCATACGTCAAAGAATGCACTTTAAGCAATTCCCATTACAATATATAATTGAGCCTTGGGATAAACACAAGCTTTTAAGTTATTTCCTATGAATACTATATTCAATTTATCGCAAAAAAAACGCTTCGTGTTTAACGAAGCGTTGAATAACAGTTGATTATATGTTTTTTATTCCATGTCCATACCTTCATCAACAGACTCCCCTGTATTACCATTTTTCTTCCCGGAAGGTTTTGGTTTCATATTTCCAAAATTATAAGTAACCGTAAATCCAATCATACGGCCACTGAAGCGATTTTCAGAAACCTGGTAAAAACCATCGCCCCAACTGGTAGAGCCCATTTTTCTGGAATTGAGCAAATCTCGAACCATCACATTGAGACTAAATTTCTTGTCCAAAAAGGTTTTTCTTAAACCTAAATCTACTGAAAAATCCTCAGCACGCTCACCCTGAGCCATTACCTGCGGGGCGCTGTACATACCAGTAACCTGAGCAGAAAAGGTTCTCGATAACATCAGGTTGGCAATCACGCGTGTATCCCACGAAAAATTTTCATTGCCGGGTATTTTTACATTTACTGCGGAATTAAACGGATCCTGATAGGTTGCTTCGTGGAGTTTAGCATAATACAGATTGACCGAAGATGTCAGATTTACTATTTTAAATAATCTGTTTTTTGCAACCAGTTCAAGTCCTGTATTCTGTTGTTTTGTCAAATTCATAAATGTGCTCTCCATTACATTATTTCTCATAAAGTTCACATTCTGAATGACATCATCGGTAAATCGGTAATACATGGATGCCGAAAGCGTATGATTATCCCAGTTTTTCACATAGTTGAGTTCAAATGCAGAGGCAAATTCCGGAAGTAAAGCCGGATTACCGTATGAGATGGTAGTGGCATCGGAATAATCGCGGAATGAATTGATCTGGCGGCCACGCGGACGATTCACCCGACGGGTATAGTTCAATTGCAGTTCGTTGTTTTTTGGCAATGTATATGACATATACAAACTTGGAAACAGCTCAAAATAAGATTGTGGATCCAGTCTGTTGATCTCTGTGGCTGAAGTACTGATATTCTTTGATGTACTGGTAATCTGCTTCCGGAGGTATTCACCACGAAGTCCTGCTTGTAAGGAAAAATTGTCGAAACGCGTTCCGTATGTTGCATAAGCAGCATGAACTTGTTCCTTATAATCAAATTTGTTATAATAACTTAGAATGTCAATCAGATTTGCATTGTCAAACCCGCCGGCTAATGAAACCCTGTTTTGCCAGGTGCTGTTCCACCCCAGTTCCAGTCGTGTATTTTCGCCAAATTTCTTGGTAAAGTCTGTTTTTGCCTCTATTTCCTTGTTAGAATTATCTGCAGTCTGGGTTATATCCAGATTATTAAGTGCATTAAGATGATCTGTCTGAACGAACTGTTCGTTGCTGTTCATGGAATGTCCTGAATAGGACAGATTGGTGATAATATTCGAACCGTTATCATCAATATCGTACTTGTGATTTAAATTCAGGTTATATCCACGGTGAGCGTTATCGTCTGTATTTTTTCTGCTGTAATCTCTCAGGATTAAATCCGGAGACTGATCTTTGAGCAGATAATTGAGTGTAGATGTGCCGGTAGGATTACCTGAATGCCCGAAACCCGAAATCCCGAGAGTATTTTTAGCGTTCAGATGATAATCCAGCCCTGCTCTGAAAAATGTACCCCCGAAAGAGCGCTCGTTGACGCTTGTCTGATTCAACAGAGTAGTATCACCATTGTAAAAATTCTTACGATCAGTAAATCCGTCACCGGTCATATTCATCTGTCGGTGACCAATATTGGCAAATGCATCAATTTTACTGCTGCTGTAATTGATGCTTGCTCCGGCATTAATACCGGGAGCAGAACCTGCAGTAAACATACTACCGGCTGAAAGGCTTCCATAGTAACCCGCCTTGCGGTTCTTTTTCATTACCAGATTAATAATACCTGCTGTTCCCTCTGGTTTGAATTTAGCGGAAGGATTTGTCATGACCTCAATAGATTCGATGCTTTCGGCTGGCAATTGCTGTAAAACCTGAGCCCTGTTCTCGGCAGTAAGTCCCGATGGTTTTCCATTTATCCAGACTTCCACGCTTTCATTGTTACGTAGAGATACATTTCCCTCATTATCAACATTTACCGAGGGTATATTTTGTAACACATCTGTAGCTGAACCACCGGCTGCAGCAATATTCTGATCGACACTGAAGACTTTTTTATCAATATCAAAGCGCATCTGCGAACCTTGTCCGACAACCTGAACTTCTTTTAGCGTTTTGGCGTCTTCTGTAAGCGGTATATTTCCCAAAGCAACAGTTTCGCCATTAACTTTTACCGGCTTTGAAAAGCTATTGTATCCTACAACACTTGCACGCAGTTCATAATCTCCATTTACAACAGAAGGTATATTAAAAACGCCATCTTGATTAGTTAATGTACCCGTGACATTCTTACCTGTTTTCGGGTTATATACAGAAACAGTTACAAATTCAATTGGTTTCTGCGTGTTTGCATCAATGATTCGTCCGTAAATAGTGACATTCGCAAAAACTGTAATAGTAAAAAGATGAAGCAATAAAAATAATAAATACTTTTTCATAGAAATCGTTTTGACTTAACTGTCTCGCCACAATACCTGCAGACAGCAAAAAATGAATAATTTCAATAAGACAAATGGAAAAGCTAAAAGTTTAAACAACGAGGAAAATTATTGGATATTTTGACTGAAAAGAACTCTATAATTAATTTACGTTAAATAAATGTAGATTTTGATATTTATATTTGGTTTATTATATAAACCGATTTATATTTGCATCGTTATTTCAATTCAAATTACCCAATAAATAATTTAATCAATGGAAGAAAGACCTTTGAACGAGAAAGAAAGTTTAGAACTTATCACTCGCATGATTAAGAACACGCATCAGAAACTTGAAGAAGGAAATGGAATTCCCTTTCTGGTGTGGGGTTATACCTCCATAATTGTTTCGTTACTCGTATGGTATCAGTTAAACAGCACTCAGGATTATCAATGGAATTTTCTGTGGTTTCTGATACCCCTCATTGGATTTCCTGTTCAGATGTTTCTGCAAAGAAAAAAAGAAAAGGGAATAAAAACGTATCTAGAAGATATTATCAAATATGTCTGGACAGTAATTGGTGTAGCCGGTTTTGTAGTTTCAATGGGTGCCATGTTTTATTGGAAATTACCCATTTTATTTATTATAATTGTATTGATGGCCACCGGAACGGCAATTACAGGTCTGATCATTCAGTTCAAGCCGATAATCATATCCGGATTTATAAGCATTTTGCTGTCTTTTGGGTGTCTGATTTTTAGTAATTCCTATTCAATACTGATCTTTGCTCTCGTATTTTTACTGATGATGGTAATCCCCGGGCATATTTTAAACTTCAAAAATCGTAAAAGGCATGTTTAAGGAACTCGATCCGCTGCTACATTCTGAACTCCGGCTGGCCGTCATGTCCATTCTTCTTTCGGTAGCAGAAGCCGATTTCGTTTACATCAAAGAATCGACAAAAGCCACGGCTGGAAATCTGAGTGTTCAGATTGATAAATTGTGCGAGGCAGGTTATATTCAAGTCGAGCGGGGATTTCAGGGAAAGCGCACTCGTACTGTTTGCAAAATTACCACTAAAGGTGTGGAAGCTTTTAATAATTATGTGGAAGCGCTGAAAGGTTATTTAAATATTAACTGACACACAATTCAGGTGTCTGTATAGCTGTTTTTTTAGCAATCATCGGTATTATTATCCAAAAAATTATCCCAAAAACCAAATTCACCAAAAAAATGAAAAATCGAATTCAGGGATTAACAAAGATCAGATTTATTTGTTTCTGCTGCCTGTTTGTTTTACTGCCCTTAGTTCTTTCGGCACAAAATCAACGACTTACCGTAAATTTCAGCGATTTGCAGAGCAACGACGGCCGAATTTTAGTCAGTCTTTACAAAGGGAAAGCGGATTATTCTGCTCATAAACCATTTAAATCCACCTCGCTCACCATCGATAACGGATCAGCCACCTGGATGCCTGACAGCATTTCGCAGGGAGAATACATTCTATCGGCATTCCATGATGAAAATGTAAACGGGAAACTGGATGTATCGGACAGCGGGATGCCTGAAGAAGGATTTGCATTCTCCAATAACGCACAACCCAAAATGGGACCTCCTAACCCTCAGGAAATGCTTTTTAGCATTAAAGAAAACGAGAATGCGACACAGACCATTCATATGATTTATTTCGGTATCAAACCAAAGGAACTGGAAACAATTGAAGTGGTTGGTGAAAAAAAACAATTTGTAAATGCAGATGCCGACAAGACAACGTATCAGGTTAAAGACAATACAGCACTCTCAACTGGCTCCATGCGCGATGCCGTAAGAAAACTGCCGGGAGTGGTAATAAGTCCTTCAGGTGATTTGAATCTAAACGGAAAAAACGTAAGCATATACGTGGATGGCATTCCTAGCAACCTTTCGGGATCGGATTTGAAAAATTATATGGATGGTTTGCCCGCAAATACGATTGAAAAAATAGAACTGATTGAAAATCCGGGCGCATCCTACGAAGCTAAAGCGAATGGCGGAATTATCAATATTATCACACGCAATAATGCACCCGATAACTTCGGTGGTACGCTCAACCTGAATTACGGAAACAGCCTGAATCACAAATTTTCACCTTCGCTGATGCTGAACGGACGAAATAAAAAAATAAACTGGCAATTGCAATCGGGTTATAACTGGCATCAGCAAGACCAGTTTACAGACATAAAACAAACATTTACAACATTTACACCTAACGTAATTTTCACCAATAATTCCACGCAGAAGAACCTTAACCGTAATTTTTATATCCGCCCGATGATGAACTTTCGGCTAACTGAGAATTCATACATTGTGTTCAATTACAATTTCAACACCTATAACAATCAGCACACGAGCAATATCATCCGCGAAAGCCGGAACCTTACTCCGGCTATAAAATATTCATCCGTATTCGGCAATCCGGAAGCAAACCGCAACAACGAATTTGTTCTGAAATACAAAACCATGCTGGACACGCTGGGTCGTTCGCTGCAATTTACCGGCTATTATTCAAACTATAACAAAATTGCCAATGCGCAATCCACTCAAAATTTATCCACTCCGCTGTATGGTATCAGTACAAACAATCTGAACCTGAACCATGCCTACGGAAAAGTGGATTTGGAACTTCCATTCAAAATAGTAAGGCTGACAGCCGGTGCAAAATACAACATCACGAATGCTCACAATTTAGGTAAATACAATTTCAACAATCTTATGTCCACTGTCTTCGAAAATCCTGTTTACAATCAAGAAACCGACTTTATCTACCACGAACAAAATATAGCCGGTTATGTGGAAGCTCGAAAAAAAATGGGGAATCTGTCTGCTACACTCGGTGTGAGGTTTGAAGACCTGCTTTATGAAAGCGAAGTAGCGAGCGCCGACAGCGTTGTGGGAGGTAGAATTACTAAACTTTTTCCTACTTTGAATCTGTTATACACAGTTATTCCAAACATCAATTTTTCGGGAAAATATTCCCGAAAAATTGCGATGCCTGCTTACGATCAGCTCGACCCGAACGTGAACGGTTACTTCGACAGTTACAGCAAATCAGCCGGAAATCAAAACCTGAAACCCAACTTCTATGATAATTATTCGCTGAGTGTCACCGCTTTCAATTATGCCACCCTAGGAAGTTACCTGAGTTACTCAAAAAACATCAGTTTGCTTTCCACCACTGTGCAACCACATTCTTTCGTATCCGAAAAAACATCAAACGACTTCAGCAATATTAAAATGTACGGCTTGTACATATCGCTTCCGGTTCCTTTCGGACTGATAACTAAAGGGGCGGAATTTTTCAAACAACCGACAAATATGTCAAATATGAGTTATGTTCATTTTTATGTTTCCTGTAATTTCAACCAGATAAAAGGGCTGGATAACCCCGGCACTATGAAACCGCTCTGGATGTACAACATCAACACACATATTGGTTTACCTCACCATTTCACGCTCGATGCAAATTGGTTTCACATGTTCAAGGGCAATTTTCAAATCTACTCATTCGGGAAGCCAATGAATTACTGGCAGGTGGATTTATCGCGAAAATTCCTCAAAGAAAAGCTTGATCTAACTGCCGAAGTAACACAAATGACAGCACAGTTTGTCAAATTCAGTGTACCGAATGTCAATACCGACTTCATAAGCAGAACAGATGGTGTCACTTTCTGGGTAAAAGCATCGTACCGTTTCGGTGGTTTTAAAAGCAAAGAGGAGACACAAATTGAAGTTGAGAAAAAAACACTGGAAGGTGGCGAAATAAACGTGAGGAAATAGACAGAAACATAAAACGACAGAGACACCCGGTATGGATGTCTCTGTTTGATTTTATTATTTTGGCAACGTGTAATTATCTATTTCAGAAAGTAACGTATTTGCTGTATTAATCTCGAGGAAGGTGGTACCATAGCTGCCGCTTGTGGGTCCGCTAAGGTAGCAGATAATATCTTCCCGGGAAATAATGCCACGACCAATGATATTTTGCAGCAGTGTGGTAAAATAATTTCTTTCATCTTCCACCAGTTCTTCCTTGTAATAGGAATACACTCCGTAAGATAATGCCAGCTCTCTGGAAGCACGTTCGTTGTAACAAAAAGCAAGGATAGGATCCGAACTGCGGTAAGAAGCCAGATATCGGGCTGTTCGGCCACTGAAAGTATCGGTAATGATGGCTTTGATATCAATATTTTTTCCGGCTTCGGCTGCAGCATGTGCCAGATATGCAGTTACATTGCCTTTACCAAATTCAATCGGAATATCATTTTCGGGCATTTTTGTATTTTCAGCCTCCAACGCAATTTGAGACATAGTCCGAACTGATTCGATCGGATATTTTCCATAAGCAGTTTCGCCGCTGAGCATCAACGCATCGGTACGGTAATAAATGGCATTTGCCACATCATTGACTTCGGCACGTGTGGGACGCGGATTTTCAATCATGGAGTGAAGCATTTGAGTGGCGACAATGACCGGTTTATGGGCTTTCACACATTTACGAATGAGTTTGCGCTGTATTCCCGGAATTCGTTCCTGCGGAACTTCAATTCCCAAATCGCCACGGGCAACCATCACCCCATAACAATGTTGTATAATTTCATCAATATTATCGACACCTTCCTGATTCTCGATTTTTGAAATAATCTTTATCGGGCTGTTGTGTGCATCGAGAATTTCCTGAATATCGAGCAGGTCCTGCTTGGATCGGACAAAGGAATGAGCAATAAAATCAATATTCTGTTCGATAGCGAACAGTATATTCTGACGGTCTTTCTCCGTTAGCGAGGGAAGATTGATACGGACGCCCGGTACATTGATACTCTTACGGCTACCCAATGAACCATCATTTTCGACTATACAGGTAAGGAATTTTTCATCCTTCGAGACCACTTTCAAATCAATTTCCCCGTCATCAATCAGGATATCGTCTCCGATATGCAAATCGCGAACAAAATTCGGATAACTTACCGCAATACATTCTTTGGTGGAAACAGTATCAGTATCACCAATAATTTTTACTATATCACCGGTTTTAAGTTCGATAGAATTATTTTCGGCAACAGTAGTACGCACTTCAGGTCCTTTGGTATCAATCAGTATTGCAATTCGTTGGCTGACAGCCCTCACATTATTGATAATTTTCAGAAAGCCTTCACGCTGAAGATGAGCCGAATTCATTCTGACCACATTCATACCTTCTTCATAAAGCTGACGGATAAAATCCACATCGCAGCGCTTATCACTGATGGTGGCTACTATTTTTGTAAACTTCTTTTGTTCCATGATTAACTAAACTTGTTTCGTTATTTTTCTATAGTTCTTAATATCATATCCTGATTTTTTATCGAAAACTTTCCACCGCAAGCTTGTAGGAGTCAAGCCCAAACCCGACAATACAACCCCGGCATGCTTCCGATAAAAAAGAATGATGACGATATTCTTCACGTTTAAATACATTGGAAATATGAAGTTCAACCACAGGCGTGCTGATAGCCCGAACTGCATCGGCAATAGCCAGCGACGTATGGGTATATGCGCCGGCATTGAGTACAATACCATCAAAGGTGAAACCTGCTTCATGCAGTTTATCAATGATCAGCCCTTCGGAATTTGTCTGATAATAGCTTAAATCCATATCAGAAAACATATTTTTCAACTCTGAAAAATATTCCTCAAAGCCCGCTGAACCATATATGGTGGGTTCTCTTTTCCCAAGCAAATTGAGGTTGGGACCATTAATAATGATTATTTTTTTCATCCGTTTATGTATTTATTTCCGCAAAATTACAAAAAATAATCAGCGCATGAAACTACAGACGGGTGCGTTAATTATTTTATACAGATGATAAACAAATAATATGTTTAAGAGTTTATCTGTCTAAACCAGTTTTCTTCAAAAAATATATCAAAACTAAAATTATTCTGTATTTTTGACAAAATTATGGATAAACAAAAGTTGTTATTATATAAATTGAAACCGGGAGTATCAAAACAGTTGCTGTTTTTTATTGCCGCCCTGATCTGGACTTTCGCCGGTGTAATGCTCCTTTTCAAAGGTTATCAGTTGCTTTCGTCAAATCCTGAGAATATTTGGATTAAGTTGACAATTAGCATTATCTGCGGAGTTTTATTTTATGTGTTTATTTTTTCCGGAATTTCGTATAAACATTCAACGCGCATTAAATTGCTTGTATCTGAAAAACCCTGTGCTTTCTCATTTTTCAACTGGAAGAGTTACCTGATGATGAGCCTGATGATTACGATGGGTATCGGATTACGAATAAGCGGTATTGTTTCAGCCGGGATATTGTCAATTTTATATATTACAATGGGCATTCCACTACTTACTTCAGCACTGCGTTTCTATTCCGATGGTTATAATTTCAACAACACAATAAATAAAAAATAAACTTCTATGCAATTCCCGTTAAATTTCACATTTAAGATTACCTCCATTGCCAATGATTTTCGTGTTAATGATGCTACCGGTGCCGAAGTAGCGTTTGTACGCCAGAAATTATTCAAACTGAAGGAAGAAATACAGGTTTTCAATAACGAAAGCCGCTCAGAACTTAATTTTACCATAAAAGCAAATAAATGGCTTGATTTTTCAGCCTCGTATGTATTTTTCGACAGACAGGGACGTGAAATTGGCCGGATTGTGCGCCGTGGCTGGAAATCATTGTGGAAATCGACTTATGATATATACGACGAAAACCAACAACAGGATTTCAGTGTTCATGAAGAAAATCCGTTTGTCAAAGTATTTGACGGAATCTTCGGCGATTTACCCATAATCGGTATGTTTACAGGCTATTTCTTTAATCCAACCTATCTGGTTACCCGACCCGATGGAACTGCCATAGCCCGTTTATCAAAAGAAAAATCATTTTTCGGACGTCGGTTCAGCGTAAACAAACTGACCGAATTCGAGTCAGGTGAAGAAAATCGCATTTTGCTGGGTCTGATGATGATGATACTGCTGGAACGACAACGCGGTTAATTTTCTTAAAAATAAAATATCGACCACTTAGAAACATTATCATGTCACGCACAACAAGAAAAAGAAAGGAAGACATCGGTTTATCGCCTTACGAAATAAAATTTCGCGGACAGAAAAAAACTGAAAAAACCACGATGGAGCTTTTTGACTTCAACCTGGATTATGTGCACGAATTCTCCCTGAAATCTACCGATAAAATAAAGTCATGCATGACAGGTGACAGCATCTCATGGCTCAATATTAACGGGTTGGACGAAGTAAATTTAATGAAAGAACTTGGTGTAATCTTCAGTATCGACAATAATATTATGTCCGACATCCTCAATCCATCAGTAAGACCAAAAGTACAGGAATTTGAGCACGGAATCTTTGTCACACTGAAGATGCTTCAAATGAATGAACGAACCAACAAATTGTCGGTAGAAAATCTCAGTCTAATAATTACAGAGAACTTTTTGATATCGTTTCAGGAAGAAAAGGGTGATTTCTTTGATCCTGTCAGAGAGCGGATACGCAAGCATAAGAACAAAATTCGCTTGGCAGGACCCGATTACCTGGCATTTGCACTACTTGACATGGTGGTGGACAACTACATATATATCATCGGGCTGTTGGGTGATAAGATTGAAAACCTGGAAGAAAGAATGACCGGCAACGTGAACAAACAACTTCCGGAACTTATCAATCTTTACAAGCAGGAACTCAACTTCCTGCGACACCATATTAAACCAACCAAAGAAATGATACTCACTCTGGCCAAATTGGAATCGGAATTTATCCACAATGAAAACAGAGTGAACTACAAGGAACTTCAGGACAATATGAACGAGGCCAATGAACTGACCGACAGCTACCGAGAAATGCTCTACGACCTGCTGAATATATATCACTCGGCAGCTACCACCCGGCTGAACGATATTATGAAACTGCTCACAATCATTTCCGTCATTTTCATTCCACTTACATTCATCGTAGGAGTCTATGGTACCAATTTCGATTTTTTCCCTGAAATAAGGTGGCATTACGGCTATTTTGCCATGTGGGGAGTGATGATGGTA
>DAONDU010000073.1:0-12543 GCA_035402725.1 Paludibacteraceae bacterium | reverse complement strand
TGTAATTGCAAAACTATTAATTTTTATTCAATCCACAACTTTTACGGGTGATCCGTGATTTTTTTATTCTACGACTTCGAGGTTGCCATCCAGAAAAAAGGTGATATCATATTCACCCTTTGCTTCGGATTTTACGCGCTCAACAATCTTATATTTTCTCTCCTCACAGAATTTTTCTCTGAGTTTCATTTCCGAGATAAAATCCTGGGCTTTATTCTGATTATCAGCCAGCTTAAACTGATCGAAAGTCTCGCTCAGTTTTCTTTTATAGTAAAACATCGAATCTCTGGCAGCAAGATAAGCGCTGTCTTCCTTCAATTCAATTGTTTGCAGTTTTCCGGCAGAAACAGGCTTAAGGTCTGTCTGCTCTTTGCTGTTCATTTCCTTAATATATCTTTTGACGTTGTATTCAGCTTTTTGCTGAGGTGTACCTATACATCCGTTTAAAAGGGCTAAAGTGAGAATAATAATGATTGGTTTTTTCATGGCGATATAAATAATTATTGATTTGAATACAAACATACGTTATTTTTTAAACATTATGAATGTTTTTCGTGAAGATTGATAATCTTTTGCTCAATTTTTCCAAGTAAAGCATTACAGGATGAACAATTACGCGGTAATATATTGAAAAAAAAACTGTCCGGCATCTGTCGGACAGTTTTTTTATATTAATTCGAAAGTATTAGTCTACTTTTTCTTCAGTAACAGTGCCTTCTTCTTTGGGAGCTTTTGGAGTTTTCGGAGCCTTTGGGGCTTTTTCTTCTTTAACTTCCTTTTCTGTTTTGGCCTTTTTAGCTTCTTTGGCTACCAGTTTTTCAGCAGCTTCAGATACCATCTGATCTTTAAGATCGGCTAATGACTGGATGTCGCCCAAAGTGGTTTTTTCGATTACAGGAATTGCAACTGCAGGAGCTTCTTCCTTTTTGGCACCACGTTTGGTAGCTTTCTTTGGTTCTTCACCTTCAACTACGGCTTTTTCGGCACGTTTAGCTTCTTCGTGAATACGGCTGTGTGAAAGTATGATCCGTTTAGCGTCTTTGTTGAACTCAATTACTTTGAACTGAAGTTTTTCATCAACCAATGCTTGTGATCCGTCTTCTTTCACCAGATGTTTCGGAGTTACGAAACCTTCAACACCGTAAGGCAATGAAACTACAGCGCCTTTGTCCATCATTTCAATGATAATACCTTCGTGAACGCTGTCAACAGCAAACAAACTTTCGAGTGCATCCCATGGATTTTCTTCGAGCTGTTTGTGTCCGAGGCTTAAACGACGGTTGTCTTTGTCGATTTCAAGAACCTGAACTTCGATATCAGCACCAATCTGTGTGAATTCTGACGGGTGTTTGATTTTTTTGGTCCAGCTGAGGTCAGAGATGTGGATCAGACCGTCAACACCTTCTTCGATTTCAACAAACACCCCAAAATTGGTAAAGTTGCGAACTTTAGCAGTATGTTTGCTTCCAAGCGGATAACGTGTTTCGATATTTTCCCATGGATCTGATTTCAGTTGTTTGATACCCAGCGACATTTTACGTTCGTCGCGGTCAAGTGTAAGGATTACCGATTCGATTTCGTCACCTACTTTGAGGAAATCCTGTGCAGAACGGAGGTGTTGTGACCAGCTCATTTCTGAAACGTGGATTAAACCTTCAACGCCCGGAGCAATTTCTACAAATGCTCCGTAGTCGGCCATTACCACTACTTTTCCTTTAACTTTATCGCCAACTTTCAGGTTTGGATCAAGCGCATCCCAAGGATGTGCAGAAAGTTGTTTCAGACCTAATGCGATACGTTTCTTTTCATCGTCGAAATCAAGAATTACAACATTCAGTTTCTGATCGAGTGTAACAACTTCTTCCGGATGTGAAACGCGTCCCCATGAGAGGTCGGTAATGTGAATTAAACCATCTACGCCGCCCAGGTCGATGAATACACCGTAAGAAGTGATGTTCTTAACAGTTCCTTCGAGTACCTGACCTTTTTGCAGTTTACCGATAATTTCTTTTTTCTGTTGTTCAATTTCTTCTTCGATAAGAGCTTTATGCGAAACAACAACATTTTTGAATTCCTGGTTGATTTTGATAACCTTGAATTCCATTGTTTTGTTAACAAAGATATCGTAGTCGCGAATAGGTTTCACGTCGATCTGAGAACCGGGCAGGAACGCTTCAATTCCAAATACATCTACAATCATACCGCCTTTGGTACGGCATTTAACAAAACCTTTAACTACTTCCTGACTTTCGAGAGCAGCATTAACACGGTCCCAGCTGCGGGTAGCGCGTGCCTGTTTGTGAGAAAGGATAAGCTGACCCTTTTTGTCTTCCTGGCTTTCGATGTACACTTCAACTTTATCACCAACTTTCAAATCTGGGTTGTAGCGGAATTCGCTCATCGAAACCACGCCGTCTGATTTAAATCCAACATTTACTACCACTTCACGTTTGTTGATAGAGGTAACAGTACCTTCCACAACTTCTTTGTCTTTGATAGCATTCAGTGTGTCATCGTAAATTTTTTCTAATTCGTCTTTTGATTTTCCTGTAAGTACTTCACCTTTTTCATAGGCTTCCCAATCGAAATCAGCAGCCGGTCCGGTGGGTTTCACATACTTGGGTGTTTCTTTTTTTGCAGCAGGTGCTTCTTCAATTACTTCTTCTGCAACGGGTGCAGCTTCTTCAACTACTGGAGCAGTTTCTTCTACGGCAGGTTGTTGTGTTTCTTCAACAGCTTCAGGAGTTTGGTTAACTTCTTCAGCTAATTTTTCATTTTCTTCCATTTCTGAAATTTTGTTTTTTACTAATAAATAGTAGGTTAGACATTATGTTGCTTAAAAATAGTCCGCAAAGGTACAACAAATTTATTAATCTGCAAATAATTAATCAGTTAATCCAACTTGCGAAAGGATTTTACATGCTGGATTATTTGTCTGTTTGCTTATTTTATCGTTTAGGATCTGTATTTTTTTCATCAACCGTATTAATTCACCTGTAAATCTAAAAAAAAAACCGAGAACAATGGTTCTGCGGATTTTTTTTCGAACTTTTCTTATAATGTGCTCATCAAACTGACTGATTGTTTTGTTTTTCTTTTCTCACCCGGCTGTGCTTAATTCCATAGGTAAAATAGATAATAAAACCGATTGCCATCCAGCCTAAAAGCCGTATCCAGGTGTCGAGTGGAAGTGATGCCATCTGAACCAAACAAACCAGCGCTCCTAAAATCGGAACCAGGGGTACAAACGGGGTACGGAAGGCCCGGTGAGCATCCGGCTCAGTTTTTCGGAGGATTATCAGTCCGACACTGACAATGACAAAGGCAAGCAGTGTCCCGATGGAAACCAGCTCGCCCAGAAGTCCGATGGGAAATAAACCTGCGAAAAGCGCTGCAAAACACCCGGTCACGATGCTTGTAATATAAGGAGTTTTGAATTTTGGATGAGTTTTTGCAAAACTTTTCCAGAGCAGTCCATCACTTGCCATGGTGTAAAAAATGCGGGACTGTGCCAGAAGAAGCACCATAACTACCGAACTAAGTCCGGCAATAGCTCCGATTTTAATTATCGGACTGAGCCAACGGAGGCTTTTCCCGGCTGCATCAATGGCAACCGCAATGGGTGCAGACACATTCAGGTCCTTATAATTAACAATTCCGGTCATCACCAGACTAACAGCTACATATAAGATCGTACAGACAACCAGCGAACCTAAGATACCGATTGGAATATCGCGTTTGGGATTAATAGCTTCCTGCGCTGTAGTTGAAACTGCATCGAAACCGATATACGCGAAAAACACCACTGCTGCGCCGGTTAAAATACCTGTCCATCCAAATTGTGAAAAATTTCCTGTATTTGCAGGTATAAAAGGTGTCCAGTTGTCCACGTTGATGTGTGCTATCCCAAATCCGATAAAAAGCAGAATAACAGTAACCTTTATTAATACGATGATGTTATTGAAACTGGCCGATTCTTTGATACCTATTACGAGTAATGTGGTCATCAATACTACAATGAAAACTGCCGGAAAGTTTATTAATGCACCGGTTGCATGCCAGCCTGAAGCATCGAAAATAAAAGGACTTTGACAGATGGATGCTGGTAGTTGAAGCCCTATGTCGCTCAGGAAACTGGTTACATACCCCGACCATCCTACTGCCACAGTTGCAGACCCGAACAGGTACTCGAGAATTAAATCCCATCCGATAATCCAGGCGATAAACTCACCCATGGTGGCATAACCATAGGTGTAAGCGCTGCCCGAAACGGGTATCATGGATGAAAATTCTGCATAACAGAGACCCGCCAAAAGACAACCAAATGCCGACACGATAAAAGAAATTGCAATGGCAGGTCCTGCATGCAAAGCCGCAGCAGTTCCGGTAAGGACAAAAATTCCTGCTCCGATAATACATCCTATGCCCAGCAGGATGATATTGGTAAGATTGAGGTGTTTTCGCAGACTGCTTTCTTCAGCCTGAGTTTCGATTTGAGCCAGGGATTTTCGGATAAACAGGGATTTAATCATATATTCTTACTATTAAATAAAACATTTTGTTGCTTTTTCGGAAACATTTTTTGCTTTTTATCCGCTATTGGGTACAAATATATGATTTTTATCAGAATTAGCTGACATTACACAAAAAAAAGAATGAAAACCAGATGCGATTTCCATTCTTTTTTTGTTTAACTTATGAATTCTTTTCAATCAGTCCTTTTCGATATAAGCGAGTGCTTCGCCTTTACGTACCAGATCACCCTGATTTTTCACTACTCCGACAATACGGCCATTGCAGAAACTTCCGATTGGTTCCACACCATAATTCGTCTGTATAGCACAAATCATGTCAAATTGTTTGAAATGTTTTCCATGAGGAGGTTCAACCGATACTTCATTGAAATCGAGTTCCCAGAGAAGGCGACCCGAAACGGTTGAAACTACAGGTTCTGCATTCGGATATTTGAGAGCACGGATATCCGGTATTTGAACTTCACTTTGTGCATATTTTTCCTTTATAGCAGCTTCGAGCTCTTTATCAAAACGTTCTTTTGCCATTCCGGATTTGAAATCACGGTACTGTTTTTCGTGCATAGCAAATTCGAAGAGTTCTTCGTCGTCCTGACCTCTATCCCATCCAAGTTTTTCCATTTCTTTGATGAATTTCGGAAGTTCGTCGGGATAATTGTCCTGCGGATTGCCTTCGAAGAATTCGTAGTTGTTCTTTTTAGCCAGTTCGATAATTTCCGGATCGAGTTTTCCGGGCAGTTTTCCGGCTTTACCCAAAATCATATCCCAGGAGTTTTTGTCAATCATACCCCAGCGTGGCTGACCCTTGATCATAGCCATCACATTCATGAGCGCGATATTCTTTACATACTGACTATAAGGAGTTACCAGGGGTGGATTTCCGAGTTTAGGCCAGATATATCCCACTTCATCGAAAAGCATAACCAGCATCTCGTCTGTCGAAAGTTCGGGTTTATTATTGTTTTTCAAATAGGTATTGATACCTGCATGTACGCCTTTGAGGTCGGCCATGAGTGAGCCCATCATACCGCCCGGCAGACCGCAACCGATGAGCAGGGATGTCATATATTTATTTCTTTCATCGATGAAATATCCCAGGAAATCGTCCACAAAGCTTTGGGTCAAGCGGCGTGCTTCCATATAGGCTTTCATATTGATTTCGGGTACTTTAAATCCTGCATCTTTCAGCATTGCCTGAATGGTGATTACATCGGGATGAACCATACCCCACGAAAGTGGTTCCATAGCAACATCGAGGTAATCAACTCCTGCTTTTGCCACTTCGAGCATTGAAGCAACCGAGAAACCAGGACCTGAATGTCCGTGATACTGAATGGGAATTTCAGGATGGGAAGTTTTAATGGCTTTTACAATTTTCCCAAGCATATCGGGACGCCCGATGCCTGCCATATCCTTGAGACAGATTTCGTCAGCACCTTCGGCAATCAACTGTTCTGCCATATTAACATAATACTCAACATTATGAACTTCGGAGTATGTGATGCACATCGCTGCCTGAGCAATCATACCGGCAGCTTTGGCATATTTGATTGAAAGAGCAATATTACGCACATCATTCAGACCGCAGAAAATACGGGTAATATCAACACCCTGTGCTTTTTTCACTTTGTACATTAGCTGACGCACATCGGCTGGTACCGGATTCATACGAATACCATTCAGGCCTCGGTCGAGCATATGTGTCTGAATTCCGACTTCATTAAAAGGTTTTGTGAACGTACGTACGGATGGATTTGGATTTTCACCGTATAGCAGATTAACCTGTTCGGAAGCACCTCCGTTAGTTTCTACACGGGCAAAGCAACCCATATCGATGATTACCGGGGCAATTTTTTGCAGTTGGTCAATTCTGGGAACATATTTTCCACTCGACTGCCACATATCCCGATAGACCAAGCTAAATTTAATTTCTTTCATAGATAAGCAATAAGTTTGATGAATATAGAAGATTTTTTTATTATTACCTCATTCTGATAGCATAGAATGCAATATCATTCAGTTTCTAATTTTGTTCAAATTTCTGAAGTTTTTTCCGAATAAAAAAATAAAATTAGAGAAATTTTTCCTTAATCAGACCCGCTTTTTATATTCCGTATTTACATTCTGAAACATTAATATTATAAAAATATTTATTTTACAAAAAAAGCACTCAAAGAATAACACATATCATGTTAAACTGGTCGAAAATGAATAAAAAAAAAATTCTGATTTTCAGAAAAACAAGGTAAAAATTTCAGACAATGACACTTTTTTTCAATTGAACTTTCTTATATTTGTATTTGTTTACTTAAAATATATTTATTAGCAAAACCTTTAATAATTGATAATAATGAACTTCAAAACAGAAGACTTTTTAGTTAAGCAGGGAAGCAAACTGAAACTTAAAGAACTGGACACAAGCTTTTCAGCAGGTATTAACAAGAAAAAGGGAAGGAAGAAACTGATTAAAAATATTGAAGAACTGGCCGATTTTCAGGAAAAATTCTGGGCAGACAACCGCTATTCGTTGCTTATAATACTTCAGGCTCCCGATGCTGCCGGTAAAGATGGTGCCATACGCCATGTAATGTCCGGGTTAAACCCGCAAAGCTGCCGGGTGCATTGTTACAAAGTTCCGTCGAAAGAAGAGCTGGATCACGATTATTTGTGGCGTCATTACAAAGATCTGCCCGAACGCGGGATGATTGAGATCTTTAATCGTTCGCACTACGAAAATGTATTGGCCACAAAGGTAAATCCTGAATTTTTAATGGCTGAAAATATACCAGGCATAGATAAACCTGAAAAAGCTGACAAAAAATTCTGGAATGAACGCTACGAACAAATCAACAACTTTGAAAAACATATATATCAAAACGGGACTCATATCCTGAAGTTTTTTCTGAACCTGTCGAAAGAGGAACAAAAACACAGGCTTCTGGCGCGTTTGGAAGAAAAGAAAAAAAACTGGAAATTCAGTTCGGCTGATCTGTCGGCACGTGCCCAGTGGGACGAATATCAGAAGGCTTATGAAGAAATGCTGGAAAAAACTTCTACCGATTATGCTCCGTGGTACGTTATTCCGGCTGATAAAAAATTCTTTGCGCGGGTCGCAATCGGCGAAATCATTGTTGAAAAGCTTAAAAGTCTTGATCTCATGTATCCTGCTGGCGAAACAGCTGAGGAACTGGAGAAAGCCCGAATATTATTACTTAACGAAAAAGACTGAACTAGGTATTAGTAGAAGTTCTATATAAAAAAAGTCTCCGGAAGAAATCTCCGGAGACTTTTTTTTTTGAATTCACATTCTTACTTATTCATCTCACCTATTATCCCATTTTCTGTAACAGTTTCGGCACTGACATTCATGCTATGGCACGTACTGTTGTTATAAAAGCTTACCGTTGCCTGACCCTGATTGTCGGTTTTCACATCGGGATTCCAGTAAATCGTTCGCCGATAGTCTTTCGGATCAGGAACAATACCCTGTCCATAATACGGGCTGTAGAATTCTTTGGGATATGAATACCCCATGAATGTTGTGTTACGTATTCCGGCTGGTTCTTCCTGGTATTTTTTCTTGAGATGCATCACAGCAACACAGATTGTAGTAGGGTCGTATTTGGGATCTCCGTTAAAGAGTCTGAGAATACTGCCATAATCTTCGATGATATTGATCGACTCTATTTCGTCAAATCGCGGCATCTGTACAAATGCCTGGTTTTCACTTGTGGAGTTGGTGGAAGTATTGCTTTCAGTCGTTGAAGTTGTGTTTTCGGTTGCAACCATATCGGCTGTCGACTTGTTCATCAATTCGGCAATATCAGCAGCTACCAAATCGGGTGAATCGTCTCTGACAAAATAAACGTGTTTGCCTTTATAGGTGAATGCAGAACCGTTACTGTCGGTTTTGTATGAAAAATATTGATTTAGCTTTTCCAAAAATCCTTCGACACTCGCCGGTTCCCAGTCACCAGTATCCTTTATTTTATCCATTTCACCGGACACATTATATTTCACGCTGACTTTGACCGGTTTTCGTTTTTCAGTAACCACCAACTCTTCCAGCACGTGAATTTTCTCAGACATGGAAAGTTTCCTCAGTACGCTATCCTCCAGAAGTTCATTTGGTATGGTACTGAACGTTTTATTATCACTGTTTTGATTTATTTTGAAATAATCTGTAAAATTCAGCTCATTGAAACCGTAGGGTTTCAGACCCGGACTGAAATTACGGTCGAGCATGATATTGGTTTCTTTCTGCCTATCGTTAATTTTCGAGCGCAATATCAATTTACCCTCGCCGTTAAAATCCTTCATTTCAAATCCAAAACGGCCATCAATGTCTGTTTTGGCTGTTCCCCGTTGCGAAAAGCTGTCAGTCAGCAGTATCATCATTATTTCCACATCTTTCAAATTCTTTTTTCGAATAAGGGAGGTTATTTTACCTTCGGCAGCCAGTTCTTTTTCGAGCGGATGTTGCGGATTGAATGGTGTTACGCCGGTCATTGTTTTCCAGTCATACTTGCGCCATCCCTGCGTGAGCAGTAAAAGTTCAAGGGCCAGTTTTCGACTTGCAGTATTTGATTCGAAATAATACCCGGGATTTTCAATGTATCCCCGTAAATCGGAAGACAAGAGCAGGTTTGTCAGGATATTATCGGCATATGGCGAACTCAGACTGCTGGCATTGTCTCTTACCGCCAGTGAAAATGTCAGCGGAAGCGGACGATCCGATTTATCGCTCACCCTGAAATTCATCTCTACCTTATCGAATGGCTGAAAGCTGGCTTTATTGGCCGTCATATCAATTTTCAGGTTACTCCGGTGATTGACAAAAACAAGTCTTTCACTCAGCACTTCGCCTTTCGTATCGAAAAGGGTAACCTGTGACACACCTGATGGTATCATTTTTTTCGGAACATTCAGACTGACTGCATTTTGCATGCCAAAATCAATATTCTGGACCAGATAAAGTCTGCCTCGGCATGTGACGGACAACCCTAGTTGCCCGGAAGCGAAATGTAGAGTTTTCTGTATAGTTATTTTCAGTGTTACAGAATCTGATGAGTTGATATTCATGACACAACCTTCTTTAAGGGGCTGAGGCAAATCAAAAGAGTATTCGTCGTTATTAAAAATAACTTTGGCTCTGGTTACATTACTGTCTGGCTGGATGATAAATGCGCCCATGCCGAGGTATTCGGTATTTATCTCAGCTACTTTCCGGTTTTTACTGTTGTAAATGTCACCCATAATTACTGCGTTTTGCCCGTTTTGGTCTGTTGCTTTGAAGGCAACTTTTGAGTTCAACCCGCAAACCAGACTGCCTCCTTCTGGATAAAACATAAGCATCAATTTGTTTTTAGTCTTTACATCCGGACGTTTGACAGGTATTCTCTGATTTCTGGGTCGCTCTGTGATTTTAGTAACGTAACTGCCTTCGGTTTCGGGTTTATCGAAAATTGGGAATACTCTTGAAAAATAGTTGTCTTCGAAAAAATTAAGCATATAACGCGTGTAGGCTCTGACTTCGAAATAACCGGGATAATTGGAAGCTGTCAGATTGAAACTTCCGTTGCATTGTCCTTTTTCTATTTTTAGTTTTTTGGTTTCAATCACATATCCTTCGGGGTTGATCAATTCCACATACAGTACCCGGCTCAGGATGCTTAGCGACTGGCGGTCGGAACGAACAACATACGCTTTGAACCACATAGTTTCGCCCAGATAGTAGGAAGTATTATCGAAATGCAGATATACTTTTTCCTGTGGATAATCATCTGAAAACCGGATGTATTTCTGCATGAATGAACTTATTCTTTTCACTTCTGTAGAATCCTGTGCCTGAAGTTTTAATCCAAAAAACAGCGATAACACAATGAGAAACGGTAAACATCTGACTTTCATCGAATTTGGTATTAAGCATTTAAGTTCCAAAAATACAGAATAATTATGGTAGTCTGCATCGATTAAGCCAAAATCTATAAAAAAGACATCCCCGATTCCATCAGTAATCGGGGATGTCTTCATTTTTATGAGCATTTTTGGAGTTTTTGTTTCCTATTCAAACATATTTCTGAAGTGTGAGAAAAAACCTTTTGATGCATTGGCATTTGGCTTAAAGTTATTGGACCTGGCCAGATTTTCCATGGTCTGTTTTTCTTCCTTGTTGAGATTTTCGGGAATATAAACCCCGATATTCACCAGCAAATCGCCCGTTCCGTAACGATTTACACTGGGCAATCCCTTACCTCTCAGTCTCAATACTTTTCCGGGTTGTGTTCCGGGAGCAATGTTTACCTTCACTTTTCCTTCAACGGTTGGTACCTCTACCGATCCACCCAGACTTGCCACCGGAACAGAAAGCAACAAATTATATATCAGGTCGTTATCATCTCTTATCAGTTCAGGATGCGGTTCTTCTTCCACCACGACAAGCAGGTCACCGTTAACCCCGCCACGTCGGGCTGCATTTCCTTTACTGCTCACCGATAGTTGCATGCCTTCCATCACTCCTGCCGGGATATTGATAGAAATTACCTCTTCTTCACGAACAATACCTTCGCCGTTGCAGTGAGCACATTTGTCGCGGATAATTTTTCCATCACCACCACATGTAGGACATTCGGAAGTGGTTTGCATCTGACCGAGTATGGTTTGCTGTACACGGGTTATCCGGCCACTACCATTACAGGTTGAGCAGGTTGACATACCTGAACCGGAAGCTGCTCCCGAACCGTTGCAGTGCTGACAACTGACGTATTTCTTTACCTTAATTTTCTTTTCGACTCCGGCAGCAATCTCGGCCAGGTTGAGTTTCACTTTTACACGCAAATCGGATCCGCGCCGAACGCGTTGACCTCCGCTGCGTTGTGAGCCGCCAAAACCTCCGAAACCTCCGAAACCACCAAAGTGTCCGCCGAAAATATCGCCGAAATGAGAGAAGATATCATCCATGCTCATTCCTCCTCCAAATCCGCCACCGCTTGCAGCACTGCTTCCTACGCCTGCATGTCCGAACTGATCATAACGCTGCCTTTTTTGTGGATCACTCAATACCTCATAAGCCTCAGCAGCTTCCTTGAATTTTTCTTCGGAGACTTTATCACCCGGATTTTTGTCGGGATGGTATTGAATTGCCTTTTTGCGGTATGCTTTCTTGATTTCGTCAACACTGGCTGATTTCGAAACTTCTAATATTTCGTAATAATCTCTTTTTCCGGACATATTTATATCTTATTATCAAAGAAAAGCTTCCACCAGTCTTTGAATTGTTTTATTTTATTCACCTACAACTACTTTGGCAAAACGGATTACTTTATCATTCAAAGTATATCCTTTAGTCATACAATCAATGATTTTTCCCTTCATATCTTCAGCCGGAGCCGGAAACATGGTTACAGCTTCATGCTTATCCACATCAAAAGGTTCATTCTCAGTGGGTATTGCTTTTACACCGTTTGTATCCAGGAAACCGATAAATTTAGCATATATCAAATCAATTCCTTCTTTAACAGCGACAATATCATCCGTGGTTTCCATCGCTTTCATTGCCCTTTCAAAATCATCGACCAACGGCAAAATGTTTACGAAGATATTTTCTCCGGCATTTTTTATCAGTTCTGATTTTTCTTTGAGCGTACGTTTACGAAAATTGTCAAACTCAGCCATCAGACGAAGGTTTTTGTCATTCAACTCTTCACATTTCTGATTTAGCTGCTCGAGGTCTTCAGCAATTTTTGCAGCTTCATTTTCTGTGGTTTCTTCTGTTGCTGATTCCTGATTTGTATCCGTTACAGGAACTTCATCTTTTATCTTTTCGTCTTCTGCAGAATGTTTTCTTGTTTTCATCCGGTTTTTAAAATTTTATTCTTTTATGGTAATGTAATAATCTTTTCATCGGGGCATAAAAAATATGCCATAATTCATCTTACAAAAAACCTGCCAGAATGTCCGAAAGTGATTTTTGGCAGAAATCGGGACATTTTGGCAGGAAAATTTATATTCT
>DAONDU010000072.1:0-12819 GCA_035402725.1 Paludibacteraceae bacterium | reverse complement strand
AAGATTGGCTCCGTCTTTTTATTCTATCTTTATTTTTTTACCGGACAACAATGAAAAAAAATATATTTATCTTTCATGTTACTATCAGAAAAAGATTTTTCAAAATATCTTTTGTATTTTTGCAATATAAAATATTTAAAAATGAGTGTTGTAGAAAAAATTAAATCTGCAAAAAAAACGGCTTTCTCGTTTGAATTGCTGCCTCCATTGAAAGGTAATGGGATAGACGGTGTTTACAGAACCATCGATGCGCTCAGGGAATTTGACCCTAAGTACATCAATATTACCACCCATCGCTCCGAAGTTGTTTTCAGAGAAAATCCACAGGGATTGTTCGAACGGATTGCCGAACGGCACCGACCGGGCACTGTTGCAGTGGCTGCCGCCATTAAAAACAAATACAATATTCCGGTGGTTCCTCACATTATTTGCAGCGGATTTACCCGTGAAGAAACCGAATACGTGCTGATTGACCTTAAATTCCTGGACATTAACGACCTGCTGCTTCTTCGCGGCGATAAGGCAAAGAGCGAAAAAGGATTTACACCAACCGGTCATACACACGCTACGGAACTTCAGGCCCAGGTTAACCGTTTCAATGAAGGATATTTTCTGGATGGTTCGAAAATGAAAGTCATCGATACACCTTTCACCTACGGAATGGCTTGCTATCCCGATAAACACGATGAAGCTCCCAATTTGGAATCGGACTTATACTGGGCAAAGCAAAAAGTGGATGCAGGCGCGGAATACCTGGTAACGCAGATGTTTTTCGACAATAAGAAATACTATACATTCGTAGATATGTGCCGTAATGCAGGTATTGACGTGCCAATTATTCCCGGCCTCAAACCGGTAACCTTTTTGAATCAGCTGACGTTACTGCCAAAAATTTTCCATACGGATATCCCCGAAGAATTTGCCTGTGAACTCCGGAAGTGTAAAACGGACGAAGAGGCAACAGAAGTAGGTGTGGAATGGTGTACAATGCAGGCAAAAGATTTAGTGGCGCATCATGTTCAAAGCATTCATTTTTACAGTCTTATGGCCACACAAAGTGTAAAAAGGGTAGCTGAGCAAGTTTATTAAAACCGGTCGAATATATGCTTAAATTTTTATTGGGAATACTACTTTTTTTAGGATTAATCATTCTGTTAGTAACTTCACTGGGTATTGGTTTACTCCGTTCGCTGTTCCGGTCAGGTTCCAGGGTTGCCCGGGAAAAGGAAGAGTCTGTTCATCGTCGCGCGAAAGAGGAGGACCGGGATAAAATCTTCGGTAATCACGAAGGGGAATATGTTGACTTTGAGGAAGTAACCGAAGATGATAAGAAAGGGGAGAATTAAACACATGTTTCAATAAAAGCAACACAGGCACGAAGGAAAAACCTCTCGTGCCTGCATTATTTATGGTCCGGCTTAAACACTTATCCTTTCAAGCCTGCAATACTTTCTTTCAGTGAAGCTATCTTGCTTTCCGCGTCGTCAAGTTTTTTCCGTTCGTTTTCAACAATTTCCGGTTTTGCATTTTGGACAAAACGTTCGTTGCCGAGCTTCTTCATTACCGACTGCAGGAAACCTTCGAGATAGTTTATCTCATCCTGCATCTTTTTAATTTCCTCGTCCACATTCATCAAATTGCCCATTGGGATGGCATATTCAGTGGTTCCAATCAAAAACGCGACGGCATTGGCCGATTTCGCGTCAACAACTTCAATGCTTTCCAGGTTGCAAAGCTTATTGATAACTGCGTCATAATCTGTCGCATGAGCACCTGTGATTTGCAGGCTTAATGTTTCCTTGTTTGGAATATTTTTTTGCAGTCGGATGGTACGTACACCGGCGATAATTTCCTTAACCTTTTCGAAACTGGCAATCAGCTTTTCATCAACCTGCTTTGCCTTTGGCATCAGCTGAATCATGATACTTTCTCCCGGTTGACGAACTTCAAGTGCCTGCCAGAGTTCTTCGGTAATAAAAGGCATAAACGGATGCAACATTTTAAGGAGACTATCGAAAAATCCGAGTGTAGCCTGATAGGTTGCTCTGTCAATTGGTTTTTGATAAGCCGGTTTCACCATTTCGAGATACCAGGAAGAAAACTCATCCCAGAAGAGTTTGTAAACAGCCATCAGCGCTTCCGAAAGACGATATTTTGAAAATAAATCATCTACCTCGAGCATCGTTTTCGAAATTTGAGAATCAAACCATTCAATAGCAATCTTTGCTGCTTCGGATTGTTGCACATCTGCCACTTCCCAACCTTTAACCAAACGGAATGCGTTCCATATTTTATTGTTGAAGTTTCGTCCCTGTTCACACAGGCTGTCGTCATAAAGCAAATCGTTTCCGGCAGGAGCTGTCAGTAACATACCCATGCGAACTCCATCAGCACCGAATTTCTTCATCAGTTCAATGGGATCAGGCGAATTGCCCAGCTGTTTGGACATTTTCCTACCGATTTTATCCCGTACGATACCCGTGAAGTAAACATTTTTGAAACAAGGCTGTTGGCGATATTCATATCCCGACATTATCATTCGGGCTACCCAAAAGAAAATTATATCCGGTCCGGTTACCAGATCGCTGGTCGGGTAATAATAACTGATGTCTTTATTGTCAGGATGATTTATACCATCAAATACAGAAATTGGCCACAACCACGACGAAAACCAGGTATCCAGCGCATCTTCATCCTGACGCAAATCATCAATGGATAATGGATAATTGACGATGGTCAATGCTTTTTGATAGGCCAATTCTTTTGTTTCGCCGACAACAAAACCGCCTTCGGGCAGGAAATACGCCGGAATACGATGCCCCCACCATAACTGACGGCTGATATTCCAGTCCTTTATGTTCTCCATCCAGTAACGGTAGGTGTTTTTATATTTTTCAGGGTGAAACTTGATTGTATCATTCTCGACATTCTCCAGAGCAGATTTCGCAAACTCGCTCATTTTCAGAAACCATTGCATTGACAGTTTTGGTTCAATCGGCACATCAGTACGTTCGGAGAATCCCACCTTATTGGTGTAAGCTTCCACTTTCTCCATCAGTCCGGCAGCTTCCAGATCCTTTTCAATTTGCTTTCGGACATCAAAGCGATCCATATTGGCATACATCTCACCATGTTCGTTGAGTGTTCCATTGTCGTTAAAGATATCGATGGAAGGCAGATTATATTTCTCACCAAGCACATAGTCGTTTACATCATGCGCGGGAGTCACTTTGAGGCAACCTGTTCCGAATTCCATATCCACATATTCGTCCTCAATGACAGGGATGACACGGTTAATTATAGGAACGATTACTTTCTTTCCCTTTAAATGTGCTGTTTTTGGGTTATCGGGATGGATACACATGGCTGTATCTCCCATGATGGTTTCCGGACGGGTGGTTGCCACTACAGCAAAGCTCTCCTCGCCTTCAACCTTATAGCGCAGGTAATATAATTTACCGTTTACTTCCTTGTGAATTACTTCCTCATCGGAAATGGCTGTGAGTGCCTTTGGGTCCCAGTTGACCATACGCACACCACGATATATCAACCCTTTATCAAACAAATCGCAGAAGACTTTAATAACACTGTCGGAGCGTTTCTGGTCCATGGTGAAAGCCGTACGATCCCAGTCGCACGAAGCACCGAGTTTTTTCAGTTGCTCGAGAATGATTCCACCGTGTTCATGTGTCCATTCCCAGGCGTGTTTGAGAAATTCATCGCGGGTAAGATCAGCTTTACTGATACCCTGAGCTGCAAGCCGGTTCACAACTTTTGCTTCCGTGGCTATTGACGCGTGATCGGTTCCGGGAACCCAACAGGCGTTTTTTCCCTGCATGCGGGCGCGACGTACCAATACATCCTGAATGGTATTGTTAAGCATATGACCCATGTGCAGCACTCCCGTAACATTAGGCGGAGGGATCACGATGGTATAAGGTTCACGGTCATCGGGTTCGGAATGAAAAAACTTATTATCTAACCAATATTTGTACCATTTATCCTCAACTTCTGAAGGATCATATTTGCTTGCAAGTTCCATATTATTAATTTACAAATTACGATTTGTTGTGTAAAAATTGAATTATCAAACTGATTGGAATTCAATTATATATTATCATACTTTTTTCTGAAAAATAAAGTGCAAAGATAGATAAAAATGTGTTTTTAATAAAGTTTTGAGTCAAAAAGCTCCGGTTAAACAGACAAATCAGGTCATAATTGAATAATTTTGTGAAATTATTCATATTTTTGTGATATGCAAGTTAAAACTTCGGGTATCATACTGCATCAGGTCAGGTACACAGATTCAACTGTTATTGTTAACATATTCACCCGTGAATTCGGGCGGATGGCATATTTTGTAAGGGGTGCGAATAAAAAAGGTTCAGCCTGCAGATCGGCTTTACTCCAGCCACTGTCTATTGTTGAGATAGAAGCTGTTCATCATTCCCGAAAAACTATTCAGACAATCAGGGAAATGCGAGTTGCAGTTCCTTTTTTCGACATTCCTTTTGATCCGGTAAAAAACACGCTGGCTCTATTCATAGCTGAAATACTGCTAAAAACACTGAAACATTCGGAAAACGACGATGATTTATATAATTTCATTGAGAATTCTATTCGGGAGTTAGATACATGTAAAGAAGGTTTGGGAAACTTTCATCTGGTATTCATGATACAATTATCCCATTACCTCGGGTTTGGCCCAAATATTGAGAATGCAGAGGAAGCTCATTTTTTTGATTTGATGAATGGCGTTTTTGATATTCAGGCTCCGTCACATACACATATTCTGAATGCAGAATACACCAGCTCTTTCAGGACGCTGATGACACTTGATTACGAAAACATGAACCAGATGAAACTCAACCGGGCAAAAAGGTCTGAACTGTTGGACAGACTGATTGAATATTACCAGTTACATATTCCTGATTTTCACCCGGTTACTTCCATTGACATTTTGCACAAGTTATGGGATTAATACTTTCCTATAGCCGAAACATTTTATATTGATTATTGTTTTAGTTAAAGAATAAAACCTGATTAAAATGAAAAATTCTTATTTTACCAAAACAAATAAATACTCACTTTGCATGCTCATTGGCCTGAGTATTTTAATTTTTATCCAACCCGTAAGTGCCGGAGTGAAAAACCATCTGCAAAAGCCCGACTCGCTTTTTAATTCCTACAAAGGATTAATCGTAGATATAAATTCCCGCGACAAATTACCTTACGCCTCACTGACAGTTGAAAACACAAATATCTCGACAGTGACAAACGCTGATGGAGAATTTCTGCTAAAAGTTCCGAAAACAGATACGAACAGAATGGTTGTAATAACATTTTTAGGATATGGATCTAAAAAAATTTCACTATCAGCACTACAACCCGACGGTAACAAGATTGAATTAAGATCTCTGCCTATTTTCCTACCGGAGCTGGAGGTTGTATCGAAAGATCCTCAGTTTTTAATCCGGAAAATGTTCGACAAGCGTACGGAGAATTACAGCAATAAAGACATGATAATGAACGCTTTCTATCGGGAAACCATACGAAAGAGAAATACAAATGTATCGCTTTCGGAAGCCATTGTTGAAGTTTACAAGCAATCTTACAACAACAATCTGACAGATATGGCAGCTCTCTATAAATCGAGGAAAAGCACTGATTATAGCAAACTTGATACGTTGGTATATAAGCTCATGGGAGGTCCGTTTAATTCGCTTTATCTGGATGTAATGAAATACCCCGATTTCATTTTTACTTCCGATATATTAAACAACTATAGTTTCCGGTTTCTTCAGACAGACAGGATAGATGAAAGGCTGATTTATGTAATTGGATTTGAACAATTAAAACATGTTATTGAGCCCTTGTTTTATGGCAAACTTTATATTGATGCTGAATCATATGCTCTGGTTCGGGCAGATTTTGATATGAATCTGACGGATAACGATGAAGCTACCAAACTTTTCATCCGGAAGAAACCTTTCAACGCTGTGGTAAATACCACAAAGGCCCATTATCAGATAGAATACAGACTTAATGATGACAAGTGGTATTATGCCTACAGCCGGGTAGATCTCAACATGAAGATAAACTGGAAAAAGAAATTATTCAATACCTACTACAATTCTACAATAGAAATGGCCTCCACCGACTGGTTTGAAGATGTAAATAAAAAGGGATTCAAAATGAAAGACCGGATAAATCCAAACGTTGTTATTCAGGATGCCGTAACAGGGTTTTATGATCCGGTATTCTGGGGTGAATACAACATTATCGAACCCGATAAATCGATTGAGAATGCCATCAATAAAATTCAGAAAAAAAATAAAAAATAGTTTAGAATTTCACTATTCTACGATTATCTGATTTAAAAATATTATAACTATATTTGTGATGATTTTTGCTGTTGCATTCATTCGGGATGCAGCAAAAAAACATCATACCCCGAATCAAATTAGAATCATTCTTTTATGGAAAAAACTGTTGTAATTTATTGTAAAAACACTCAGGATTATCATTCCTTTCCACTGGGAATATCACTGCTCGAAATATATCAATCACTAAACATTAACCTGAAATATCAGGTTGTTGCTGCCCGTGTTAACTATAAGGTTGAAGATCTTAATTTTCTGATATACAAACCAAAGGACATTGAATTTATAGACACAAGCACATCTTCCGGAATGCGTGTTTACGTCCGTACGCTGAGCATGGTTCTTTCTAAGGCCGTATACGAGCTCTATCCTCATGCCGAAATTCGTATCGAACATCCTATTTCCAAGGGTTACTACTGCCGCATTGAACACCTGAACGAGCCACTTACGACCGGAATAGTCAGACGCATCAAGGATAGAATGATAGAAATAATCGGCAGAAAAGAACCCATCATCTGCGAAGAACAACAAGCTGAACATGTAAAAAAACTGTTCAGAAACGGGAAAAACAATACAACCAAAGACACGCTGTTCGAAAGTTTGGGCGACCCCTACCTTCGTTATTTTCGGATAGGAGATTTTATTGACTATTATACCAGCATTCTGCTTCCATCCACCGATTATCTGAATATATTTGACCTTATTCCGTTTTATGACAGCATGTTACTTCAGGTTCCCGATCGTGAAAATCCGGACAGGCTTGAAGAGATGGTTCTGCAACCAAAAATGTATGAAATTTTCAAGGAATATCTGGGCTGGAATCGTATCATGGACCTGAAATCTGTGGGCGAATTCAATCGTGCCTGTCAGAACAATCAGGCATTCAACCTGATAAAAATAGCTGAAGCTCTCCATGAGAAAAAAGTTGCCTCCATCGCTGATATGATACAACAACGACCCAAAGTGAAAGTTGTGATGATATCCGGGCCATCCTCGTCGGGTAAAACAACCTTCAGTAAAAGGCTTTCCATTCAGCTTTTAGTGAGCGGACTGAAGCCAAAATCCATATCGCTGGACAACTATTTTGTGGACCGTGAGCATACACCTCGTGACGAAAATGGCGACTGGGATTTCGAAGCGCTTCATGCACTCGACCTGCCGTTTTTCAATCAACAGCTTAACCAACTGATGAATGGTGAGGAAATTTCACTCCCGACGTACAGTTTTGAAGATGGAAAAAGATACTTCAAAGGCGAGAAATTAAGACTGGAAGAAGACACTATATTAATTATGGAAGGAATACATGCTCTCAATCCGGAACTTATCCAGTCCATATCACATGATGCCATCTTCAAAATCTATGTATCAGCTCTCACTACCATTTCGATTGACGAACACAACTGGATACCAACTGCTGATACCCGCTTGCTGAGACGCATTATCCGCGATTACCGTTATCGTGGTTACTCTGCCCGGGATACCATCTCGCGCTGGCCAAGTGTGAGGCGCGGAGAAGAAAAATGGATTTTTCCATATCAGGAGAATGCTGACGTGATGTTTAACTCGGCACTGATATTTGAGTTAGCGGTACTAAAAAGACATGTAGAACCCATTCTGGAACAAGTGCCCAAATATTGTGAAGAATACACAGAAACGCACCGTCTCATAAAATTTCTTCGTTATTTCGTTGCAATACCAGATAGGGAAATTCCTCCTACTTCTCTTTTGCGCGAATTTGTAGGAGGTAGTAGCTTCCGATATTAGTGGTCAATTAATCTGAAAAGGGATCGATTTGATAATGGATTTCATTCATCTTTTATGATAAAAACACAAATGCTTCATTATGTGTTATACTTTTCAGTAGTTTAAAACCCTGTATTTAACTGCTTATGAAAAAAATAATCTTAATTTCAATTTTTCTGTTGTTTAACACATCCGCCTTCCCACAGGGTAAAGGATTGCTGTCTCAAATTCCTTTTGGCGAAGTTTCGTTGTTTGGTGGTGCAGGACCCAATAAAATGTCGGGCGACATAGGTGGTGATAATTTGAAAAGCCTGCTTCAAAACGATATGAGCTACGGCTTCTCACTCGGAGCCCGTTACACATTCAAATATAACTTCGCATTAAGAGTTTTTGGTGACTTGTCCAATTACACAGGAAAAGATAAAGAAGTATATAATTTATACGGCCAGAATTTGAGACGTCTTAGCTTTAAGACTGATGTGCTCAGTCTGGGCGGGCAACTGGAGATAATACTGTTTGGCAATTCACTAGCAAAAAACCCAATCCCGCATTCGGTATATCTATTAGCTGGTTTGAAAACAACAAAAGTGGATGCCACACTATCGAATCCGAATAATAACCAAAATGGACCGGATGAAACAAAAACTCCAATAGCCCATTTTTTTGGAATAGGATACCAGTACCGTTATTCTAATCTCTTGAGTTTCGGACTGGAAGCCAAAGAGAATTATTTTCATTCCGATAGAATGGACGGTTATAATCCGGTTATACCAGCCAACAAATACAGGGATGCCGCTTTTGATATCAAATTTACCGTTGCATATTACATCCCCGACCGTAACAGACTGAATTCATACAACAGAAGATGGGAATAATGACTGAACTGAATAAATAAAGATTAAAAATATTTTTATCTGCTTAGTTCAATTATTTTTTTGTAAATTTGTTACCATTTAATTTTTCCACTCTTTTGTTATGCTGTTTTTGTGGTTTAATGAAAAAAACTATAACTTTAATAATATTATCTATCTGGTTCACTTTTGCTTCTGCTCAAAGTGACGAGCCTTCCTACAAATTTTCTGCAGGTGATAAATCTATCATCATAACTAGTGGTTTCTCTCTTCCGTCTTTTGATATTGGAGGAAAACTTTATGAAAAGCAACTCCATGATTTGTCACCTACGGTTAATTTCGGCTTCAGATATCTTTTACCGAACAACTTTGCGCTGAAATTATTCGGCGAATATACAACCTATAAAGACGATGATATCGGGACAAAAAACGATACCAGAGGCGGAGGAGGTAAATATAATTTTTCGAATCAAATTTACAGAGTTGGCGGCCGGCTGGAATATAATTTATTTGGGAACGTAAGTGATTTTGAATCGCGTCACAATGTATACGCGTTTGGGGGCGGAGGCTATGCTTATGCAACTTCTATAGTAAATGGAGATCCGGATAAAGACCATTTTAAAAACACTACACCTGTAAATATTCCGCTTTTGCTTACTGGAATTGGTTATCAATACCGATTTTCAAAAAATTTTGGTTTAGGGCTGGATTTAAATTATGAGTATTATTTTTCAGATTATATGGAAGGATTTCATACAACCTGGTCAAAAAGCAACGATGTGGCATATAGTGCTATGCTTACAGTTTCCTATTTCTTTACAAAAAGCTATTATCATACCAAGAAATGTCGTTGTGAAAAGGATTAAACTCAACTCCGACCTTTTTTCAAAATCTTCTCCCCTTATTAGAGACAGCCATTTTGTCAGTTTCTTTATTTTGTGATTTATTAAAAGTAACATACACATACTTATCTATTACACAAATCCTTACTTAAATACAAGACAAGACGTAACTTTTACACTATCAGTAAACAAGATAGCGAAACTGCCATTTTGTCATGTTTTTGCTGTGGCATTTTATTTGTATTCATCTGTTCAAACAGCAAATAATTAATGTTTAACTTAAAATATGGAGGATTTAATTATGTCACTTGTAAGATTTTCACAAACACCGTGGTTTGACCGCTTTTTTGACAACGATTTATTAGACTGGTCAAACAGAAATTTTTCACAAACCAATACCACATTGCCATCCGTCAATATTAAAGAAAGCGACGAAGCATTCATGGTGGAAGTTGCCGCTCCCGGTCTGGACAAAAAAGATTTCAAAATCGAAGTTCACAACAACTTATTGACTATTTCTTCTGAAAAGCAGGAAGAAAATGAAGCTAAAAATGGAAACTATACAAAACGCGAATTCAGCTATCAGTCATTCTGCCGATCATTCACCCTGCCAGCTACTGCAAACGGCGACAATATCAGCGCAGGTTATGACAAGGGAATACTGACAGTTACAATTCCGAAAAAAGAGGAAGCAAAACCCAAACCGGCTCGCATGATTGAAATAAACTAAATTTCAAAACACCCGAGGGAAGGTAAATAAACTCACCTTCCCTCTTCTTTTTAAATTCATTCAATCATAATTCATTAATTCATAATCGTAACTTATGGAAACATTCAACGAAATAATAAATTCCGATAAGCCTGTTTTAATTGACTTTTATGCAACCTGGTGTGGCCCGTGCAAAACCATGCATCCAATTATAGAAAATATTGGACATGAGGTGCAGGGAAAAGCCCGGGTACTTAAAATTGATGTCGACAAGAACCCCTCGCTGGCCGCACGTTATCAAATTCAGGCAGTGCCTACACTGCTTATATTCAAAAAAGGAAATGTGGTCTGGAAACATCCGGGTGGTCTCGATAAACAAAGCCTGCTTAATACGTTACTTTCTCATACTGCCATATAATTAGCAGTCATTTGTTTTATATTTGATTAAAATGCATTATTGTATTCAAAAAATTTAGTTACTTTGCAACAATAATCATTTGAAAACATTAAACTTATGAAACAATTTCTGAAATTCACACTAGCAACCATTACAGGTATTATCATCACATCACTTTTAGGATTCCTGTTATTTTTTGGTATGATCGGGGCAATTGCCAGCTCCGCCGAAAAAACGGTTAAGATTGAACCCAATTCGGTATATGAACTGGATCTGGAAGGTCAACTGGTGGAGCGTTCACAGGACGATCCGTTCTCAGGATTTTTTTCGGATGCAATGGGTGGTTATGAAGTTAAAAACATCGGTTTGGACGACGTACTAGCCAATATAAAAAAAGCAAAAACAGATGACAACATCAAAGGTATTTACCTGAAAGGTGGTACGCTCCTCGGAGGATACGCTTCTGTTACAGAAATACGCAACGCCCTGATCGATTTCAAGAAGTCCGGAAAATTCATCGTTGCCTATGCTGATACTTATACTCAAAAAATGTACTACCTGTGCAGCGTAGCCGATAAAGTTTATCTAAATCCACAGGGAATGCTCGAATTTCAGGGAATTGCAGCCAATACGATGTTTATGAAAAACACCCTCGATAAACTTGGCATCGAAGCTCAGGTTGTAAAAGTCGGAACATTCAAATCGGCTGTGGAACCTTACATCAATACAAAAATGAGCGACGCGAATAAGGAACAGGTCACAACCTTTATAAGTTCGATCTGGAATAATGTCCTGAACGAAATATCGACATCGCGCAAGATACCGAAAGACACACTGAACCGCTATGCGGACGAGATGATGTCATTTCAGCCTGCAGAAAAACTGCAACAATATAAACTTGTGGATTCACTGACCTACATTGACGGTATGGAAAACGTACTGAAGAAAATGCTGAATACAGATAAGGATAAAAAACTGAGAACTGTCAGCCATTCTGATATGTGCAATGTTCCTGTGTCCGAAAAAATGCAAAAAGAAAAAATTGCTGTCATTTACGGAGTTGGAGGCATTGATATGAATGAAAGTGATGGCATTGTATCAAAGGATCTGGTTGAAACTATCAATAAAGTATCAGAAGATAAATCTGTAAAAGCAGTTGTTTTCAGGGTAAACTCAGGAGGTGGAAGCGCTTATGGTTCAGAACAAATCTGGCATGCACTGGGCGGACTCAAATCGAAAAAACCGGTCATCGTATCAATGGGCGATTATGCGGCTTCGGGAGGATATTACATTTCGTGCATGGCTGACAGCATTGTTGCACAGCTCAACACTCTGACAGGTTCAATCGGTATTTTCGGAGTGATACCGAATATCAACGGACTGAATAACAAGATCGGTTTGACTTACGATGGTGTAAAAACCAACAAACTGAGTGATGCCATCTCCTTCAACCGCGCATTCACACCCGAGGAACGGAATATCATGCAAAATTACGTAAACCGCGGTTACGAAATCTTTGTAAAACGCTGCGCCGACGGACGTAAAAAAACACCCGAACAAATAAAATCCATTGCCGAAGGCCGTGTATGGACAGGCGAAGATGCAAAGAAAATCGGATTGGTGGATAAAATCGGCGGTTTAAACGATGCTATTGAGATGGCTGCCAAAAAAGCTAAACTCACCGCCTATCAGGTAAAAACATATCCTGAAAAAGAAAACTTTATGACCCGACTGATGAAGGATTTCAACTCAACCATCGAAACACGAATCATGAAGGGTCAGCTGGGTGAAAAATACGAAGTTCTCAAACAAATAAAACAAATAGAAAGATATAACGGAATTCAGGCTGTAATGCCTTTCGATGTTTCCATGAATTAAATTTCAGAAATAT
>DAONDU010000071.1:0-13153 GCA_035402725.1 Paludibacteraceae bacterium | reverse complement strand
CGTTTCGGTGATAACATGAACAATGTGGCTGTAACCGATGGCGACAAAGTAGAAGCTGAAATCCGTTTGGGCTACCACGTGGATAATGCTCCTATCGCTAAATTGGTACCTTATGTAAATGCAGTTACCGAGGCTGAAATCGATGAATTGATCTCTGAATACGAAAAACTATACGACTTTGCTGATGATTGTAAGAAAGGTGCCGAAAAACACATTTCTGTACGTCAGGCAGCAGCTCAGGAAATTGGTCTTCGTCGTTTCTTGCAAGATAATAACGCAACTGCTTTCACTACCAGCTTTAACGAATTGGAAGGAATGTCTCAATTGATGGGATTTGCTTCTCAGCGTTTGATGGCTGAAGGTTATGGTTTTGGTGCAGAAGGTGACTGGAAAACAGCTGCTCTTACCCGTACTATGTGGGTTATGGCTCAGGGCTTACCAGGTGGTTGTTCATTCCTCGAAGATTATGTGTTAAACTTTGATGGTGCTAATAGCTCTATTCTTCAATCACACATGTTGGAAATCAATCCTGAAATTGCAAAAGCAAAACCACGTATCGAAGTTCATTTCTTAGGAATTGGTGATGCAGGTGTTTGTGCACGTTTGGTATTCCAGGCTCACGAAGGTGAAGGTGTTGCTGCAACTATTGTGGATATGGGCAACCGTTTCCGCATGATTGTAAACGAAGTAAAAGTGATTGAACCTAAGGCATTGCCTAAATTGCCAGTTGCTTGTGCATTGTGGATTCCACAACCAAACCTCGAAGTGGGTGCAGGTGCATGGATTGTTGCCGGTGGAACTCACCATTCAAGCTTCTCATTCTCTATCACTACAGAGATGTTGGAAGACTATGCAGAAATCGCCGATTTGGAAATGTTGATTATCGACAAAGACACTAACATCCGCAATTTCAAACAGGATCTTCGGAATAACGAAGTATATTATATGCTTAACAGAGCATTGAGATAAATAATAAATGATCCGATGTGCTAATGTTCCAATTCTGGATACATTAGCACATTGACATATTTAAAATCAGCACATTTATATTATGAAATACGTTATTGGATTAGACTATGGAAGCGACTCGGCACGTGCTGTGATCGTTAATGCCGAAACCGGTGAAGAGCTGGCATCTTCAGTAAAATATTATCCGCGCTGGATGGAAGGAAAGTACTGTGTACCAACAGCCAACCAGTACCGTCAGCATCCGCAGGATTACATTGACGCCCTTGAATATACAGTAAAGGATGCCTTGTCGAAATGTCCTGCCGGAACGGCCGAGAACGTGGTAGGAATGGCATTTGACACCACCGGAAGTACACCGGTATTCACTGACAAAAACGGAACTCCGCTTGCGATGCTTCCCGAATTTGCAGAAAATCCGAACGCCATGTTCGTATTGTGGAAAGATCATACTGCCATTAAAGAAGCTCAGGAAATCAACGACCTTTGCGCTAAATGGGATATTGATTACACTTCGTACGAAGGTGGCATTTATTCATCGGAATGGTTCTGGGCAAAAGCGTTGCACGTGTTGCGTGCCGACGAAAAAGTGCGTAGTGCTGCCTATTCGCTGGTAGAGCACTGCGACTGGTTGCCTGGCCTTCTGGTTGGTAAAACCAAACCGGAAGAAATCTGCCGCAGCCGCTGTGCTTCGGGGCACAAAGCCATGTGGCTCGAAAAATGGGGCGGTCTGCCATCGGAAGAATTTCTTGTTGCACTTGATCCTGTATTGAGCGGTTATCGCGACAGACTTTACAGCGACACTTGTCCAAGTGACAAAAAAACCGGAACTCTTACCGAAGAATGGGCACAACGTCTAGGTCTGACAACAAATGTAGCTGTTGCTGTTGGCGCTTTCGACTGTCACATGGGAGCCGTTGGAGCAGAAGTGAAACCGGGAGCACTCGTACGCGTTATCGGAACTTCTACCTGCGACATCATGGTTTCAAGCTATCAGGAAATGGGCGATAAACTTATTCCGGGTATCTGTGGGCAGGTTGACGGATCGGTTATCCCCGGAATGGTTGGTCTGGAAGCCGGACAGTCGGCTTTTGGTGATGTATATGCCTGGTTTAAAAACGTAGTAGCCTGGCCGGTAGTGAATATTCTTTCGAAAACAACACTTGTTGACGAAGCCACCAAACAAAAACTTATTGACGAAACCGTTGATCAGATTATTCCGGCTCTTTCTGTAGAAGCTGCCAAGGTTCCGGTATCGGAATCTACTATTCTGGCTACCGACTGGATGAATGGTCGCCGTACACCGGATGCAAACCAGAAAGTGAAAGGAACAATCACCGGTCTGAATTTGGGAAGTTCAGCTCCGCTTATTTTCCGTGCATTGGTTGAAGCAACTGCTTACGGTTCGAAAGCCATTGTTGATCGTTTTATCGAAAATGGTGTTGAGATTAAAGAAATCATCGGTATCGGTGGTATTGCTTTGAAATCGCCTTTCGTAATGCAAACGCTGGCTGACGTATTGAACATGCCTATAAAAGTAGCAAAAGCTGAACAGGCATGTGCTTTTGGCGCTTCAATGTTTGCCTCGGTTGCCGCTGGCATTTATGCAAAGGTTGAAGATGCACAGGCTGCAATGGGTATGGGATTTGCTTCGGAATTCTATCCGAATGCCGAAAACCATAAACTCTACAACGAGTTGTACAAAAATTACGTTGCAGTAGGTAAATTTACAGAAGAAAATTTATTCAAATAATAAAAAAGACTCCGATTCGTTTCAAAACGGATTGGAGTCTTTCCATAACATTAAATAATACCACTACACATGAAAAAGTATATAACTGGTCTTGCAATTATTGCTCTGGCTCTGATCGGATGCAAGGATAATAAATGCGAAAAAACACTTTCCGGCTTGTGTAAAACCAACTTTCAAACCGTGGTAAACGGAGATTCAACCAATCTGTTTGTATTGAAAAATGCAAGCGGAATGGAAGTATGCATCACCAACTTCGGTGGACGTATTGTATCTATCATGGTACCTGACAAAACAGGTAAGATGCAGGATGTAGTTCTTGGCTTCGATTCTGTAGCCGACTACATCAATGTTCCGAGTGATTTTGGCGCTTCGATTGGACGATATGCCAACCGCATTAATCAGGGTAAAATAGTGATTGATGGCGATACCATTCAGTTGCCACAAAACAACTTCGGGCATTGCCTTCATGGCGGACCGAAAGGCTGGCAATATCAGGTTTACAAAAACGTGAAACAAATTGACGACACCACTATCGAAATGACTCGTTTTTCCCCCGATGGAGATATGAATTTCCCCGGTAATGTTGAAGCTAAAGTAACTTTCAAACTGACCGATGACAATGCGATTAAAATTGATTTTGAAGCTACTACCGATAAAAAAACAGTGATTAACATGTGTAACCACTCATATTTCAACCTCACTGGTGATGCTACTAAACCGATTACCGAAAGCAAACTGTACATCAATGCCGACAATTACACTCCGGTTGACAGTACGTTTATGACTACCGGCGAAATAGCCACAGTTAAGGGCACCCCGATGGATTTCACTACTCCCAAACCGGTAGGTGCAGACATTGACAAATACGACTTTATTCAACTTAAAAACGGCAATGGTTACGATCATAACTGGGTGTTGAATACAGCCGGTGATGTATCAAAACTGGCAGCAAAGGTTGTTTCACCTGCAAGCGGAATTACCCTTGAAGTTTACACCAACGAGCCGGGCGTTCAGGTTTATACGGGTAACTTCCTCGATGGTACTGTAAAAGGCAAAAAAGGGATTCTTTATAAACAACGTACGGGAATTTGCCTCGAAACTCAACATTATCCCGATAGTCCCAACAAACCACAGTGGCCTTCGGTTATTCTCGAGCCCGGAAAGGTGTATAAGAGCACATGTGTTTATAAGTTTGGTGTTGAAAAATAAAAACGGAAAGAAATAATATCAGAAAATAATTATAAATAAAAAATTATGAATTGGACCTCACATGAATTTATTTGGCTCGACTGGATAATAATAGCAGTCGGAATTCTTGCAGTTACCTGGGCTGTATGGCATTCGATAAAGAAACACAAACGTTCGCAACAAGGGGCAGACAGTGCTGACTACCTGTTTGGTAAAGGTGAACCCTGGTATATTATTGGAGCAGCTATCTTTGCTGCCAATATTGGTTCGGAACACCTTGTAGGGCTTGCCGGAACCGGAGCAAAAGCGGGTGTTGGTATGGCACACTGGGAAATGCAAGGCTGGATGATTCTCATCCTGGGCTGGCTTTTCGTACCTTTCTATCAATTAATGAATAATAAATTGGGCAAAATCATTACCATGCCCGATTTCCTGAAAAACCGCTACACCCCGCGTACCGGTTCGTGGCTGTCGATCATAACACTGATAGCTTACGTGCTGACCAAAGTGAGTGTAACTGCTTTTACCGGTGGTATTTTCCTCGAAAGTCTTCTGGGATTACCTTTCTGGTATGGAGCTATTGGCTTGATTGTGTTAACAGGAATTTTTACCATTTTCGGAGGAATGAAGGGAGTAATGACACTTTCTGCAATACAGACACCAATTCTTATTATTGGCTCATTTCTGGTTCTTTTTCTGGGACTTTCAGCTCTTGGTGGCGGAAATATCGGCGACGGCTGGACTGCTATGATTGATTATTCAAAAACACTGAGCAACGGCTATGGAACTAATCATATGTTCCACTTCGAAACGGGTGACCCGCTTTACGATGACTATCCCGGATTTTGGGTATTTATCGGAGCTTCGATCATTGGTCTTTGGTATTGGGCTACCGACCAGCACATTGTTCAGCGTGTACTCGGTCAGCACAAAGGCGAAGCAAGCGATGTAGTAATGAAACGTGCACGCAGAGGAACCATTGCTGCAGGTTACTTTAAATTGTTACCTGTATTTATGTTCCTGATACCGGGTATGATAGCTGCTGCACTGGCAGCTCGTCCCGACAGTGGATTTACACTTACCAACCCCGACACCGCATTTGGTTCCATGGTTAAGTTTGTATTACCTGCCGGTGTAAAAGGTATTGTAACCATTGGTTTTATCTCTGCACTGGTTGCTTCCCTTGCAGCATTCTTCAATTCATGTGCTACACTGTTTACCGAAGACTTCTATAAACCCATGTTCAAAGGCAGAACCGAAGAAAGATATGTACTGGTTGGACGTATTGCTACAGTCGTAGTGGTGATACTTGGCATTATCTGGATACCGGTCATGATGAGTCTCGGCAGTCTTTACTCCTACCTGCAAGGCATTCAGTCGTTGCTTGCTCCGGCTATGGTAGCAGTATTCGTACTGGGAGTATTCTCCAAAAAGATCACTCCAAAAGCTGGTGAAGCTGGCTTAATTGTTGGCTTTTTGATTGGTATGACACGTTTGCTGACAAACATCCTGACAAATACAGGTAAAAATGTAATGTCAGGCTGGTTCTGGGATTCTACTCATTGGTTCTGGCATACCAACTGGCTGATTTTCGAAATCTGGTTGCTAATATTTATTATGCTGTTTATGGTTGTAGTATCATTCTTTACTAAAAAACCAACTGCTCAACAAATTGAATTCATCACATTCACAGGTGACTATAAGCAACTTATCAAACAGAGCTGGAACAAATGGGATGTTATTGCTTCTCTTGGTGTTGTAGCACTCTGCGCTGCTTTCTACTGGTATTTCTGGTAAAAAAAATGAATATAAAAGTAAACTTTGAATAAAATACATTCAAAGTTTACTTTACAATTTTTACTTCAATGACATTTGATTTAAATTTTTACAAATCTCACAGTACATTTTTGGTCGCAGTTGACTGTATAATCTTTGGTTTTCACAATAACGAAATAAAACTACTGGTGCATCATCGCGCTATGGAACCTGAGAAAGGTAGTTTGTCGCTCATGGGAGGTTTTGTTCAAAAAGACGAATCGGTAGAACAGGCAGCATCAAATATACTTTCGAACCTTACCGGGCTGGAGAATATTTTTATGGAGCAGGTGAAGGTTTATGGAGAACTCCATCGCGATCCGGGTGAGCGGGTAATTTCCTGTGCATATTATGCCTTGATTGACATTAATGCCTATGATGAATCTCTGTTGAAAAATCATCATGCTTTTTGGGTAAGCCTGGACAAGGCTTCCGAATTGATTTTTGACCATTCACAAATGGTAAAAGATGCGCTCGCTATTCTTAGAAGAAAAGCGGTTCTTGAACCAATCGGTTTCAATCTTCTATCCGAAAAATTCACCCTTACTCAGCTACAATCTCTTTATGAGGCAATTTACGGCAAATCACTGGATAAACGTAACTTCCGAAAAAAGATGCAAAGCCTTAATTTCATCGAGAAATTGGATGAAATTGACAAATCGTGTTCAAAAAAAGGAGCATACTTTTATAAATTCAAAGAGGACGGGAACAGAAGTTCTGAAATTGTAAATTATGAGTTTTAATCGTTGATTATACAATATTATATCATTAGTATAATCACATGTTATTTCAGACATTTAAGTTAATATCACCCCTGATAATCTTAAAATCGAAAACATAAACATGTTTGAAAACATAAATTTCGGAATTTTCAAATTTTTCAATTAAAACACCACCATATATTTTCCTGATTTACTTACAGTTACACATCCGAACAGATAGTTATAACAAAATTCGTGTCCGCACACGTTTTTTGTCTAAATTATTTGTTCTTTCAATATTAAGTTCTATTTTTGCATCAAATTTAAATCGTGCCCGTACACGAATATGCAAATATTGAATTATGATCACAGACAAAACAAAAATAAGAATAAAAGACATTGCACAATTAGCAGGTGTCTCAGAAGGTACTGTTGATCGTGTTCTGCATAATCGCGGTGAAGTTTCGGCGAAAAGCAAAGAAGCAGTTGAGAAAGTACTGCAAGAGATTAACTACTCTCCTAACCTGCTTGCCCGTTCGCTGGCCTCCAAAAAACACTACCGTTTTGTTTACATGATTCCTGAATATCAGCCTAATGATTACTGGGAAAGCATGGACAAAGGATTTGAGCAGGCAGCACAGGATTTTCTTCAATACAATGTTCATCTGGAGAAAGTATCTTTTAATCAGTATGATGTTAAATCATTTAAAACAGCGGCTGGACAGATTCTCCTATCAGCACCTGATGCTGTATTGCTTGCACCGGTATTTACAGATGAAACATTAATTTTTAATCAGGAACTAAAAAAAATGGAGATACCCCTTTCTTTTTTAGATTCAATGATCGAACAAGCGGATTTTTCTACTTATTACGGACAAAACTCCTTTCAAAGCGGATATCTGGCGGCAAAATTATTGTTGAACTCATTACCAACTGCATCAAAAGTATTGACAATAACGACAAACATTACCGGAACAGAAACTCACCAGACAAAAGTTCGTTATGCTGGATTTAAACAATTTATCGCTGAAAACAATTTAAATACCATAGAACTTATAAATATTGAATTATCCAGTCTGGATGAAAGCACTAATATAAGATTACTGCATGACACGTTTACAAAACACGAAAACATCAGAGCAGCAATTACTTTCAATTCAAGGGTTTACCGGTTTGCTTACTATCTGGAAGCTTTAAAAATAAAAGACATCCGTATGATTGGATATGATTTGCTACAGGAGAATATTCAGTACCTGAAAAAGGACATAATATCCTACCTGCTGGCTCAAAAACCTGAGAAACAAGCTTATTTTACAGTACGTGACATGTGTTCCAGATTGGTACTCAAACAGAAAGTTAATAAAATCAATTATATGCCGATTGATATTATTATGAAAGAAAATATCGACAATTATATGAATTTTAAGGAATAAAACCATATATATATCAATCAATTAAAAATTCTAAATCATGGAATTAAGCAAATACAGTATTGGTGTTGGCGATCGTTTCGCTCATCAGGGAGTTGCCCAATTACGGGCTATAATGAAAGCCAATCAGTCGGGACTGGAAATCAGCCCGGTATGGAATAAATCGAACCGCGAGCACATGTATGTACACACCCATCCGGCTGATGTACGTCTAGAAGCCGATACAGCAGTTGCCACGCTTGGTTATAAGGGAAATTACTTTGTAGATGCAGATCATATCAATCTGAGTACAGTTGCTCCGTTTACGGAAACTGCAGATTTTTTCACACTCGATGTTGCTTCTTTTATTGGTAAACCAAGTTCAGAAGCTGATATGGAAGCATTTATTGATTCATGTGAGAAGTATATTGGTGAACTTTGCATTCCCGGGATTGAAAAACCACTGCTTGTTACCAAAGAATTACTGAAAAGTATTGCTTCCAAATTTTTGGCAGCTACCGAGCAAGCTTCTGAGATATACAAATATCTTGTTGAAAATAAAGGTGCTGGCAATTTTATAACGGAAGTTTCGATGGACGAGGTGGAAAGCCCGCAAACACCCGTTGACATGCTTTTCATTCTCAAAATGCTTGCAGATAAAGGTGTACCGGCTCAGACGATTGCACCAAAGTTTACCGGAAGATTTAACAAAGGGGTTGATTACCGCGGAGATTTAGAACAGTTTGCTCGTGAATTTGAAGAAGATGTACTCGTAATTGATTTTGCTGTTAAAGAATTCGGGCTTCCCAATGAGCTGAAACTGAGCGTTCATTCGGGCAGCGACAAGTTCTCCATCTACCCAATTATGGCAGATATTATCAAAAAGTACGATAAAGGTCTGCATCTGAAAACAGCCGGAACTACCTGGCTCGAAGAAGTAATCGGTTTGTCCGTAGCAGGTGGTGAAGCACTGGAACTGGCAAAGAAAATTTACGCAAACTCCTACAATCGTAAGGATGAATTGTGTGCTCCTTATGCCGATGTTATTGATATTGACGAAACTCTGCTGCCTTCTGTAGAAGAAGTGAACAGCTGGACAAGTGAAAAATATGCTAATACCTTACGGCATATTCCGGGGCATCCCGACTATAATTCCAATTTCAGGCAGTTAATTCATGTTGCCTACAAAGTGGCAGCCGAAATGGGCGATACCTACACTTCCATGCTGGTAAAATATTCGGAAATAATTGGAAATTGCGTGGAAGAAAACATATATGAACGTCATTTGAAACGTTTATTTAGCTTATAATAAAATTTCCCAAATTGCTTAGCATAAGAAAACTATGGAATTAAGGAGTTTGTTTTAATGAAAACGGGTAAAATTTAATAAATAAAAATATGGAAAATCTTTTTAGTGTAGAAGGTAAAGTTGTAGTTATCACCGGTGGTGGTGGTATTTTAGGTCGTGGTATGGCTGAATATATGTGCAGCCAGGGAGCAAAAGTTGTTATTCTTGACCGAAGTGAAGAAGCGGGGAATCTGCTTTTAAATGAACTTAAAGAAAAAGGGTACGAAGCAGCCTTTTTCTATTGCGATGTTCTTAACAATGAAGTACTTGAACAAAATTCGAAAGATATTGTAGCTAAATATGGGCGCATTGATGTTCTTGTAAATGCTGCCGGTGGAAATATGCCGGGTGCTACCATTGGCCCTGATAATACTATCTTTGATCTGCAAATGGATGCTTTCCGCAAAGTAGTGGATTTGAACCTCTTTGGCACTGTAATGCCAAGCATGGTTTTTGGTAGAGTAATGGTCGAACAGAAAAAAGGAAGTATCATCAATATTTCATCAGAGTCTGCATTACGTCCGCTCACCCGTGTAGTAGGTTATGGTGCATCAAAAGCAGCTGTTACCAATTTTACCAAATACCTGGCATCCGAAATGGCTATCAAATTTGGCGAGGGAATTCGTGTGAATGCGATGGCGCCTGGATTTTTCCTGACCGAGCAAAACCGTACATTAATGACAAATCCGGATGGGTCGCTCACCCCTAGAGGTCAGTCGATTATTGCACACACTCCTTTTGGCCGTTTTGGTGAACCCGAGGAATTATTCGGAACCCTTCACTGGCTTGCCAGCGATGCATCCAAATTCGTAACCGGAACTCTTACCGTTATTGACGGCGGTTTTGATGTATTTTGCATTTAACATTTAATTTTCGTCCGGAGTTGATATTCTCATCGGTTAACTTTCATCTCCGGACTTTTTGATATTTAAGGATAAGTTATAAAAAAGATTTAATTCAATTTGTCGTATTTAGTTGCTTAATAAATATGCAATTAAATACGATCATTAAAAAACTAAGGTATGAATAAATATTTATGTAAACAATCATGGAGATGGTATGGACCTAATGACCCGGTATCGCTATGGGATATACGTCAGGCTGGTGCAACTGACATAGTAACCGCACTGCATGAAATTCCAAATGGTGAAGTTTGGCCTACACAAGCCATTCTGGAGAGAAAAAAGATTGTCGCAGAAGCAGGATTGAAATGGTCTGTGGTAGAAAGTGTACCGGTACACGAGGATATCAAAAAAAGGTCCGGTAATTATAAACAGTATATTGAGAATTATAAGCAAACAATACGAAATCTGGCAAAATGCGGAATTTATGATGTAACTTATAACTTTATGCCGGTTCTTGACTGGACACGAACAGATCTGGCTTATCAGATGCCGGACAGATCATTGGCACTGAGATTTGAAATGGCTGCTTTTATTGCATTTGACCTTTATATTCTTAAACGTCCGGGAGCCGAAAATGATTATACTGTGGATCAGATATCGAAAGCAAAAGCCAGGTATGACGGCATGAGTGAATCAGAAAAAGAAACTTTAATCAGAAATATTATTGCAGGATTGCCCGGCGCTGAGGAAAGTTTTACAATCGAACAATTTCAACAAGCATTAGATACGTATGCAGATATCAACGAAGATCAGTTGCGCAACAACCTTTTCTATTTTATTAACGAGATATGCTTCGTAGCTGATAAAGTAGGGGTAAGAATGGCTATCCATCCGGACGATCCTCCCCGCTCAATATTTGGCTTGCCCAGAATTTTAAGTACAGCCGAAGATGTGCGTAGATTATTTGCTGCTGTTCCAAGCTTATCGAACGGGTTATGTTTATGCACCGGTTCTTTTGGTGTTTCATCGACCAACGACCTGACCTCCATGTTGCGTGAATTTGGTGAACGTCTTTATTACGTGCATTTCCGGAGTACATGCCGCAATGCCGACGGTGATTTTTATGAAGACAATCATCTTGAAGGAGATGTGGATATGTATGAAGCAATGAAAGCTCTTTTAGTTGTGCAATATACTTATAAAAGAAACATTCCTATGAGACCGGACCATGGACATCAGATGATCGACGACCTTCATAAAAAAACCAATCCGGGTTATTCATGTATAGGCATGTTGCGTGGTATGGCTGAACTACGCGGACTGGAAATGGGAATTTCAAAAACACTTTTTTAGATTAAATAGAAAAACACTGTAAATTTTCGAGATATTATAAACCTTCAAAAATCAAATATCATGAGTTTAGAACTAAAAAAAGACTGTAAATATTCTTTGCTCGTTGCCACCAGTATGGGTGTTCGCATTACTCCGCAAAACGGGCAGCCGGTTCATTGCAGTAAATTGTTTGAAATGCAGGCTACGAGTGCCGAAACCAATGTTGCAAGTGTTTCTTCTTTTTTAGGACTTCCAGTAAAAGTTTTAACCACTTTTGTAAAAGACAGCCCGATTGCACAATTCATTAAAAGCGATTTGCGCAGCCGCAACATGGATTTCGAAGGTCCGGAGGTTGCACAGGGCGATCCCTGGGGCTATCGTCATCAGTTCAATATTGCTGATAGCGGTTTTGGTGCCCGCGGACCACGCGTACAGAATGACCGTGCCGGTGAAGTTGGCCGTACACTGAATGTGAACGATTTTGATTTGGAACGTATTTTCGAAAAAGAAGGGGTTCAGATTTTACATTTGTCAGGCCTGATTGGTGCATTATCGCATGAGACAAGTAACTTCTGCCTTCAGTTAGCCCGTTACGCAAAGAAAACCGGAACACGTATTTCGTTTGACTTGAATTACCGGGCTTCGTTCTGGAAAGGTCGTGAAAAAGAACTGCATGAAATCTTTACCGAAATAGCATCACTTTCAGATATTTTAATCGGCAATGAGGAAGATTTCCAGCTTTGTCTTGGTATTGAAGGTCCCGAAGCCGGAGGTAAAGGGATTGAAGCACAGATAGATGGCTTCAAAGGTATGATTGGACGGGTAAAACAAACTTTCCCGAATGCTTCGGTTTATGCAACCACACTACGTCAGGTTATCAGCACCAACGAACATCTCTGGGGAGCCATTATGCTCGATGGTGACACCTGGAACGTGATTGAACCACGAAAAATCAATGTACTTGACCGGATTGGCGGAGGTGATGGATTTGTTGGAGGTATGCTTTACGCTATTCTTAAAGGCTGGGAATCTGAAAAATGGGCTCAATTCGGATGGGCGTCCGGTGCTTTGGCAACCACATTCCTCACCGACTATGCGCAGCCTGCCGATGAAGAACAAATATGGAGCATTTGGGGCGGTAACGCGAGGGTGAAAAGATAAATACCAGGCTGAGGCGTAGGCTAAGACTAAGACTGAGGCTAAGGAATGCTGCAATCATTCTTAACTTTCGTTTTTATGGAAAAGAAATTCAACGATTTTCGTGATATGGGAGTTTGGCAAAAAGCCTTTCACTTATTAATCGGTGTATATGATCTGATTAAAAGATTTCCAAATGATGAACGATTTGCACTCACGGATCAATTAAAGCGGGCAGCGAATTCAGTAGTTCATAATTTGGCTGAAGGTTACGGCAGATATGAACCTAAGGATAAAACACGTTTTTATAAAATTGCCAGAGGAAGCGCTTTTGAAACAATGAGCCAGATTTTAGTCGCTGAAACACAAAATTATTTGGATACAGAAACTTCAGAGAATATGGTCGAGAGGTATAAAAACGTAATTGAAGAAATAAATGCATTAATTCATCATTTGGAAAAGTAATCAATCTTTGTATTTACAAAACATTAATCAACTCTATCAATGCGGATTACTCAGGAGTTTTGCCTTTGCCTGAGCCTTTGCCTGAGCTTAAAAATTTACAATCATGTTATATTATTCAATTGGTTCAACAAATATCGAACTCAGTGCCGATGATCTTAAAAAAGGTCTTTTTGAGGCATTGGAAAAAATGGGTG
>DAONDU010000070.1:0-13480 GCA_035402725.1 Paludibacteraceae bacterium | reverse complement strand
GCCATGACCACCGAGCTGAAATGCGATAAAACATTCTTCCTGCCTTTCAATCAGGGTTCCAACGGAGCAGGCAATATTGGCGATGGCGGTAATCCCGAAAATCCGAACGGCTTTGCCACTTCTTACCTGTGGGAATATGTGCTACAAGCGGATATGCTGATGTCTATCCTTCAACGCTACATTTCCAAGCAAACCACAGAACAGTTGATGTTGGTTGGTGGCAAAAAGACAACCAAAACCGATACAAAGATTATTTTCCCCCGGTATCACCAGTTAGACGTGGTGGAGAAATTAGTTGCTGAAACCAGGAAAAATGGTTCAGGACATAATTACCTGCTTCAACATTCGGCAGGAAGTGGAAAATCCAATTCCATTGCGTGGATAACGTATCGGTTGGCTTCCCTACATGACGAAAACGATAAGGATATTTTTCAAACCGTGTTTGTAATTACAGACCGTAGGGTGCTGAACCGCCAACTACAAGAAACAATATTATCTTTTGAACATATTGAAGGGCAGATAGAAACGATTACTGACAAGGATAATTCTTCCAAACTGAAAGATGCCATTAATGATGGCAAGAAAATCATTATTACCACCCTTCACCGCTTCCCGATTATCTACAAAGAATTGGATGCCAAATCGGGCAAAAACTTCGCTATCATTGTAGATGAAGCACATTCTTCCCAATCAGGACGAAGTGCCCAAAAACTAAAAGCAGCCTTAGCCGATACTGACGAAGCGTTGAAGGAATTTGCCGAAATAGAAGAAAAGGCAGAAGATGCCGTAAAGGACGAAATGGATGTGATGACCGAAACCCTGCTTACGCAAGGTCAGCACAAAAACCTGTCATTTTATGCCTTCACCGCCACACCCAAGCCCAAAACACTTCAAACATTCGGTGCGCCCAAAGGTGAAGGATACGATGCCTTTCACCATTATTCCATGCGTCAGGCAATTGATGAGGGATTTATCCTGGATGTCTTAAAGTTCTATACCACCTTTGAAAACAGTTATCTGATAGCCCGTAAGGTGTCGGAAAATCCAGAATTGGAAGAACCACCGGCAACCCGAGCTATCCGCAACTTCCACGACAATCACGTTGCCGTGATGGAAAAGAAGGTGGAAATTATGGTAGAACGATTTCGTGAAATTACCCTGACAAAGATTGACGGAAAAGCCAAAGCAATGGTAGTTTCACCTTCCCGACTTCATGCTGTAAAGTATTTCATGCTGATAAAGGACTATTGTAAGAAACAAGGTTATGGCGATATTAAACCGATGGTGGCATTTTCGGGCAGTATCAGTTTTCAAAACGAAGAATACACCGAAACAAAGCTGAACAGCAGCGAAGACCAAAAGATAACTGAAAGTCAGTTGCCTATTTATTTCAATTCAGACTTATTTAATGTGTTAGTGGTAGCTGAAAAGTATCAGACCGGGTTTGACGAACCATTACTTCACACCATGTTTGTGGATAAAAAATTGAAAGGTGTGAAAGCTGTTCAGACCTTATCCCGATTGAACCGAAGTGCCAAAGGCAAAACGGATACTTATGTGTTTGATTTTGTCAATACTGCCGAAGATATAAAGAAATCGTTTTCAACTTTCTATGAAGATACCTTGTTAGATAGCCCTGTGGATGTAAATTACGTCTATACCTTCAAAAATGACCTTGACCAGTTCCACCTTTGGAACACCGAGGATGAAGAAAAAGTATATCAGATATATGCCAAGAAAGACCAGGAGATAAAGGACTTGGGTAAGTTATCAAGTGCCCTGAAACCAGCCCTGAATGCCTATTCAATTTTGACGGAGGAAAACCAATTCAAGGTTCGTTTTCTGTTGAAGAACTTCAATCGGTTCTATGCGTATATGGCACAAATTGTCAGAACCTTTGATAAGGAATTGTATAAAACGTATGTCTTTACAGAATTTCTGTACAAGTTCTTGCCAAAGAACCCGCACGAAAAAGTCAATTTGGATGATAAAATAGCGTTGAAATACAATCAATTGAAAGAAACGTTCAGCGGAACAATTGAACTAAATCCAACAATCAAGGATAAAACTATTAAAGGCGAGAAGCCCACCGAAGGTCAGAAACCCGAAACACGAAAAGACCTGCTTGAAAACATTATTGATAAGATAAATCTGATGTTCCAAGGGCAATTCACCGAAGCCGACAGGGTTATTGTAGAAACTATCTATGACAAACTGAAAGAACAGGGCAAGCAATTGAAGAAGCAAGCCAAAAACAACGATGAGCAAATGTTTGAAAATAACATTTTTCCACAAATCTTTGACAAAGTAGCCCAAAGCTGCTACATGGAACAGATGGATGCCTTCGCCAAGTTGTTTGAAAACGACCAATTCTACAAGCATGTGATGAATGAAATTGGCAAAGCTATGTATTTCAATATGCGAAATGAAGGGAAAAAACCGAATGAATATCAGATAGAAAGAAAAGAAATGCTATCGGCAGCAGAACCAGAAATTGTATAAGCAACTAATATGACATAATATGGAATACCAAATACCTGAATTGCCTTTGTCAATTGATTTAGAAACCAAAAGTGTCTTGAAGCAATTGAATGCTGCAAACCGCAAGTTGGCAGAATTGAAAGGGGTTGCTTTGACAATTCCAAATGAAACCATTTTAATCAATACACTTGCCTTACAAGAAGCTAAAGATAGTTCGGCAGTAGAAAAAATATCGTTACAACACACGATGACTTGTATCGTGCAGCATCAGATACGAAAAGCCTTGCTATTTCAGCAGCGACCAAGGAAGTATTTTCTTATGTTGAAGCCTTGAAACATGGCTTCTTCTTGGTTCGTAAAACTAAATTATTGACTAATACATCAATTAAAGACATTCAACAAGTTCTTGAACATAACAATGCTGGATTTCGTAGGGTTCCAGGCACAACTTTGAAAAATCAATTGGGTGAAATTGTATATACACCACCACAGAATGCCGATGAAATTGAATTTTATATGGCAAATCTTGAAAGGTTTATCAATGACGATACAATTTCCGAGCTTGACCCGTTGATTAAAATGGCGATAATTCACCATCAGTTTGAAAGTATTCATCCTTTCTTTGACGGCAATGGTAGGACAGGTCGTATTGTCAATATTCTTTATCTTGTTATTAAAGAATTACTTGACATCCCAATTCTGTATTTAAGTAGGTATGTTATACGAAACAAGGGTGAATATTATCGCCTTCTTCAAGATGTTCGTGTAAATAATTCATGGGAGGAATGGATTATTTTTATGCTTAAAGGGGTTGAAGAAACAGCAGAACAAACTATATATCTGGTTAAACAAGTTTCAATTATGATGGCAGAATATAAATTCAAGATGCGTCCTGTATTTGGAAAAGTATATCGTCATGAACTACTTAACAACTTATTTAATCATCCTTATACAAAGATTGAATTCATAATGAACGACCTGGGCATTAAACGTTTAACTGCTGCCAAATATCTTGATATGTTGGTAGATTTGGAATTGTTGAAAAAAATTAAAGTGGGAAGAGAAAACTATTACCTGAATACAAAACTAATAGATTTGTTTATGAACTTTTCTGTTGAAGTGCAGGATAATGAATTAAACAGAATAATAACAACGCACGAATAATATGTATGCGATTTGCCGTTTTCATATACATATTATCATGATTTGTATATAGTTTTTGAAAACTGCATACATAAATAAAATATGTGCATACATAAACAAGATTTTTTGGATATATTATTTGTGGCTAATATTATCCTGTTTTTTCTGAAAAGTCCAGAAATAATAGTCACTTGTAATTATGGAAAACTACTTCAAAGATAATGATGGTCAAAATGAGAATTATCAACAACAAAAATTGACGCATGAAGAAATCAGACAATTTCAGCAATTTTCTGAAATTTCAGATAAAGAAATTGAAGATATTTCAGATTTGACTTATGAATTAGCAATAGTCGCTTTGAAGGTTATTGACTAAATAATTATTCTTGCATTTTTCCTGTTTATTGGAAAAATATACCAGGTATGGCATTTGAAAAAAGAAAAATCAAAAATTACGCGACGAAAATGGAACTTTTCGGTTTTTAGGAAATAAAAACCGCTGTAAACATTTGATTCACAGCGGTTACATTGTTATATAAGTGACCCCGTTGGGATTCTAACCCAAGACCTTCAGAACCGGAATCTGACGTTCTATACAGCTGAACTACGGAGCCTTTGTTAAAAATGCAGTGCAAAGATAAATAAATTATCCCGAACTGTAAAAAGTCCGGGATAAAAAACATAGTTAGCCTCTGCTTTATACTTGGTTTTTGAACATATGATCAGTCTCTGCGACCCATGAAAATCATGATGTAATAGAACAGAGTTGCCATGGAACCCAGAGCAGCTACCACATAGGTATATGCAGCCGATTTGAGTGCACCGGTAGCAGCATCACGCGTTTCGTAATTGGTTATCCCGGCATTACTCAACCACGCTACAGCGCGTTGACTGGCGTTAATTTCCACCGGGAGGGTTATGATGCTGAATAAAGTGGTGAGACCAAAAAGTATTATTCCAAAAAACAACAAACTAGGAAAGACCTGCAGTAATAAAATTCCGCCCAGTAATATCCACTGAACCCAGCTGGATGCAAAACTGACAACCGGAACCAGTTTCGAACGCATAGTAAGCGGAGCATACGCCGTAGCATGCTGAACAGCATGTCCGCATTCATGAGCAGCCACAGCTGCAGCAGCCACACTATCGGAAGCATAAACCGCTTCGCTAAGGTTTACTGTTTTGTTGGCAGGATTGTAATGATCTGTTAGTTGGCCGGCTGTGGAAATCACCTGAACATCGGTAATGCCGTTATCGCGGAGCATTTTCACAGCTACATCCCGACCAGTCATTCCTGAAGGAAGTGGAATTCTGGAATATTTCTTAAACTTGGATTGAAAATTGGCTTGTACAATCCAGCTGACTAAAGCTATCAATCCAAAAAGCACATACGAGTAAATCATAATTGTTTTTCTTTAAATGTTATTGGATACAAAACATCAAAATTCACGCCAAAGAAATAAACTGACAAAATGGCAGAAAAAACCAACATTTTAAATGCTACCTTCTTTGGAACAAACAAACACCCGGACAGTTAAGTGTTTCGGTGGTAATTTTTGGAAAGAATAAATTTTGATTGTGAAAAAAAATGCCACATGACGTTTACATGTGGCATTGTTATGAGTTTTTAGTCCTGATGCCTGATTATTGTTTGCTCACGGTCGGGACCGACGGACACTATTTTCACCGGAACTCCAAGTTCTTCTTCCAGAAAGTCGAGATAAGCATTGAGTTCTTCGGGGAATTCATCTTCGCTTTTAATGGATGTAAGGTTTGTTTTCCATCCGGGAAGTTCCGCATAAACGGGTTCAACGCCATCGTTCAGATCAAAAGGAAAATCTTCAGTTTCTACGCCATCAATTTTATAAGCCACACAGGCTTTAATGGTTTCAAAACTGTCGAGTACATCAGCTTTCATCATAATAAGCTGAGTTACTCCATTGATCATGATAGCATACCGGAGCGCTACCAGGTCAATCCATCCGCAACGGCGCGGACGTCCCGTAACCGATCCGAATTCAAAACCGATACGACGCATTTCGTCACCATCGTGATCGAAAAGTTCGGTAGGAAATGGACCGCTGCCCACACGAGTACAATAGGCTTTAAAGATACCATATACATCACCGATTTTGTTGGGCGCCACTCCCAATCCGGTACATGCACCCGCACAAATGGTGTTGGAAGAGGTTACGAACGGATAGGAACCGAAGTCAATATCGAGCATGGTACCCTGCGCGCCTTCAGCCAGCACTTTTTTCCCGCTTTTCAGGGTGTCGTTAATAAAATGTTCGCTGTCAATAAACTGAAACTCTTTGAGTTTTTCGATGCCTTCGAACCATACTTTTTCGAGTGCCGGCAGATCGAATTCTATCTGATAATGCTTCAGTATATCGAGATGCCTGTTTATGGCTGCTTTATATTTTTCATCAAAATTATGAAGCAGATCACCCACACGAAGTCCGTTACGGCTCACCTTATCGGTATAGGTTGGCCCGATACCTTTACCGGTTGTACCGATTTTTCCACTACCCTTGGCCGACTCGTATGCCATATCGAGCAAACGGTGTGTTGGCAGAATTAAGTGAGCTTTCTTTGATATTCTCAGTCTGTCAGTAAGTGCATGTCCCGATTTTTCGAGCGCTTCCACTTCCTCCTTAAACAGGGCCGGGTCGAGAACAACACCATTACCAATAACATTGATTTTATCACCCTGGAATATTCCGGAAGGAATGGAGCGTAACACGAATTTGCGTCCTTCGAACTCGAGGGTATGACCGGCATTGGGTCCGCCCTGGAAACGACTGATGACGTCATAAGAGGGTGTTAATACGTCAACAACTTTTCCTTTGCCTTCGTCGCCCCACTGAAGGCCTAACAATACATCTATTTTCATTTGTCTGAATTTATTTTTCTGTCTTATAAGCTTTCCGGTCCGGAAAACAGGCTGTAAATTTATTCGATTAAAGCTTTTTTACTCCATTTTTTTGTTGCGCGCTGCATTTGCTGCACAGCCCATACACGTAAAGCGTATAGCGTGAAGGTTCGAACCGGGGTATCTTCTTTTTTTGTAAAAGTTTTGATATGGTGACATCGGGTACTTCCCGGATTTTGCCGCAACTGGTACAAACCAGGTGATGATGAAAGATGATGCCAAATGTCTTTTCATATTGTGCCATCTGTTCGCCAAACTGATGTTTCACAATCAGATTACATTCTTGCAACAGTTCCAGAGTGTTATATACGGTAGCCAAACTCACCTGATATTCTTTCGGCATCTGATTATATATCAGTTCGGCATTGAAATGCCCCTGATGCTTATAGATATAGTCGAGTATTGCATATCTTTCACGCGTTTTCCGGTATTTATTTTTGACCAGATAATCGGTAAAAGTCTGCATCAATTCTTCATGTGAATTTTCTTCCTTCATTCAAGAGCTGCTATTTTTAGGAAAACAAAAGTACGACAATTTGATGAGACTTTCAATTAAAAATTCAAAAAAGATATTTCCTGCGACACTTCGCTGAAAATATACTTTTTTGATGGATGATGGGAGTTTTTCATACAACTGATTTCTTCGTAAATCCTGTCCGAAAGCTCTTTACCGGTTCTGCACAGGCGACTTAATATCAAAGCAATTGATTTATAAAGATGGTATTCGGCTGTATCAGAGATTTCAAGTGCCCGATGAATAAGTTCGTCACTCTGGCTGGCTTCAAAACTTTTCCAGATACGTGCCCCAAGATTGAAAGCGGTAATCTGATGCCAGAGCTTATCCGATTTTGCCCAGCGGATACTGAGTTCCACTGCAAAAGGCAGTTTGGCAAAAAGGTTCATACTGCATTGCTCAACTATTTCGGGATGTGTGAGTGAAACCAGCCATTCATCAGCCATTTCGGACGTAAAACTATCGACCGGATGGAGTAGCGTTGCCAAAATCATGGTTTCGCGTATCTGCAATGCCCATAAGCGCTGAGCCAGATCCTTGCTCTGATCATAACCGGATGCTATTTGTTTCAGCCGCGGGATATCCACCCCGAAGTTTTGCTTATAACTGATGCCGCTTTCCTTCATCTTATCCGAGACCACACCGTTCATCGACAGCCTTATTTTTTTTCGGATTTCTTTTATTGTATTGTCTATTTGCTCATTCTGAATATAATACTTCATACACTTTATTTTTTTGTAAACATTTTTCTTTTAAAAACTTGCACAGTTTGCAATTCAATGCTATCTTTGCACTCGCAAAAGCATGGTGGTTGTAGCTCAGTTGGTCAGAGCGTCGGATTGTGGTTCCGAAAGTCGCGGGTTCGAGCCCCGTCTCCCACCCTACAATAGAAAAGGAAATTCAGCAATGAGTTTCCTTTTTTTATCATGACACCATATTCTTTATTCTGGCTCACCTATAGGTATAGTGGTAGTACTTGGTCTTCGATAATTATTTACAAATTTATCATTTATTTCTTTATATACTTCTATCTTTTTTATTTTTGCATTTTTATAGAAATTATAGAATTTTGGTTCCCAATAATCTTCATAATCTCCAACTAATTTTCCTTCTTCTTCATAACTTAATGGAGTTGTATCGTCTATATATATAAATATATAATATATATAATCGTTTACTCCTTCTTTGTAAATTACTTCTAAACATAATGATTCTATTTTACCTAATAAATTTTTATTTACAACATAAGGACTGTGCTCGATGCTCGTATATTTAGAGCCACTCAACTGAAGTTCACTCTGATCAGCCCAAAAACCAATTGTTTTACCGATGTAAGCCGCAGCATTGTCCTGATAATTTTTTTCGATATACCGCAAAGGATCGCTGCCACAATTTACCAGTGTAGTATAAGTTTGTCCATAGCTCACAGCGTACAAACAAACTAATATAAATGTGAATATTGTTTTTTTCATTGTTGATAATGTATTCATTAAAACGGATAAGACGAAAAACACAAACTTATCCGCTTTTATACCTATTAAGCTATTCCGGCTCACCTACAGGTATAGCAGTGGTACTTGGTCTTCGATAATTATTTACAAATTTATCATTTATTTCTTTATATACTTCTATCTTTTTTATTTTTGCATTTTTATAGAAATTATAGAATTTTAGTTCCCAATAATCTTCGTAATCTCCCTCTAAATTTATAGCGTCCTTATAATTCAATGGAGTAGTGTCATCTATATATATAATAAATATAATGGTTTGCTCCTTCTTTATATGTTACATCAATAATAATTTCTTCAATTTTCCCTAATAAATTTTTGTTTGCAACATACGGACTGTGATACATACACATATGTTTAAATATTCCCAAGGCAGTTCTACAACAGTCCAAAGGGAATCATTGCCAAGAACTGCTTTCTCCCAACTTAAGTGGGGTTGAATTTGAATATCCATACCCTCTCCTTTTACTTTTTGTTGAGATCTAATACTTTTAGTTAGAAGCTGTGTTTCATACCATTGTTTTGCATCCTGTATTGAGAATAGATATGATTTATTTATCTCGTCAAGATACAGCTCTTGTGTACACGAACAAAAAGTTGTCAATAAAGTAAACAAAATAAACCTTAAATAAATTTTCATATAAATTTTAATTAGGTTACACTTTAACAGCCTATATTATTCATAAAAATGTTTCAAAGAATAGCAATTCCTTTTTTTAAGTTAATATTCAGCAAATTTATAAAAAAAACAAAATTAGGTTTTATTTAAATGTTGTTAATTTTTACAGACTTTTAAGCAAAAATCAGAATTAGTATATTTTAGAAGGAATAATTCTATTTTTTTGATACTAAAACCTTACAGAAAAAAATAGTATCTTTGCCCCGTATTTTTATCAACAATAAAATATCTTATAACATGCAAATACTTAAATTCGGCGGAACTTCCGTAGGTTCGGCAGCCCGTATGAAAGATGTGGCCAAACTAATCAGCGATGGAAAACAAAAAATTGTTGTACTATCGGCTATGTCAGGCACAACAAACAATCTGGTAGAGATAGCCGATTATTTTTACAAAGGTAATACATCCGGTGCGTTGGAAAAAATCAATCTGCTGGAACATAAATACAACGAAGTGATACAGGAACTTTATTCCACTCCGGAAAAAGCTTCAGAAGCTGAAAAAATAATCCTGTCCCATTTCGATTTTTTGCGTTCTTTCTCTAAAAGCGTATTTACATTATTCGAAGAAAAAGCAATCCTGGCTCAGGGCGAATTGCTATCGACCGCCATGTTCCAGCTTTATCTGGAAGAAGCCGGTAAAAGCAGCATTCTTATCCCTGCACTTGAATACATGCGAATTGATAAAAATGCAGAACCGGACGCAGCTTATATTGCCGAAAATCTGAAAAAAATCCTGTCGGAAAATCCAGAAAAGGAAATCTATATCACACAGGGATACATCTGCCGTAACTTCTATGGCGAAATTGACAACCTGCAACGCGGTGGAAGCGATTACTCTGCTTCATTGATTGGAGCAGCCGTGAAAGCCGAGGAAATTCAGATATGGACTGATATTGACGGTATGCACAACAATGACCCACGCATAGTACAGGGCACAAAACCGGTTCCTTATCTTCATTTTGAAGAAGCTGCCGAGCTGGCTTATTTCGGTGCAAAAATTCTACATCCGACCTGCATACTGCCCGCCAAACTCAATAATATTCCGGTTAGGTTACTTAACACCATGGATCCGGAAGCACCCGGCACTCTTATTTCCAATAAATCGCGCAAGGGGGTGATTGAAGCTGTTGCTGCCAAAGACGGTATTACAGCCATCAAGATTAAATCGGGACGTATGCTGCTGGCACATGGATTCCTGCGCAAAGTTTTTGAAATATTTGAAAGCAATCAGACTTCCATTGATATGATCACGACTTCTGAAGTGGGTGTGTCGGTATCAATTGACAACAGCAAACGACTGGAGGAAATCGTAAACGATCTGAAGAAATTCGGTACTGTAACCGTTGACAAAGATATGGTCATCATCTGCGTTGTAGGCGACCTGCCTTACGAAACGGTTGGTTTCCAGGCAAAAGTAGTAGATGCGCTGAAAGATATTCCTATCCGTATGATATCTTACGGAGGAAGTAATTACAACATCTCCATCCTGGTAAAATCGGAAGATAAAAACAGGGCACTTAACCAGTTAAGTCAGGCATTATTCAATTAAAAACTAACAAACCGGTAAGACAAAAACTTATCGGTTTTTTAAGAAACAAATTTCAGAAATCTATGTTAAAAGCTCAATATCCCCTAGAAAAATTCAGGAACATCCCTACACCATTTTATTACTATGATCTGGATGTTCTTCGCGACACATTGAAGGAAATTAATGAACAAACCACAGGTTACAACTTTGAGGTACATTATGCGCTGAAAGCTAATGTCAATCCGGAAGTGCTGAATATAATCAAAGAAGCCGGACTTGGTGCCGACTGTGTAAGTGGCGGCGAAGTGCAGGCTGCCGTTAATGCCGGAATTCCATCGTCCAAGATTGTATTTGCCGGAGTGGGTAAAGCTGATTGGGAAATTAATCTGGCGCTTGAAAACGATATTTTCTGCTTCAATGCAGAATCTATACCTGAACTGGAAGTAATCAACGAGCTGGCTGCTGCTAAAAACAAGACTGCCTCTGTCGCTCTGCGCATTAATCCGAATGTGGATGCCCATACACACAACTACATCACCACCGGGCTGAATGAAAATAAATTCGGCATCAACATGGAGGATATCGACAAGGTTATCAGCGTATTGCCTGACCTGCGGAATATCCGGATGATTGGCATCCATTTCCATATTGGCTCACAGATTACCGACATGACCGCTTACCACAACCTGTGTGTACGTATTTCGGAAATTGAAGATATTTTTGCTTCGAAAAACATATTTCTCCAGCACATCAACGTAGGCGGCGGTCTGGGTATCAACTACGAACACCCCAACCATTTCCCCGTTCCCGAGTTTGAAACCTATTTCAGAACTTTCAAGGAACATTTCAAACTACAGCCGGGTCAAACCCTGCACTTTGAGCTCGGCCGTTCGGTGGTGGCTCAGTGCGGAAGCCTCATTTCGAAAGTGCTTTACGTGAAAGAAGGTTCCACCAAGAATTTTGCAATCCTCGATGCAGGTTTTACGGATTTAATTCGTCCTGCGCTCTATCAGGCTTATCACCGGATAGAAAATCTGAGTTCAGAATTACCAGTAGAAAAGTATGATGTGGTAGGTCCTATCTGCGAATCGTCCGATGTTTTCGATAAAGACTGCTACCTGAACAAAACCCGTCGGGGTGACATTATTGCCATCCGGTCGGCAGGAGCTTATGGCGAAATCATGGCATCGCAATACAACCTGCGCGCACTGCCCAAAGCCTATACATCGGATAATATCTGATTTTTAGTGCAGTTTTTCACATTTTTAATCACTTAACCGGAATTACTGTTTTTTCAGGATATGAATATTGGTGAAATACATTTTACGTATATTGAATTGAGTTGGTTACTGGTATTGCTTGTCGCTTTCTTCTTTCAGCTATACTTTTATCTGCGTTACATTGCCGGCGTACTGCGTCAACGCCGACGCATCAGGAAGGGAAAAATTAAATTTCAGGAACATCAGCCGCCTGTTTCGGTGGTAATTTGTGCCCGTGACGAAGAGGAAAATCTTCGCAAATTTTTACCGCTGATACTTGAACAGGATTATCCGGAGTATGAGGTTATTGTTGTAAACGATGCGTCGATGGACTACACGGACGATTACCTCTCATTGATGACCAAACAGTACCCGAACCTGCACACCACCTTTGTTCCAGCCGGAGCCACCAACCTGAGCACCAAAAAGCTGGGACTTACGCTTGGTATTAAAGCAGCCAGATACGACCTGCTGTTATTTACTGATGCAGATTGCATGCCTGAAGGTAGAAACTGGATAACTTCGATGGCCAGAAATTTCAATCCCGGAACAGAGTTTGTGCTGGGTTACGGCGGATACCTCAAGAAAAAGGGGTTGCTGAATACGCTAATCAAATACGACACTTTATTTATCGCCCTTCAGTATCTGGGAATGGCCATTGCCCGTAAGCCTTATATGGGGGTAGGACGCAATCTGGCTTACCGCAGCGAAACATTTTTCAGGATGAAAGGATTTGCCTCCACACTGCATCTTCAGTCGGGAGACGACGACCTGATGGTAAACCGGGGGGCAACGGAAAGAAATACCGCGGTAGAGATTTCGTCAGAAAGCGTTACCTGGTCGGTACCAAAAAACACGTTCAAACAGTGGTTTATTCAAAAGGAACGCCATCTGTCGGTTTCGAATCAATACAATACCACCAGCAAATTCAGTCTTATACAGGAACCTCTAAGCCGTGCAGTATTTTACTTTGCAATTATCTTTACTGCGATAACCGGCAACTGGATAAGCCTGGCAGCAGCCGGATTTATTTTTCTGCTTCGTTATACCATGCAGGCAATCATCATCAACAAATCGGCCAAACAGCTGGGTGAACAACGTTTCTTCCTTTCCATCTTGCTGCTGGATATACTTCTGCCACTTATTACACTATATATACTGGTATTCGGCAGAACAAAAAGGAAAAAGGGTATGAAGTGGAAATAAGGCATTGCTGATAAAACCGTTAAGCTGACATTTCTTTTACAATCATCTTACAAAATTCAACACAAAAAAGGCTCCCTTGCTCAAGGAAGCCTTTTTATTGGGCTATACATCAGGACGTTGAAATCTAAGTTTCGTAAATTCACCCCGGGGCATAGTATGTGAAATTCAGGATTAATTCCAGACCAGACTGGAGCGGCAAACGGGGTTCGAACCCGCGACCTTCGG
>DAONDU010000069.1:0-13509 GCA_035402725.1 Paludibacteraceae bacterium | reverse complement strand
TAATGATGAAGATACAAAATTACAGAAAAGTTTATGAAATTCAAAAGATTAAAAAATTCAAATATTTCTAACGGTTCAAAGGTTTACGATTAAAAGTGAAATATAACAAAAAACCTCTCGGAATTTCGAGAGGTTTATTGTTTTGTAATTATACTTAAACGATTATTCCTGATTTAATGTAACTCGTTTAAAAGCGATGCAGGTTAAATGTTTTTTTGCAAGCAGTTCTTTTACAGTTGTTTTTCCGGCTTCATCGCCACCACCTTCGTACTTTTGTTCTACAAGGGTATATTCTTTGTAGAATTTAGCCATACGTCCCGCTGCAATACTGTTTACTTTCTGTTCGGGTAGAGTTGCTGATTTTTCTGCAAAGACAGTTGTCTTTATTTCGCGGGCTTTTGCTGCATCTTCTGCTGTGATCCAGCCTTTTGCCATATTTGATTCAATATGGTCTTCGCTATCAACGTGGGCGGGGTTGATGCCTGCTTTTTTCAGAGCGACTTCAACTTCCTTAGAAACAAGTTCGATTTTAGTTTTTTCGATAGCCACTTCCAGCTCGTTATCTTTTACCTTTTGAGGTACGGCGGATTCATCAATAGCCACAGGCGACATTGCGGCAATGTGCATTGCTACACCATGTATGGTTTCGTATTCTGCGTCATTTTCAGCAAAGGCAACGATAGTAGCTAACTTGTTACCCGGATGAATGTAAGATGTTACCGTGCCGCCTTTTACAAATTCATAATAATCGACTTCCATTTTTTCACCGGTAACTCCCGAGCGTTCGGTTACAAGATCGGCGATTGTACGTCCGTCTTCTGTAATAGTCAAAGCCTTAAGTGCATCTATACTTTCAGGTTTTTCTGCTAATGCTTTATCAAGTATTGTTTGTGTTAATGCTATAAAATCAGCATTTTTTGCAACAAAGTCTGTTTCACACTTCAAAGCCAATACAGCTGCAAAACCATCTTTTGCCGCTGCCAGTACGCAACCTTCCGATGCTTCGCGTTCGCTGCGTTTTGCAGCAATCGCTTTTCCTTTTTTACGTATAATTTCTATTGCTTTTTCAAAATCGTTTTCAGCTTCGACGAGTGCATTTTTACAGTCCATCATACCGGCACCTGTCATGGTGCGCAATTTTGAAATTTCTGCCATTGTTACTGCCATAATTGTAATATTTTATGACTCCCGTCCCCATGGAGGGGTTTAGGGTAAGTCGTTGTTATTTTATAATAATTATTTAGTCTGATTTTTGAAAAAAAGGTTACAAGCTACAAATAAATTATAACCCGTAACCTTATTCTTAAATCCCGGTTTCCCCTTTAAGAGTCCGGGGTATTTTATTCTTCTTCCTTAACGAATTTCTTAACAACGTTAGCTTTCATAGCATCGTCATCTTCTTTCTGAGTTCTCGGTCTTTTAGAAACACGTGATTTCTTTTCCTTAACTTCAGGAGCTTCGGCTGCTTCAGCATCAATCTTTTCAATCTTACGTTCTTCGAGACCTTCCTGAATAGCTGCGCACATTGCGTTGAGGATTACTTCAACAGACTTTGTAGCATCATCATTAGCCGGAATTACGAAATCGATATCATTAGGATTGGAGTTTGTATCAACAATACCGAAAACAGGAATACCCAGACGTTGTGCTTCTTTCACTGCGATGTGTTCTTTCATTACGTCGACAACGAAAAGTGCAGAAGGCAGACGGGTAAGATCGGCGATAGAACCAAGGTTCTTTTCCAGTTTTTCACGCTGACGTGTAATCTGAAGTTTTTCGCGTTTGGAGATATTATCAAAAGTACCATCGGTCGACATTTTGTCAATTGTTGTCATTTTCTTAACAGCTTTACGGATTGTCGGGAAGTTGGTCAACATACCACCAGCCCAGCGTTCTGTAATGTAAGGCATTCCAACTGATGTTGCTTTATCGGCAACCACATCTTTAGCTTGTTTTTTTGTAGCAACAAATAAGATTTTGCGGCCTGATTTAGCTATTTGTTTCATAGCTGCTGCAGCTTCGTCTATTTTTACTACGGTTTTGTGCAAGTCAATGATATGAATATCATTACGTTCCATAAAGATGTATGGAGCCATTGCAGGGTTCCATTTGCGTTTGAGGTGGCCAAAATGACAACCGGCTTCTAATAATTCTTCGAAATTTGTTCTTGACATTTTTTTGTTTTATTATTTTGTTTACTTTCTTTTTTAATTCTGATTTTATTAGAACCAATTGTTGAGTAGCTTTCCAGTTGACCGATAAAAAACAGGTAAACGATAAAAGATCTCAACAATTTAGATACTAAACGATATTCAGCAAGCAGCCAGAAACAGACTGCTTTGTAAGATATTAACGTTTTGAGAATTGGAATCTCTTGCGTGCTTTTGGACGTCCCGGTTTTTTACGTTCCACTTCGCGTGGATCACGGGTAATAAATCCTTCTACTTTGAGAGATTTTTTACATTCCGGATCAATTTTCACCAATGCACGTGCAATAGCCAGACGTAATGCTTCAGCCTGACCTTTGTAGCCACCACCGTCCAGATTGACTTTAATATCATATTTTTCTGCAACACCTAATTTATTCAGCGGTTGTTTTACAACATATTGCAGTATTGGTGATGGAAAATAAACGGCAAGATCTCTTTTATTGATAGTAATTTGTCCTTTTCCTTCACTTACGAAAACGCGGGCAATAGCTGCTTTTCTTCTTCCTAATGCATTTATTACTTCCATATCGGTTATTTAAGTGAGTTTAAATCAATTTGTTTCGGTTTCTGAGCTTGCATATTATGTTCTGCACCTGCAAACACATATAGATTGTTGATAATTTTATCACCAAGACGGTTTTTTGGCAACATACCTCTTACCACTTTTCTTATCAGACGATCCGGGTCTTTAGCCATCAAATCTGAAGGAGTGTATTCTCTTTGTCCTCCGGGAAATCCGGTGTGACGAAGGTAAACTCTGTCAGTCCATTTGTTACCGGTTAATTTAACTTTATCGGCATTGATTATGATTACATTGTCTCCGCAATCAACGTGAGGAGTAAAACTTGGTTTGTATTTACCGCGCAAAAGCTTTGCAACTTTCGAGCCCATACGTCCCAACACCATATCAGTAGCATCAACTACTACCCATTCTTTCTGCACGGTGGCTTTGTTGGCAGAAATGGTTTTATAACTTAACGTATCCACTTTTATAAATTGTTTTTATAATTAATATTCAGTCTTTTCCACCGACACATCGGCTATTATGAGAGAGGCTAATCGGCACATAATAGGATATTTAACTCGTCGGAAACAGACTATTTTACCGGGATAATAAACGGACTGCAAAAATACTGTTTTTGTTTTGATTGGCAAAATAATTTGAAAAGATTTTTTCTGGGAGTGATCTGTTTATCAGATATTGTACGTATGAAAGCGAAGAAAATGCCCAGTATCTCTCTGCTGGCGCAGATTACTGCAATTCGCCAAATCCTTCGCGTATGATTTCTGCCTGATCGCCGGTACAATCAACAACGGTTGAATGGAGCAGTCCGCCCATACCGCCATCCACCACGAGATCGACCTGATGACCATATTTTTCGTCGATAAGTTCCGGATCGGTGATGTATTCGGTGGTTGCGTCGTCAACAAAAATAGAACTGGTCATCATGGGATTACCCAGTTCCCGCACAATCTCAAGGGTGATCTTATTATCGGGCATACGAATGCCTACCGTCTTTTTATTCTTGAAAAGTTTGGGTAGCCTGTTGCTTCCGTTCAGAATAAAAGTAAAAGGTCCGGGCAGATTTTTCTTTATCAGCTTGAAGGAGTCGTCGTCCAGCTTGGCATATTCGCTTATCTGGCTTATTTCGTGGCAAATAAATGAAAGTTCAGATTTTCGTAAATCCTTGTTTTTCAGCTTTGAGATAAATTCCACCGCTGCCGAATTGAAAATATCGCATCCAAAAGCATATACTGTATCGGTCGGCACAATTATAATACCACCATTACGAAGCACCTCAGCAACGTGACGAATCTGATTGGGATTTGGATTATCGTTGTAGATTTTTATCAGCATGGATTTAATTATTTCGAACCGGACTACAAAAATACAAAAAAATCCTGCAAACAACAGTTTGCAGGATTTTTATTTATCCAATCATGTATTTGTATTTAAAATGCATCGATAATTGCAACAAAGTCTGCTGCTTTGAGCGAAGCGCCACCAATCAGCCCACCATCAATGTCGGGCTGAGCGAACAATTCGGGAGCATTTTTGGCATTACAGCTGCCACCGTAAAGGATTGAAGTGTTCTCTGCAATTTCCTTTCCGAATTTATCAGCAATGAGTGAACGAATAAATGCTAGCATTTCCTGAGCCTGCTCGGTCGATGCTGTTACTCCTGTTCCGATAGCCCATATGGGTTCATAAGCAATTACCAGTTTCTGAAAATCTTCAGCGCTCAGATTGAAAATGGTTTCTTCGAGCTGATTTTTCACAAATTCATTCTGGGTATTGGCGTTGCGCACTTCAAGTGCTTCACCACAGCAATAAACAGGTGTTAGTCCGTTTGACAAAGCAAGGGCTACTTTATCGTTCAGGATAGCACTTGTTTCTCCATAGTATTCACGACGTTCAGAGTGACCGAGAATTACGTAAGTGGCTCCGGTGGATTTCACCATGGTGGCACTAACTTCGCCTGTATAGGCTCCCGATTCTTTATTTGCACAATTCTGGGCAGCTACTTTTATTACACTTCCCTCTACCTGATTTGCCACAGTAGCCAGGTGAATAAACGGTGTACCAATAACTACTTCACATTTGGGAGTTTTTCCAGCCAACACATCTTTTAATTCTGCAGCCAAAGCTACACCTTCTTGCAGGGTTTTGTTCATTTTCCAGTTACCTGCTACGATATTTTTTCTCATACATTTTAATATATCCCTTACCCTTTACTGAGGGCAAGGCTGGTTTAATTATTAATTCTATTTCTTCTATTATAAGCTAAAACACATTCTAAATGGATTAAAAGTCTCTCCAGTTCCATTTGCCAACTACAGTACCATTTTTAATGATCATCAGTGCCGGATTTCCGCGAACAATGGTTTTCAGTGTAATGGGATCAGTCTTGCAGAAATCATATGTAGCTCCGGTGCGGTTGCGGAAAGCCTCGATTTCCTCGTCGGAAGAAGCAGTAAGTGCGTAGAAAGGAGTCCCTTTTGATTTGATTTTCTGATAAAATACTTCGGCAGCTTTTACTCCCTTTTCAGAGGTTTTGTTCAGGTCGTACATACACAGCAGATTAACGGTCCCTTTGTAGCTCAGTACATAATCGGTGATGTCATTCAAATTCTGATCCACTATCTGGAAATTGTGGATTGGCGGAGTATAACCTTTCGACACAAGAGTAGTTTTTTGTTCCACAAATGTCCAGGTGCTGTCCTTCGGATAATTCTCAATGGTAAATTCCTTCTGTTGTCCGTCTTTTTCGTAAACCAACATTGTTTCATATTTATCCGGTTCAGCTCCTTCGGGTATCACCATTTTTTCAGGAATATTCACTCCAATCTTATACGGACGAAAATCAATGACAGGCTGATGACGATAATTATATACGGAAAAACCTATGCCTGCAATCGCTACTAATGTAATTACAATCCATTCTGCTGCTGGTAAGAAAATTGGTTGCTGTTGTTTTACAAATATCATCACAACTACTATTAAAAGGGATAGAATGATATTTTTAAAAAACGTTGTCCAGTTGTCGAGAATGATTGCATCGCCAAAACAACCGCAATCGGATACGGGATTATTCAGGGCAATGTAAAGCGTAAGCGGCAGCATGACCGCCATAAAGAGCAATGCCACAACGGACATACCCTTCATTTTTATTTTTAACAAGAAACAAAAACCTATCAGTAATTCTAAAGTTGAGAGGGCAATGGCAGCCGGAAGGGCTATAGGGGTAAGGTGTTCGAAAAATCTGCCAAAAGCAGTAAAATAATCTTCAAATTTATAGGCAGAGCCAAGCGGATCGACTGCTTTAACAAAGCCCGAAAAAACAAAAGTAATTCCGACAATCATCCGGGCTAACCAGAGCAGTATTTTTCCTGTTTTTTTTAAGGTGTAAACTTCGGATTTTGCCACCGAACGGGATCGTTGATGTTGCTGATACATGTTTTTTTATTTAAAGCCGTTTCGTTCGTTTAATCTTTAAATTTCATTTTTATCAATCCAAAAACGGCATAATTGATCATATCGTAATAGTTGGCATCAATGCCTTCGGAAATGAGTGTTTTACCATCGTGTTCCTCTATCTGCTTCGTGCGATAAATCTTCATCAGGATCATATCTGTATAAGATTCGGTCCGCATACTGCGCCAGGCTTCGTCGTAATCGTGATTTTTGTCTGCCATCAGATTTTTTGCCTGTTCCAGGTATTTATTGTACAATTTCAGCGCATCCTCAATGCTCAGATCATCCTTTTCAGCAAAACCGAGTTCGAGTTGAATCAGTCCGATAATTCCGTAATTGACGATAGCTATCAATTCTCCGCCTATATCCTCTCCCACCTTGTTAACTCCTTTGGTTTCGATGCTGCGGATGCGGTTGGCTTTGATGAAAATCTGATCGGTGACAGAACGCGGGCGGAGTATTCTCCACGATGCTCCGTAATCTTTCAACTTTTTAGTGAAAATATCACGGCAGACAGCGGTTACCTGATCAAATTGCTGACTTGTAGTATTCATTCTGAATGGAGTTAATTTTTAATTAACGTGCAAAATTACTATTTTTTCATCGAAACAGCAAAATCTCTTTTTCAGTCTTTGGTTTCTTCGAACGTTTGTTCCAGATTCCGTTCGCGGTGTATAAGGTTCACTTCGACTCCAAATTGATCATGGATATGTTCAGCCATTTTCTGAGCCGAATATACCGAACGGTGTTGACCACCGGTACATCCGAAGCATATCATCAGATTAGTAAATCCGCGGTCCTTATATCGTTTGACCGATGCATCGACCAGCGAATAAGCACTGTTGAGAAATTTCAGAATCTCACCATCATTCTCCAGAAACTGTATTACAGGTTCATCGAGTCCGGTCATGGAGTAAAAGCGCTCGTACTTGCCGGGATTGTTAACCGCGCGGCAGTCGAACACAAATCCGCCACCGTTACCCGAAATATCATGTGGAATACCTTTTTTATAAGAAAAACTGTAAACAGTCACCACCAGCGGACGGTGCAGACGAACATCCTTGAATTGCTTGAGTTCCGACATTTCCCTGAGAACTTTCATCAGGTAGGGATATTCTTTGAAATTATTCTTCATGAGTGCCCGTAAATTTTCAAGTGCATAAGGAATGCTTTGTAAAAAATGCGGTTTCTTTTCGAAATAGCCCCTGAAACCATATGCGCCAAGCACCTGTAGTAAACGGAAAAGCACAAAATGATCCAGAACCCGCCGAAATTCGTCTTCGTCAACTTCCATATATATTTTCAACGAGCGGAGGTATGCATCCACCAGTTCGTCGCGCAACTGCGGCCCATACTGAGCTTTTGCCTGCCAGATGAATGAAGCAACATCGTAATAAAGCGGTCCTTTTCGTCCTCCCTGAAAATCGATAAAATACGGCTCATTATCTTTCAGCATTACATTCCGGCTCTGAAAATCACGATACATAAAGGTCTCTGTTTTGGCTTTGAGCAATTCCTTCGCAAGTTTCTCAAAGTCGTCCTCCAACTTGTTTTCCTGAAAATCCAGACCTGTTGATTTCAGAAAACAATATTTGAAATAATTCAGATCCCACAAAATGGAGCGTTCATTGAATTCTGGCTGTGGGTAGCAAACCGAAAAATCGAAACCCTGAGCTCCAACCACCTGAAACTTTGCCAGCATTTCCATTGTTTTGTGCAGAAACGCTTTTTCCTCGGAACTGAATACTCCCGTTTTGCGGCTGTTGACTAAATAATCGAACAATACGGCATCGCCCAGGTCTTCCTGCAGATACATCATTTCGTCGGCTGCAACTTCGCCAAGTTCTGGCACAGGAAGTCCTTTTTTTCTGAAATGCTGAGCCATAGCAATAAAAGCTCTGTTTTCCTCAACCGAAGTTCCGATCACTCCAATCAGTGAAATCGTATCATTTTTAAGCCTGTAATACTTCCGGTTTGAGCCTGAAACAGTCAGCTGCACTTCCGATACCGGTTTGGTGCCAGTTTGTTTTTCAAATAGTTCTGCAAGTGATGACATATTAATATAGGTATGTATGTTAAAAATACTTTGAATTATTCATGCAAAATTACAAATAAAAAAAGACAATTCATTACCTGTTTTTATCTCCTTTAGGCGGATGAAACATTTTTTATTTTTTGTTTGTTATTAATAAATTACAACTAACACTAGAATCAGGAAATAATGAGGAAAAGTATTTTCACTCTTATACTCTTTTTTCTTACAAGTATAACTGTCGGATTTGCACAAAAGGCTCACCATTGGGAAACCGCTGTCTTCAAATCCGATATATGGAAATACTTTGTTGGTACTTCTAACCCTGGCATCAATACGAATCCTTCCTGGCGGGCCCTCACTTATAACGATACTGGCTGGCTGTCGGGTTCCGGAGGTTTCGGTTGGTCCGATAATGACGATGGCACTACTATTCCCACCTGCACATCGGTATATTTGCGAATAAAATTTAACATTCCAGACACCTCACAAATAATATTGGGAGCACTGGATATGGATTATGACGACGGATTTGTAGCTTACATCAACAATGTGGAAATTGCACGCGCAAACCTCGGGACTGTCGGTGTTTACCCATCCTTCTCCACTTCTGCCACTGCCAGCCACGAAGCAACCATGTATCAAAACGAAGGGACGGGCATGCCCGAACAATTCGTTATTGAAAAAAAAACATTGCTGCAATGCATCAAACCTGGCATAAATATTCTTGCCGTTGAAGTTCACAATTACACAAAATCCAGTCCTTCAGATCTTTCGTCGAATGTTTTTCTGTCATTTGGAATAAAAAATGCTACGACAATATTCAGAAGCACCCCTGACTGGTTCATCGAGCCTGAAATTATTTCTCCACTTGATTACACCTCGTCATATCTGCCACTGATAGTTATAAACACCAAAAACGGAGCTACTATTGTGGATGAACCCAAAATTGAAGCTGATATGAAGATAATTCATCACGGTGATACAGCACGAAACCATCTGACAGACTCTGCGAATGTGTATAACGGAAAGATTGGTATTGAAATACGGGGGGCGACATCTGCAGGCTTTCCGCAGATACCTTACGGATTGGAAACCCGCGATTCACTGGGAGAAAATCTAAACGTAAAATTGCTGGGAATGCCAAAAGAAAATGACTGGGTACTGCTTTCAAACTGGAATGACAAGGTATATATGCGCAACACACTGGCAGGAAAAATTTTCGAAGAAATGGGACACTATGCTCCACGGCTCAAACATTGTGAAGTGACCATCAACGGGGCATATCGCGGGCTATATCTCTTTGGTGAAAAAATAAAGATTGATGACAACCGGGTTGATATCGCCAAACTAAAATCGACCGATCTGGCGGGCGACTCCCTTACCGGAGGTTACATTTTCAAAACCGATTACGATGAAGGTACGGGTACATACTGGACAAGTAACTTTTCACCGGCAAACAGACCCGGAGCGCTGGTATATTTCGTCTATCACGAACCGAAAGCCAACGAAATAGCTGATGAACAAAAAACGTACATTACCAGTTATGTCAATGCAGTTGAAACAGCACTTTATAGTTCCGATTTTAACAATCCGGTTACCGGATACAGAGCTTATATTGATGTCAACTCCTTTGTCGATTACTGGATACTCGAGGAACTTTCACGCAATGTGGACGGCTACAAAAAAAGCCGCTATTTTTATAAAGACAAAGACAGTAAAGACCGTCGATTACATTCAGGACCCATCTGGGATTTCGACTGGGCCTGGAAAAACATGGATGACTGTTATCTATACAAAAACACCACAGGAGAAGGATGGGCTTATGATATCAACAAGTGTGAAGATACCGATCCAATACCGCCATCGTGGGAATACAGGATGCTTCAGGATCCAATGTTTGCAAATGCCATACACGATCGGTATTTCAGCCTGCGGGCATCTATTCTTAGCCTGGATTATATGTATCACTACATTGACTCTGTTGCAAGTGTACTGAACGAAGCACAGGAACGTCACCAATCCATTTACAACACACTCGGAATAGGTAACGGATCGCCTGAAATAGATGACCAGCCAACTACTTTTGAGGGTGACATTACCAAATTTAAAAACTGGATAGCCACCCGGATTGCATGGCTGGATGCCAATATGGTGGGAATTTCCACTGATGATACGGCTCTGAAATCGGACTTTATTCTGCGTGTATTCCCCAATCCGGTTCAGGAAATACTTTATATAGAATCGGATCAGAACATCAGCGATATAAAACTTTACAACGTTGCTGGATTGGTCATGATGGACATCAAACCGAATATAAATTCAAAAGCCCTGAACATCAGACAACTGCCGCGAGGTATTTACATTCTACATGTCACACTGGACAACGGGAATAAACTAGCTCAAAAATTAATCCGGCAATAACAAAAAAAATCATAAACAATGACTTGCAGGTATTTTTTCCTGCCTGACTTTTTAATCAAACTTCACAAATTGGTTATGTTACTATTGAAACACCAACTCGGGAATAGTTAATTAGCAATTATTTTCCACAAAAAACGACAAAGCATCTCTATTTTTCTGATTTACAACTACTAAACACAACATCAAACAACTATTCATACACAACTGACTTAAAATTCATCCTTTTTTTGTATTTTTGCAAAATAATTGGCATAGTTCATATAAATGCCAATAAACGATTGTAAAATAACAGAATATGAGTATCGAATTAAGTGAACAGGAACAGTTCAGACGTCAGAGTTTAACCGAATTGCGCAAGCTTGGTATAGAGCCTTACCCGGCAGCAGAATACCCTGCAAATGCATTCTCAACAGATATAAAAGCTGAGTTTAAAGACGAAGACACCGGTAAAAACGTGTGCATAGCAGGACGCATCATGAGTCGCCGAATCATGGGTAAAGCTTCGTTCGTGGAACTGCAGGACAGCAAAGGACGTATTCAGGTATATGTTAGTCGCGACGACATCAGCACCGAAGCGCAACCCGAAATGTATAACACCGTTTTCAAAAAGTTGCTTGATATTGGAGACTTTATCGGCATTAAAGGATTTGTATTTCGCACCCAAATGGGCGAAATCAGCGTTCATGCACAGGAAATGACCGTGTTGAGCAAATCACTGAAACCACTACCCATTGTAAAATACAAAGACGGAGTTGCCTTTGACGCCTTTGAAGATCCTGAACAACGTTACCGTCAGCGCTACGTGGACCTGGTTGTTAACGAAGGTGTAAAAGATATCTTCATCAAACGCACCAAAGTATATCAGTCCATGCGCGATTATTTCAATTCGAAGGATTATCTCGAAGTGGAAACACCAATCCTCCAGCCTATACCCGGAGGAGCTGCAGCAAGACCCTTTATCACCCATCACAACGCGCTGGATATACCGCTTTATCTTCGTATAGCTGACGAATTGTATCTGAAACGTCTTATTGTGGGCGGTTTTGAAGGGGTATATGAATTCTCAAAGAACTTCCGCAACGAAGGAATGGACCGTACTCATAATCCCGAATTCACCGCCATGGAAATATATGTAGCCTACAAAGACTACAACTGGATGATGACATTCACCGAAAACATGCTCGAAAAGATTTGTCTTGACGTGAACGGAACGACTGAAGTTAAGGTTGGCGACAACATCATCAACTTCAAAACACCTTACAAACGCATTTCCATGATTGATTCAATCCATGAATTTACCGGTATTGACATCAATGGAATGAATGAGGAGCAACTTTTCGAAGTTTGTAAAAAACTGGATATCGAAGTGGACGACACAATGGGCAAAGGTAAACTGATAGATGAAATATTCGGAGCCAAATGTGAGGGGAACTACATACAACCGACATTTATCACCGATTACCCACGCGAAATGAGCCCGCTTTGTAAGCGTCACCGCGAAAATCCGGAACTCACCGAACGTTTCGAACTTATGGTTAACGGTAAGGAACTGGCGAATGCTTATTCCGAACTGAACGACCCCATCGACCAGCTCGATCGCTTCCAGGAACAACTTAAGCTGAGCGAAAAGGGCGACGATGAAGCCATGTTTATCGACCTCGATTTTGTTCGTTCACTCGAATACGGTATGCCACCGACATCAGGCATGGGTATTGGTATGGACCGCCTGGTAATGCTTATGACCGGACAGCAAACCATTCAGGAAGTACTGTTCTTCCCTCAGATGAAACCAGAAAAAGTAATAACCCAGGATACTGACGATAAATATATAGCCCTGGGAATACCGGCCGAATGGATTGAGGTGGTGAAAAAAGCAGGCATCACAAAGGTAAGAGACCTTCGTGGACTGAACCCCAACAAGTTTCATCAGGATATTTGCGGGCTGAATAAGAAAAACAAACTGGAACTAAAAAATCCGGCAAAAGAAGATGTGCAGGCATGGATTGCGGCTGCAGGAAACTTAGCTTAAACAGATAATAAACTGTCGCTTGATTAATAGAACTTATGCTGTTAATCAAGCGTTTTAGTTTTACTCCCGTGATAAGAAAACATTTCATAGATAAAATACTGAAAAATGATAACAGAAAGTATTGAATGGGGAAACACCAATATTTCCCTGAAAGATATACTTACAAATGCTCCCGATAAAAAACATGTTGAAAAAGTGCGAATCGCTATTATGGGAGGAGGTAGCTGGGCAACAGCGCTGGCTAAAATAGCATTGACCAACATCAAATCCATCAACTGGTACATGCGTCGGCAGGAACAGATAGATGAATTCATCCGGACAAGCAGAAATCCATCATACCTCACGGGTGTTCGGTTCAATACCGACCGCATCCGGTTTACCACCGACATCAACAAAGTGGTGAAAATGTCAGACATACTGGTTTTTGCAACTCCGTCGCCGTTCCTGAAACAGCATCTTTCCAAACTGAAACGCCACCTGGATGACAAAATAATTGTATCAGCTATCAAAGGAATTGTTCCCGATGAAAATATGCTTATATCCGAATACTTTCACGAAAAGTATAAAGTTCCGGAAGAAAATATAGTGGCGCTGGGTGGTCCCTGTCACGCAGAAGAAGTGGCGCTGGAACGTCTTTCCTACCTCACCATTGCCTGTAAATCGCGCGATAATGCCCGGTACATTGCCGAGAAATTCACCAATGACTACATACACGCCCGCATCAGCGACGATGTTTACGGATTGGAGTACACCTCGGTAATGAAGAATATTTACGCCATTGCCTCGGGCATATGCAGCGGACTGAAGTATGGCGATAACTTTCAGGCGGTACTTATAT
>DAONDU010000068.1:0-13515 GCA_035402725.1 Paludibacteraceae bacterium | reverse complement strand
CTGATTATTTACATCAAAGATAATTATTTTAGGCGATATATCGGATAATCATTTAATTCAATATAATACCCGTTTTTGGACTGTATAATCAATCCGGCAATATAAAATCCGGAATGAAAATCCTTTTTTTATTTTATTAATCTGATTTAGAATGAAAAAAATCTGGATATTAGCATTGTTTGTCCTTTGTGCTTTTACTACAGTAGTTGCACAGGATAGGTCTTTGTACCGGAAATATGCTCCCTTCAGAAAAATAAAGATAGCCTGCGTGGGCAACAGCATCACCGAAGGCGCTTGTGCATCCGACAGAGTAAACAAAGGATATGTGGGTGTTTTGAGGGATTTGCTTGGTGATGCTTACGAGGTTGTAAATTTTGGTGTAAGCGGTGCAACAGCCTGCCGGGGTACTTATAAACCTTATGAAGGTCTCGAAGCATTTACAAAAGCGAAGGATTTACAGCCGGATATTGTGACGATTGCTCTTGGTACGAACGACTCTCAGCCCGCGGTATGGAATACGGGAACATTTGCAGCAAATTTTGAAAAGGACCTATCGTGGTTGTGTGACCAGTTTCTCGGTCTGCCTTCAAAACCAGCCATTTATCTTTGTCTTCCGATTCCGGTTGTGCCAAATACACGCTGGAAGCATCAGCTTAAAGTCATAGCTGATGAAATTATCCCCATTATCAGGCGGATGGCTAAAAACAAAGGCTTGCGTATCATCGATTTGCATACTCCTCTTACAGGAAAACCCGAATATTATGCCGATTTTCTCCATCCGAATGATGCGGGTCATCAGGTTATTGCTGATCTGATTTACAATGCTTTGAAACCGGGCTATGATTTCTCAAAACTGAAAAGGGAGAAATTAAACCGCGGATTGGTAGCTGTGCGTGAGAACGACAGCACTGTCAATATCAGCTGGCGCTATTTATCGACCGACCAAACGGGCACAACATTCGATGTGTACCGAAATGGGCAAAAAATCAACAACATGCCCGTTTCGAATACTACCTATTACAAAGATTTGAAAGCAGCTCCGGGTAAACTGATCTATGAAATCAAAGCTTCCAATACCACTGACAAAACTATCAATGAAATCTGCTCATTCGAAATACCTGAAAATTCATCCGATTATATCAATATTCCGCTTGATGTGCCACCCGGAAATATCAGTCTGACGGGACAACCATATTTTTATTCTGCAAACGATGCCTCCGTTGGTGATGTGGATGGTGACGGAGAGTATGAAATTATATTGAAATGGGATCCTTCCAATGCTCACGATAATGCGCATGACGGCTATACTGGTAATGTATATTTCGATTGCTATAAGTTAAATGGTAAAAAACTCTGGCGAATTGATTTGGGCAAAAACATCAGAGCCGGAGCACATTATACACAGTTTATGGTGTATGACCTGGATGGCGACAAAAAAGCAGAAATGGTGGTAAAAACCTGTGATGGAACGGTTGATGGACAGGGTAATGTGATTGGAGATAAGAACGCAGACCACCGGAATGAAGCCGGACGAATTCTGACCGGTCCTGAATATCTTACCGTTTTCGAGGGCCTGACCGGAAAAGCCCTGCAAACAATCGATTATATTCCACCCCGTGGCAACTTGAGTAATTGGGGAGATGTTGAAGCCAATCGCTCTGACCGTTTCCTGGCAGGTGTGGCTTATCTCGACGGTGAATATCCCAGTGTGGTTATGTGTAGAGGATATTACACGCGTTCTGTTTTGGCAGCGTTCGACTGGCGCAATGGCAAACTCACCAGCCGGTGGGTTTTCGATACGGACACGCCGGGTAATGAAGCCTATACCGGACAGGGTAATCATAATCTCAGAATTGGTGATGTGGACGGTGATGGCTGTGATGAAATTATTTACGGGGCGTGCGTTATTGATAATACGGGTAAAGGACTGTACTCAACCGGTATGGGTCATGGCGATGCCTTACATATGACTGCTTTTGATCCTTTGAGCCGAAAACTTCAGGTTTGGGATTGTCACGAAAACCGACGAGATGGTTCCTCATTCCGGGATGCCGAAACGGGAAAAATTATTTTTCAGGTAAAAAGTGATATCGACGTAGGACGTTGTATGGCAGCTGATATCGATCCAAATCATAAAGGGGTGGAAATGTGGTCGATAGCTTCCGAAGGAATACGAAACATAAAGGGTGAAGTGATAAATCCAACCATACGTGGCGTTTCTATCAATATGGCATGCTGGTGGGACGGCGATTTGTCACGCGAACTGCTTGACGGAACACGTATTTCGAAGTATTATCCCGAAACGGGACTTGCAGAACTGCTATTCAACAATAACGACTGTGTCAGAAATAATGGAACAAAATCCAATCCGTGCCTTCAGGCCGATATATTTGGTGACTGGCGCGAAGAAGTGATTTACAGGACCCGCGACAGTAAAAATCTGCGAATTTATCTTACTCCCTTCGAAACACAGTATCGCTTTCATAGCTTTACCGAAGATCCGGTGTATAGAATAAGCGTGGCAACCCAAAATGTAGCCTACAATCAACCCACTCAGCCAGGTTTTTATTTTGGGAGCGATCTGGGTAAAAGTTTTCCTCAGAAGGAGTTGGTGGTGAACGATGATCATGTGATGCTCGATGCGGGTGTCATTTATGATAACTATTGTTGGTCGGTGGGTGGCAATGAACATCTGCGCTATCTGACCACCAAAGATATTCCTGCAGGTACAAGAACAAAAGTGGAAGTAACGGTTACATTTCGTGGCTTCGAATTTAAAGATTATCTTTTCGTAACATTAAATCCCCGAAAATGAAACAGATTTATATGAAAACAACTGCAATTTTATTGCTCCTGACCATCTGTATGACGCTTTCGGCAGGTAGCAAGCCTGATGGTTATTTCCTGAAAATCAGCAAAACCGAAAAAACATCTTTCGAAAGCACTTTCAAAATGGGAAGCAGTGCAAGTCCGTCAGGACCAACTGTTTTGATAAATTCCAGTCATATGCTTATGGATGGCAAACCGGTGTTGCCTGTGATGGGCGAAATTCATTTTTCGCGGGTGAAAGATACCGAATGGAAGCGTGAATTGCTCAAAATGAAGGCTGGCGGCATAAATATCCTGTCCACTTATATATTTTGGATACATCATGAAGAAGTGAAAGGAATGTATAACTGGGAAGGTCAGCGAAATCTGCGCAGGTTTCTGGAAATCTGTAAAGAGTTGAATATGCCTGTTGTGTTGAGAATTGGTCCCTGGGCACACGGTGAAGTAAGAAACGGAGGTTTTCCTGAATGGCTTGTGAATAGCGGTTTAAAACTTCGAAGCGAGAATAAGGATTATCTGACCGAAGTAAAACAGTGGTATGCCGAAATCTACAGACAAGCAGATGGCTTACTATGGAAAGATGGAGGTCCTGTTATTGGCATTCAACTTGAAAATGAATACCGCGGCCATGGTGCACATCTTATGACGTTGAAAAAAATGGCTGTTGAACTGGGTTTTGATGTGCCTTTATATACCCGAACCGGATGGCCAAAGTTAACTTCTCCTGTACCTTATGGTGAGATAATCCCTTTGTACGGTGATTACGCAGATGGTTTCTGGGATCGTTCGGTGGCAGAAATGCCGGGCGATTACGGAAAAAGTTTTCTGTTCCGTTCCTTCCGGAGTTCAACGGTCATAGCTACCGAACAGCTTCCCGCACAATCGGAAAATGATGCTTCCGGCGACACCGGATATCCGTATTTTACTTGCGAACTGGGTGGCGGAATGATGACCAGCTATCACCGGCGCATTAATATTGCACCGATGGATGTGTATTCCATGGCGTTGGTTCGGGTGGGCTCAGGCAGCAATTTACCCGGGTATTACATGTATCATGGCGGCAATAATCCTGATGGTCAACTAACCACCCTGAATGAAAGACAAGCCAGCAACTATACCAATAACAATGATTTACCCGAAAAATCCTACGATTTTCAGGCACCGCTGGGTGAATTCGGACAGATCAATCCGCATTATTATTTGCTGCGGAAACTGCACCTTTTTTTGAAAGATTTTGGTGGTGAACTAGCCCTGATGAAACCGTATTTTCCTGAAAATACCGTTACTGATTTCAAAACCGACACGCTTCTCCGGTGGTCTGTACGGGCAAACGACAATAGCGGATACATTTTTGTGAACAACTATCAGCGGCTAAAAACATTAAGTCCAAAAAACAACATACAATTTACCCTCGATTTTCCCGGTGAGAAATTGCAAATACCCCAAAAAACAATGAGTGTTCCCTCCGGTTCTGCATTTTTCATACCTTTCAATATGGATCTGAACGGTGCTAAACTGGTTTATGCTACTGCTCAGCCTGTTGCCAAAATCGAGGAAGCAGGTCGTACAACTTATGTTTTTTCTGAAATACAAGGGATTCCGGTTGAATTGGCGATTGACAATTATGAAGTGTCTGTAAAATCTTTCGCAGGGAAACGAAGGACGGAAGGAAATCGCATTTACCTCAGCGGACTGAAAACAGGAACTTCACCTGCTGTACGATTGCGTACCGCTTCAAACCGGGAAATCAGCATTATTTTGCTTAACCAGAAAACTTCACTGAAACTATGGAAAGGGAAATTTGCCGGAAAAGAACGAATTTTTATAAGTAACGCTGATTTGACCTATGATGGAAATCGTTTGGAATTAGTTCGCGACAAAAGCGACTGCGAAGTTTTTATATATCCGGCACTTAATTCGCTGGAATATAATGGTAAAGAAGTAAAACCTTCTTCCGATGGAATTTTTTCGAAATATAAAATCAAACTTCCTGAAATCAGACGGATTAAAGCTGGGTTAACCAAAATAAAAGATATGGATTTGCCTTTGAGGGTGGTTTCTTTCGGGACTGCCAAAGTGGCTGAAATGCCTCGTGATGAGGATTTTACTAAAGCTGCTGAATGGAAAATTACACTTCCAGAGTATGATCTTAGCTTACGAAACCTGACATTGAGAATTACATATAAAGGCGATGTGGCCAGAGTGTATGCAGGCGATACACTGCTTACAGATAATTTTTATAACGGGAAACCGATGGATATCAACCTTGGATATTTTGCTGATAAGATATTTGGCAATGATCTGAAATTGAGTATATTACCATTGATTAAAAATGAACCTGTATATTTTCAGCAGCAAGCCGGAATTACTTTTAAGGGGGCTGATTACCTGTTGGAAACTCCAACCATTGAGGTGATTGAAAGCAGGTCGGCAGTGCTTACTGCTAAGTAATTGTATGTAAAAGTTTTCTTATGGACAGTTATTGTGGTTTAAGCTTATTATAATATATTTGGCAAACAATTAATGATTATCCATGAAACAGATACGATTATTGTTTTCTGTAGTTTTTTTCTGTTGTAATTTTCCGGGTTTTGTAAATGCCCGTGATTACAAGTTGGTTTGGAGTGATGAATTCAAAGCTGATGGCGCTCCAAATCCGGCTTACTGGAGCTTCGAAAAAGGTTTTGTTCGCAACAACGAATTGCAGTGGTATCAGGAAGAAAATGCATACTGCAGAAACGGAGTGCTGATTATTGAAGCAAAAAGGGATAAAATACAGAATCCTCTATATTCAGCTGGTCAGGAAAATTGGCGCAGAAGACGTGAATTTATAGAATATACTTCATCGTCAATAAATACGCGCGACAAGAAAGAATTTCTGTACGGTCGATTTGAAATACGAGCCAGAATTCCGCTCGAAAGCGGGGTATGGCCTGCAATCTGGACCCTGGGCAACTCGATGGAGTGGCCCTCCTGCGGCGAAATTGATATAATGGAATATTACAGAATAGAGGGAGTACCACACATTCTTGCCAATGTTGCCTGGGGCACGGAAGCAAGATATAAACCCGTATGGAACACAAAGGCAATACCTTACTCACATTTCACGTCGAAAGACAAAAAATGGGGCAGGAAATTCCATGTCTGGAGAATGGATTGGGATGAAAATGCCATAAAGCTGTATCTGGATGATGAATTGTTAAACGAAATCTCTCTGTCCGAAACTTTTAACGGTCAAATTGGAGATAACGCGAATCCTTTCAGGCAGCCTCACTATCTGCTTCTGAATTTGGCAATTGGTGGTCAGCACGGGGGTGAACCGGTGATAAATGCTTTTCCCATGAAATACGAGATTGACTATGTGCGGGTATATCAAACTCCCGAACAGCAAAACAAACAGCAAAAGTACTTCAACAGGTTAACCGGAGATCTTTAATTCCGATATCACGGTATCGGCTGAATGTGCATGGAAGGTTTAAAAAATTCAATACCAAAAAATACTAGAAACCCATATAGAAAAATGAAGATCATGAAAATGAACGTTATACTGCTTTTCGCAGTTTTATTAAGCATCCATACGTATGCATCCGACCTCTTTCCGGACGGTACACCGATACCGGACTGGTTCCGAAAGACCGAAACAGTCGATTATAAGACCCTTGGTAATCAGTATGTCATTACCAAATACGGTGTAAAAAAAGACAGCACCCTGCTTCAGACCAGACAAATTCAAGCTGTGATTGACAAAGCCGCTAATGCAGGTGGAGGTGTCATAGTTATTCCCAAAGGAACTTTTCTGACTGCTTCACTTTTCTTCAAACCCAAAACGCATCTTCATCTGGCCGAAGGAGCCGTGCTGAAAGGCAGTGACGACATCAGTGATTTTCCGGTGCTGGAAACGCGTATCGAAGGTGAAACATGCAATTATTTTCCTGCACTGGTGAATGCCGACAAGGTGGATGGATTTACACTTTCGGGCAAGGGAACTATCAATGGCAACGGATTGCGCTACTGGAAAGCCTTCTGGCTTCGCCGTACATGGAATCCCAAATGCACCAACAAGGATGAAATGCGTCCGCGCCTGGTGTATATTTCCAACTCTAATAATGTGCAGATTTCAGGCATCCGGATGGTGAACTCACCCTTCTGGACATCGCATTACTACAAATGCAACAACCTGAAAATATTGAATGTGCATTTCTTTTCGCCTGTGAAACCGGTAAAATCTCCCAGTACCGATGCCATTGATATTGATGTGTGTTCCAATGTCTTGGTGAAAGGTTGTTATATGGAAGTTAACGACGACGCCATCGCGCTCAAGGGGGGAAAAGGACCCGTTTCTGACAAAGACCCGAACAACGGAGGAAATTACAACATCATCATCGAAGATTGTACCTACGGTTTTTGTCACAGCGCGCTCACTTGCGGCAGCGAGAGCATTCACGACCGCAATGTGATTTTACGACGTTGTACGCTGAGAAATCCGCAAATGTTGCTCCACCTCAAAATGCGTCCCGATACCCCGCAGAAATATGAATACATTCTTATTGAGGATATTACCGGTAATACAGGCAAGTTTATTTCTGTTCGTCCATGGACACAATTTTTCGATCTGAAAGGTGAACAGGCTCCGCCACCGTCCCGCTCAGGCAATATTACTATGCGAAATATTAACCTGGAATGCGAAACATACTTTGATGTGGCAAAATCAGAAAAATATGTTTTAACTGATTTCATTTTTGAAAACCTGAACATCAAAGCCAATAAAAACAGCGATTTTGATAAAAGCATTATCGAAAATCTGAAATTGAATAACGTGAAAGTAAACGGAGTTGAAATTAAATAAATCCTCACAGTGTGAGATTAAACAAATCATTGAAATAAAATATTATGAAAAAAACATTTTTGCCAGTCTTATTAATGTTTCTGGTTTCTTCCTATTCTTTTTCGCAAAAACCACCCATTATGGGTTGGAGCAGTTGGAATAACTTCCGTACCAATATCGACGAAAAAATGATTCGGGAGCAGGCTGATGCGCTGGTAAGTTCGGGAATGTACAAAGTCGGTTACCGGTTTATTAATATTGACGACGGCTATTTTGGTGGTCGCGATGCAAACGGAAATCTGCAGATTGATACAAAGAAATTTCCTTCGGGTATGCGTGCATTGACGGATTATATTCACAGCAGGAAACTCAAAGCCGGAATTTATACCGATGCCGGTGAAAGCACCTGCGGTTCGATGTACGATAATGATAAAAACGGTGTTGGAGCAGGAATTTACGGACATATTGAGAACGATTGCAGCCTGTTTTTCAACGACTGGAAATTCGATTTTCTGAAAGTGGACTGGTGTGGTGGCGAAAAACAGAAACTTGATGAGGAAACCGAATACCTGAAAATTATCAAAGTGGTCAAAGCCATTAATCCCAATATAGTATTCAACATCTGCCGGTGGCAGTTTCCGGGAGAATGGGCTATCAAAAAGGCAGACTCCTGGAGGATCTCAGGTGATATTAGTGATAAATTTTCATCTATTTTACATATCATCGATTTGAATGCAGACCTCCATAAATACTGCTCTCCTGGTCATTACAACGACATGGATATGCTTCAGGTGGGACGAGGAATGAGCTACGATGAAGACAAAACGCATTTTTCGATGTGGTGTATGATGAACTCGCCATTGCTCGCCGGAAACGATCTGAGAACAATGTCCCGGGAAACTATCGAAATCCTGACAAACACAGAAATAATTGCATTAAATCAGGACAAAGGATGTAAGCAGGCTAGTAGAGTAGCTAAAGAAGATGATGTGGAGATATGGCTGAAACCACTCGGTAAAAATGGCAAATCAAAAGCGATAGCCCTGATGAACCGCAGCGAAAAAGAAAAAACCATCGAAGTTACGCCAGAACGTGCGGGATTGACCAAAAATAACAAATTACGCGATTTGTGGCTGCACAAAAATCTGGGCAAATTCGGACAGTCAAGATCATTCACTATTCCAAAACACGGAATAATTGTTCTGAAAGCTGACTAAACAACTATGAATACAATGAAAAACAAGCTATTTTTCGTATCACTTTTCTTGTGTCTGATAACATTATCTTTATCAGCACAAGAAACAAAAGATATTCGTATGTCCGAACTCTTTAATTTCGGATGGAAGTTTTCAATGGGCGATTTAAAGGATGCTGAAAAAGTACAATTCGATGATAACCAATGGAAAACGCTCGATTTACCACACGATTTTCAGATAAATCAGCCCTGGGATAAAAGTGCAAACGGTGCGAGAGGTTTCAAAAGAATGGAAACCGCCTGGTACCGCAAAACCTTCAAGGCAAATCCCGAATGGAAAGGAAAAAAGGTTTATGTTGACTTTGAAGGAATTATGCTTACGGGCGATGTGTGGCTGAACGGCGAAAAAGTAGGCGGAACAGATTACGGTTATCTCGGCTTTGAAACAGACATGACCGATAAACTCAGATACGACAGTGATAATGTGATGGCAGTGCGGGCAAGCACCGGCCGTGAAGGAAATTCAAGGTGGTACACCGGAGGCGGAATTTTCAGAGATGTACACGTTTTTGTAAAAGACAGTGTTTCAATTGCCCGTCATGGCGTATTTGTGACCACTCCGAAAATAACTACTGAAAACGCGTCGGTCAATGTTCAGGTGGAAGTGGAAGGAATACGCGGAAAAACTTTAAATGTGGAAATACTTGCCAGAATATTTTCGCCCGATGGAAAACAGGTTGGTGAAACAAGAATTTTCGCTCCTCAGAAATCGAAAAAAAGCACCGATGAAGTGCTTCTGCCCGAACTCAATGTGCCCGATCCACAACTCTGGTCGTGCGAAACACCTAATCTTTACACGGCTGAAATCACACTGACTTTAGACGGGAATATTATTGATAAAACATCAGAAAAATTCGGCATCCGCACGCTGGAATTTTCTAAAGAATTTGGCTTTAAACTCAACGGTAAAAAAGTATTTCTCAAAGGAATTGCCAATCATCATGACCTTGGAGCGGTAGGCGCTGCTGCTTTTGAAACAGCAATCGCCAGACAATTTGATGTTTTGAAATCGTTTGGATTTAACCACGTTCGTACCTCGCACAATCCATATTCCGAAGCATTTATGCGCATTGCCGACGAAAAAGGAATTTTGGTTGTGGACGAACTTTACGACAAATGGAGCAACAAAGATTACTGGGCAGGACGCGAACCCTGGACTGACGTCTGGTACAAGCACCTGACTGAATGGATAAAACGCGATCGCAATCACCCGTCGGTCATTATGTGGAGTTTCGGTAATGAGTTACAAATGAGAGAAGATTTAGCCGGTTTTCCTACAGGCGACTGGGGCGTTACTACTTACAAAATACTCGACGTGCTGGCAAAGCGTTATGATCCCACCCGTAAAACCACAGTAGCTATGTTTCCTGCTCGTGCCGGTGCGCTAACCAAAACGGATGCCGACTTCAACACGAAAATCTATCCTCCTGAACTGGCAACGGTTACCGAAATTTCGAGTTTCAACTATCGCTGGTTTAATTATCAGGATTACTTAAAACATGCTCCGGATATGATTATATACCAAAGTGAAGCTACCACGAATGAACTGGCACAGCCTTTTTTCGGAATGGACCGCGAAAAAATGGTGGGACTTGCCTACTGGGGAGCTATTGAATACTGGGGCGAGTCGCATGGCTGGCCACGAAAGGGTTGGAATTATTCGTATTTTAATCATGCATTACTTCCGTTTCCACAGGCTTACCTGATAAAAAGCATCTTTTCGGATGAACCCGTTGTGCATATCGGGGTGGTGGATAAAGCATCGGAAAGTATGGAATGGAACGAACAAACCATCGGTACGCTCAATGTATCAGATCATTGGAACAGAGAAAAGGGGAAAAGCTACAATATCTTTACGTTTACCAATGGCGATGAAGTTGAATTGCTGGTCAATGGAAAATCCATCGGAATAAAAAAGAATATCACAGATGATATTAAAAAACGGAATATGATTTTGTGGCAGAATGTACCTTATGAAGCCGGAAAAATTACCGCCATTGCACGGAAAAATGGAAAGGAAGTGGCTCGTCACCAGCTTGAAACCACCGGAAAAGCGGTTGCGCTGAAAATAGAATTGGAAAACAATAATTTTAAAGCAAATGGTATGGATCTGCAATACGTGAAAGTATATGCAGTGGATAGCAAAGGACGCACGGTTCCGGCTACCACAGGTGAAGTTACCTTCGATGTTATGGGTAATGCAAAACTGATAGCCGTAGATAACGGCGACCACACCAGTGATGAACTTTTTGACGGTAACAAACGCCTGTTATACAACGGATTTGCAATGGCTATACTACGTTCGGAAAAAACCGCAGGTCAGGCAAAAATTAAAGTTTCGGCACCCGGATTGAAAGGTACAGAAAAGATTATAGTTATTAAGTAAACGAGTAAAAAGGTAAACAAGTGGACAAGGAAAAATCCGGTCTTATGCAGGCTGGGTAAACTTGTCCACTTGTTTACTTTTCTATTTTCCTGCTTAACTTTTAGCAGGAAGCTTACCTAAAAAAGTTGCCAGCAGGAGAGTGCATTTGGCAGAATACGACAGAACAATTTCGAATAAAAAACGGTTAGAATTCCTGATAGATATTGTAATTAAATCTACCTAAAAATGATGTTGTGCAACTGTTTTTAGCATCTTCCAAACATGGCAGAAATAAGCACATTAAAACGTCCCTATAACTTAAATCAAACATTGATAATGTCTTTATGTCAAAAACCATAACAAAAAAATCATTTCTTTAATACCTGAGAAACCCATATTTTTTATTTTTGTGACATATTTATATCACATTTCATAATTATTCCGGTAAATCCGGAAAGGCTCATTAGCAGCTAATACGTTTGATATCATAAAATAACACATAGTTATTTGACATACTGGTTTTTTTACTTGTGATAGAATTCAGGAAAAATTCTGTGCTATCTATATATATTCACTAAACGTAATTGTAATAAAATAGTTAAGATATGGTCAATAAAATTAAAATCTATTTTAGTCTTTTGCTCTGTTTATTCCTTTTTGCAAACTGTAATAAAGAGGGAGAAGATTATTTTGCAGAACCGGACTGGCTGGAAAAGCCACTGTATCAGGTACTTCAAAATGAAGGACATTTTAAAAGCTATTTGGCATGCATAGACAGAACACTCTATGCCAATCAGTTGAAAGAAGGAGGCTATTTCACCTTGATGGCTCCCAATGATGAGGCTTTTGCCGCGTTTTTGAGTGCAAACGGCTATGCAAGTGTGAATGATATACCACAGGAAGAAGTGAATAAGCTTGTAGCATATTCCATCCTGCAGTCTTACTGGCTGTCCGAAAACCTGGGTGATCTGTTCCGCGGAAGTGTGGGCGACAGATACGATGTGGGCGACGGACTAAAAAAACAGACCTATTATTATGCCACCCTCTACAAAGATCCCGATTACAATAACAGCTGGGTGATCGATCAAAACACAAACTCATCGACCTACAGTCAGAGCTCATACAATTATAAATATTATCCGGTGTTCATGCAGTCTTTCTTTGCAAAAAGCAATCTGACTGCCCAGGATTATAATGTTTTTTTCCCGAATACGGAATATGTGAACGGACAAAGTACAGAAACCGGTATGATCGGAAACGTGATGAACGGCCAGATCGTGAAGCCAAACATGAAAGCAAGGAATGGCATTGCACATGAAGTATCTGTTGTGAATTTACCCATGGAAAATATGGATAAACTCCTGCAGAAAAATGAATATTCGGCTTTCAAATCGCTGCTTGATTTCAAAGACTTATCGGGCGCTTATGTTTATAAAAATTACACTGAAGACATCACGCTGACCGAAAAATACAAAATATTAAAACCAAACGATGCAATTGATAAAGTATTTGTAAAAAGTTACAATACCTCCGGAACACAGCCTCTTTCATTCTCACCCGCCCTTGAAGCCATTTACAACGATAATGCCGTTACCACACTTTCCGACGGATATACGTTGTTCGTTCCGAAAAACGAAGTTTTGACAAACTATATCAATACCCGCTTGCTTAAGTATTATAAATCGCTCAGCGAGTTACCTGTTGAGGCCATTACCACCCTGATTAACACCCACATGGCCAATACAATGATCTGGCCTTCACAACTGAAATCCTCTCAGGTATCGACAGGTGAATATGTCAATGGTGAAGGAGCAAAAGGTAAGACATTCGATGAGTTTGGCGTTATCAACAAGAAATTAACCAGCAACGGTTTCGTGTACACCATCGACCATGTTATAAAGAGTAAACTCTTCGAAACGGTTTATACCGAGATCTTCCTCAATCCGGCATATTCTTTACTGAATACTGCCTATATAAAATTCTATCAGAACTCGCTTCGTGAGAGTTTGATGAAAAGTGCCATTACCGGATATCCTAATACAAGATATACCGTTTTGTTGTTGTCCAACGAACTGCTTCGGAATGATGGATTAACATATAATTCAGAAACCACAAACTTTAGCAATGCTTTACTTGTAGGAACAAATGTTACTGACCGTCTCAGAAGACTTATGCAGCTGCATCTGTTCGAAGGGTGGGTCGATGCCGGAGTAAACTCTGAAGTAAATTTCGATGACGGAA
>DAONDU010000067.1:0-13784 GCA_035402725.1 Paludibacteraceae bacterium | reverse complement strand
CAGTAAAATATACTATTCCAATATCCTTTTCTTTTTAAGCATGAGACTTCGACAAGCTCAGCCCGCTGCTCGCGCAGACTTGCAGTCTGTGTGTTATTCGTTAGAACATGAAAAAATAATTGCCTTTCAGGCAAGGTACAGGTAGATACCTGCACCGGCTGGAAATTTTATCAATCAATATCTTTTAATTAAACAGATTATTTAAATACCTGAAATATGAAGAAATTATGTGTGCTGTTTTTATTGACATTTTTAATTATACCTAATTCTTTTGGGAAAAACTATAAACAGTTTTACTTTAAAATTGATGGTACTATAAATGCAGACACGGGAACAGTGTATCTCAATTTTTATTCTGAATATATACCCAATAAAACCAAAGAGTTAACAGCCCGGGTGAAGAATAATAAATTTACAATTTCAGGATACATCCCGGAGCCGCAAGCTGTAAATATTCTTTTAGATGATCGCTATATGTCGTCTGATTTTATTATTGAAAAAGGATTACAAACTATTTCCATAAACACAGACTCGACACGAAAAGTGCCTGTAGTATTAAATAAGACAATGATAAACGAATATCCGAAATACGAGGCATATTTTGAAAAAATGCAAGGTATGTGGAGTCGTTTTTATCAAAAAGAAGATAGCTTTAATATGCTCCATAATCGTCAATTACCTAAAGCAATAAAATTAAATTTAGATAAAGAGTACAGCATTTTATGTGATTTAGACAATAAAACATTATTACAATATAGTCAAAAATCTCATATCGCATTTTGGAGACTTATTCGTACAATGAATTGGGGGTATGAACCAATATTTGATTCCATTTACAATTCCTTTTCCAGTGAACTTAAAAATGGATATGCAGGTAGGGTATTAAAAATAAAATTAGACAATGGCAGGCTGCTTTCCGTAGGGAAGCAATACCCGCTTTTGCAATGTGTCAATCGCAACAATGAAAAGTTTTCACCAACTATTTTCCTGAAAAATAAATTGACCTTACTTGACTTTTGGTATAGTGGATGCGGACCATGCCGGGCACAATTCAACAGCTTGAAAAATTTATATACCCAATTTGGCAATAAAGGCTTTGAAATAGTTGGTATATCTGTAGATAGAGAAACGGACAAAAAGAAATGGGAAGATATTATCATTAACGAAAAACTTAGTTGGCAACACTATTGGGATATGAATGGAAAAGAGGCGAATAGGTTATCCATTCGTGCTTTCCCAACTAATTTTCTAATTGATAATACAGGAAAAATAATTGCTAAAAATATCTCTGTGGAGGAATTGGAAGTACTCTTAAGTAAAAGTTTATAACCAGTTCTAAGTTCCCAAACCTCCGCTGCTCGCATAGACTTGCAGGTTGTGTGTTGTTTCGAAGACTAATATATAACTGTGATTACAGTCTGAATTAGTATATCACTTCACTATTTCATCACTTCATCCAAAGTCAAAATTTTCTCCACCCGGTATTTGCCGTTGATTTTTTTCACCGTGCAGCATTCGTTGTAGTTGTCATGCTCAAAGAAAAGTATCTGATGTTTCTCCGCTGCTTCATCCAGCATTTTCACTTTATCTTCCATGGAAGTAATGGGGAAGGTGTCGTACGCCGAAACCCAGGCAACGGGCAACGAAGCCATAATCGGGATTACGTCACCGGCGAATACCAGTGTTTTATCGCCAAGATTAAAACAGGGCGCAATCTGTCCCGCAGTATGACCGTGATATAATTTGAGTTCCACTTTATCATCGAGCGGCATGTCTTCAGAAACTAATCTCAGTTTTCCGGCTTCCATCACCGGCAGCATGTTTTCTTTGAAATAGGAGTCGCCTTCGCGCACGTTCGGGTTCAGGAAGTTCTCCCATTGCGCTTTTCCCACCCAGTATGTGGCATTGGGGAAAGTGAGTATAATTTCCGAATGGTCTTCATTAAAACGGGTACAGCTTCCGCAGTGGTCGAAATGCAGGTGTGTGAGTATCACATCGGTCACATCGCTGCATGAATAGCCCAGCTTGTTCAGTTCCGTTTCAAAATTGACGACGCCTTTGAAACGATAGTATTTCAGGTAGTCGAGTTGTTTTTCACCTGTTCCACTGTCCACCAGTATCAGTCTGTCGCCGGTATCCACCAGCAGGCAGCGCATAGCCAGTATGCAGAAATTTTCATCGCTGCACGGATATCTTTTTTGCCATACCCTTTTGGGCACCACACCGAACATGGCTCCGCCGTCGGCAAGAAAAGTTCCGGCTTCAATTTTGTACAATTTCATTTTTTTGTTATCTCCGTTAAGCATTTTCTTACTACATTTGCAGTAACAATCAATAATCTGACAAAATTACAAAAATAATCGGTATGCAACGAGTCCATTTTATAGCCATCGGTGGAGCGGCCATGCACAATCTGGCCATCGCGCTGAGTAAAAAAAATGAATATGAAGTGACCGGATCGGACGATGAGATTTTCGAGCCGTCGTACAGCCGCCTGAAGGAAAACGGACTGCTGCCCCGCGAGATGGGCTGGTTCCCCGAACGTATCCATAAAAATCTGAACGCGGTCATCCTGGGAATGCATGCTACGGAAGATAATCCTGAACTTATCCGTGCCAGGGAACTCGGCATTCATATCTATTCTTTTCCCGAATACCTTTATCAGCAGACACGCAGCAAAACCCGCATCGTGGTTGGTGGCAGTCATGGAAAGACTACTACAACAGCCATGATACTCTATGTGCTGAAAAAATGTAAAATAAACGCCGATTATATGGTCGGTGCTCAGATCGACGGTTTCGACAATATGGTTAAACTTTCCTTCGAGTCGCGGATTGCCGTGTTCGAAGGTGATGAGTACCTCACTTCCACCCTCGACCGCCGACCGAAGTTTCACCTCTACAAACCTCATATTGCCATACTCACCGGCATCGCCTGGGATCACATCAATGTTTTCCCCACTTTTGAGATTTATGTGGATCAGTTCCGCAAGTTTATAGATTCGATGGAAACACAGGGTAGGCTGATATATTATAATGGTGATGAAAACCTGAATATGCTGGCTAACGAAGCTGAAAATTCACGGCGTGATGTAGTCGCGTTTCCATATAACACGCCTAAATATGAAATCCGCGATGGAGTAACCTATGTTAAAACCCGAAAGGGAGATATCGCGTTAAAAATATTCGGAGAACATAATTTGCAAAATATGGAAGCCGCTCATCTGGCCTGCCGTCAAATAGGTGTCATGGATGATCAGTTCTACGAAGCCATTGCCGATTTCCCGGGAGCGTCCAACCGTATGCAGAAAATAGTGGACAAACCGGGAAAAACAGCTTTCAAGGATTTTGCACATTCGCCTTCCAAACTCAAGGCAACGGTGAATGCTGCCCGTAAGCAGTATCCCGACCGAAAACTGGTGGCATGCATGGAACTGCACACATTCAGCAGCCTGACGGAAGAATTTTTGCCACAGTATGCAGGATGCATGAAAGATGCCGATGTGGCTTTTGTGTACTACAATCCTGAAGTTATTCAGCACAAACGCCTGAAAGAATTGGTGCCTTATGAGGTTCGTTCAGCATTTGGAGGCAATAATATCACTGTTTTTACCGATACCAATGAACTTCAGAAAACGCTGCGTTCGATGAACTACGATAATTCTGTTCTCCTGCTGATGTCGTCAGGAAATTTCTCGGGTATCAATTTAATCGAATTTGCAGAAGAACTGTTAGCCCCCTAACCCCTTCAGGGGGGAATATGTCGGGTCATCAGTGATGGTTAAACATAAAAGTGAAATTCATGCAATTAGTGATATTTCATTTATCATTATAAAACTATTTATTTTCTTTTTAAGTCCCCCTTGAGGGGGATTTAGGGGGCTTGGATTTTTATATGGACAAACAATTATTATTAGACAATCGTTATATGCGCATGGCCCGCATCTGGGCCGAAAACTCCTACTGCGAACGCCGCAAGGTGGGTGCGTTGCTGGTGAAGAACAAGATGATTATTTCAGATGGCTACAATGGCACACCTTCGGGCTTTGAGAATAAATGTGAAGATGAAAACAACGTGTCGAAGGCTTATGTGCTTCATGCCGAAGCGAATGCCATCTCAAAAGTTGCCCGTTCGCACAACAGCAGCGATAATGCCACGTTATATGTAACGGCTTCGCCCTGTATGGAATGTTCAAAACTAATCATTCAGGCAGGAATAAAACGGGTGGTTTACGGTGAAAAATACCGTATCATGGATGGTGTGGAATTGCTGGAACGTGCCGGCATTGAAGTGGTTTATCTGGACAACGTTGAAAAATAAACATATTGAACTTTTACATATATGAATAAAAAAAATGTTTTCATCATAGTTGCATTTGTATGTGCATTACTTGTCGGACTGTTATTGGGTAATCTGATCGCTTTCAGAGCCAGTCAGGGAGAAAATATCAAGAGCCTGACAGGATTATTTTCGGGAAAGAGCAGCAAGATAGATAATTTACTTTCACTAATCAATGAACAGTATGTCGATACAATTGATATAGACTCTATTACCGATGAAGTGATGACCGATCTGGTATCAAAACTTGATCCGCACTCGGTATATATTCCCACACAAGACCTGGAAGCCGTCAACAGTGAACTTGAAGGCAGTTTTAGTGGTATTGGCGTACAATTCAATATTCAGAATGATACAGTGATGATTGTGTCGGTTATCAGTGGCGGACCTTCCGAAAAGGTGGGACTTATGGCCGGAGACCGTATTGTGAAGGTTAACGATACCATTTTCGCAGGTAAAAATGTGGTGAGCAATGAAAAAGTGATGAAGAAACTCCGCGGACCAAAAGGAACGAAAGTAAAATTGAGTGTGAAACGTCACGGAACAAAAGAATTATTGTCCTACAGCATCACACGTGGCGATATTCCGGTCAATTCGGTGGCAGTAGCTTATATTATTGAACCAGGAGTGGGCTTCATCGGTCTCAACAGCAACTTTGCCAAAACGACCTACGACGAATTTATCAATGCCATTGCAGAACTCCGGGCTAAAGGAGCGAAGAAATACATCATTGACCTGCGCGAAAACAGCGGAGGACTGATGGATGTGGCTATCAGAATGATTAACGAGTTTCTGCCGAAAGGAGAGATGATTGTATATTCCGAAGGAAAAGCCTACCCGCGCTACGAAGCAAAAGCCGACGGTTCCGGAACCTGCATCAATAATGAAATGGTGGTACTGATTGACGAATTCAGTGCTTCCGCCAGCGAGATTTTCGCAGGAGCTATTCAGGATAATGACCGCGGACTGATTATCGGTCGCCGGTCGTTCGGTAAGGGGCTTGTACAACAGCAAATTCCCTTCTCCGATGGTTCCGCGGTCCGCCTCACAGTTGCACGATATTATACCCCTTCGGGAAGAAGCATTCAGAAACCTTACGTGAAAGGTGATGCCAAAGCTTACGAAGAAGATATAATGAACCGGTATATTCATGGTGAATTCGACAGCAAAGACAGCATCCATGTGTCAGGCACATTGAAATACAGAACCCTGAAAGGCCGGACAGTGTATGGCGGCGGAGGCATTATGCCCGATATTTTCGTGCCCCGCGATACTTTAAAATATACACCTTACCTTACGAAAGTGGTGAATTACGGCTACATCTATCAGTTTGCGTTTCAGTATTCCGACAAATACAGAGCTAAACTGAACACCTTTAAAACCTGGCAGGATATGGACAAGTATCTGACAACCGAGAACCTGCTTAACCAATTTACAGCCTTTGCAGCTTCGAAGGGAGTTGCATCCAACAACCGCGAAATTAATATCTCAAAGGAATTAATAACCAATCAGATAAAAGCATACGTGGTGAGAAATATTCTTGGAGATAAAGGCTTTTATCCTGTACTTTATAAAAATGACGAAACAGTGAAAAAAGCACTGGAAACTCTGAGAAAATAAAAAACCGTTAATATATAAATGCCTGAAAGACATTGTCGTTCAGGCATTTTTTGTTTCTGTATTAATTTGTTTTATCGGAAATTTCTTACGTAGTTTACAAGTTCGGAAATTCTCATTGTCCGGGTTTCAAACAGGTTCCCAATCACTACCAGATCAGCGCCGGCATGGAAAGCGGCATCGAGTTGTTCTTCCGTCTTAATCCCTCCACCCACAATCAGCGGGATATTCAGTACCTGTTTCACAGCACGGATTGTAGTTTCTGGAACGGGATATTCAGCTCCGCTTCCGGCTTCGAGATAAATCAATTTCAGACCAAGGAGTTCACCGGCAATGGCTGTCGACAAGCAGGTTGTAACATCGTCAGGGTTTAGCGGGCTGGTGTTGCTGACCCGCTCTACAGCCGATATATTTCCCCCGTCAATCAGGATGTAGCCGGTGGGAATGACTTCCACGTCAGATTTCCTGATTTCAATAGCCGATTGCACATGCTGCCCGATCAGATAATCAGGATTTCGTCCGGAAATAAGGGAAAGATAAAGCAATCCATCGGCAGTGGAGCAGAACTGAGAGGCATCGCCCGGAAAGAGTATTTTGGGTGACGGCACATTTCTGAGCGACAGGAGCAATCCTTCGGTGTTGCACATGCCGGTACTTCCACCAATAAAAATGAAGTCGGGTGTGTATTTATCAAATTCAGCCAGAGTGTCAGTCAATACAGAACCGGTGCACTTATCGGGATCGAGCAGTACAGCAAGCATCTTCCTGTTGCCTCCGGCATTTGACAGGATATTTTTGTAAATAGAGATCATGGATGCTGGTTTGTTTGGTCGATACACCAAGCTAAAGTGTAACTGTCGTTTAACAGATAATGTATGTTGAACTTTTTTCCGGTAGGTCTGTGTATGCCTGTTACATCTCCTTCCGTTTCAACCTGAAATGGTAGAATCTGCAGTTGTCGGGCAAAATTTACAGCTTCATCACCGATGATTTTAAAGAGCGCTTCTTTTGCCGACCAGATGATACGCAGATAATCGAAGTTTTCGTCCTTCAGGTAATCCTGTAATTCCTCTTCACACAGAAATCTTTTATACAGCGTATTGAGCTTTTCGCTCGGATTTTCTATATCAATTCCAACTTCAAGAACTGGGTGAGTGATCACGGCTACCCAGCCTTTACAATGCGAGAAGCTTATTTTAGAACTGTTGTCTGCCAGTACAGGTTTCCCTTTTTCGGTATATCCAATTTGCTTTTCTTGTCCTTTCAGACAATGTTTCAATGCCACTCGGAGTCCCAGAAATTCCTTCTTCCTGTTTTCGGCTTTAAGCAGGGATAGTTCATGACTGTAAATTCCGGAATCGACAAACTTATTCAGCAAATCGTCTGAAGAGAATTTGTTTTCGAAAATACAAATACAGGCATCCTGGTGTGAAACAACTAGATAATCGATCATTCGTAAAAAAGAATTATTTTTTCCATTCAAAACTTTCCATCAGTCGTATGACATCTTCGCGGATATAAGCCGACATGGGAGCAATAGAATCTTTGTTTGGAACATTTTCAAAATATAAAGCGCCACGGAAAAAATGTTTTACACTGTCAGTTAAAATAAACTGTACTGATGAGGCGGTATTTCCGGTTAAGTCATAAAGAATTCCGTACACCTTTTTGTCCGGATTTTCAAAAACCTTTTCACCAATGCCGTCTGCCCTTACAGTATGTTTGTACACTATTTTGCGAGTATCTTCGCTCAGCTCAAAAAGGTTGGAATGAACCGGTTTGTAGCTGCAATAGAGGCTGGCATTCAGGCTTGGATATTTCACGTCAATCCAGAAATTTTCTCCTTCTTCCATTCGGGGCTGAACTCTGGCATAGACCGACTTTTCGAAAGAGTAGGGAAGCGGAGCCGAATCCAGCCGTTCGTAACGGTGAGCCGGTAAATCAACCCGGAAATAACCGTACGGTTTTGGAATGGTAGCTTCACCACATCCCACCGTAAGCAGTCCGTAAATCAACAGGACAGCGATTGAAAGGAGATAAAATTTCTGTCTATTCATCCTGATTTTTTTAGGGATTGCTCTTGATATGAAGTTTTACTTTTTTGATGCGTCTGTTGTCCACCGATGTGATTTCAAACACATAGCGTCCATATCCGATTCGTTCGTTTTTTACCGGCATCTCACCCTTCAGTTCCAGTATAAGACCTGCCAGTGTTTCCACATCCTCGGTCTTTTTTACAAAATCTTCTTTCGATATTTCAGCTATTTTGAAAAAATCATTCAACAGAATTTTTGCTTCAAACAGGAACGTATGATTATCTATTTTGGTGTAAAGAGTTTCTTCATCATCGTATTCGTCGCTGATATCACCTACAATTTCTTCCAGAATGTCTTCGAGCGTTACAAGTCCCGATGTGCCGCCATATTCATCCACCACGATGGCAAGATGCACCCGGTTTTCCTGAAATTCATTCAGCAAATCGTCAATCTTTTTGGTCTCAGGCACGTAGTAGGGTGGTCGTATCAGCGTTTGCCAGCGGAATGTCGACGGTTTGTCGAGATGTGGAAGCAAATCTTTGCTAAAAAGAATTCCCTTGATATTGTCGCGTGTGCCCAGGTAAATAGGCATTCTTGAATATCCGGACTTGATAATAAGATTGAGTAACTGCGTGTAATTCATCTTGATATCCACATCTACAATATCCACCCGTGATGTCATGATGTCGGCTACCTGTATGTTGCCGAATTTAATAATTCCTTCAAGAATTTCCTTGTCCTCAACGGGCGTTTCAGCGGTAATGTCGAATGCCTGCGTCAGTTCCTCCATCGAAATGTTGTTATAATTGCGGCTTGTCAGTTTACTGTTGACCAAAGCTCTGGAATTGGCGAACAATTCCACGAAAGGATTGAAAAAATTCTGCAGGTTCAGCAGGATGCGTGAGCTGCGCTGCACAGTGATTTTGGCATATTCCGAAGAAAATACCTTGGGCATTATTTCTCCGAAAATAAGTATCAGAAAACCGATTACAGCTACCTGAATGAGAAATCCAAGTCCCGGAGCAAATGAAAAATCGAACACCGTAGCAGTGAAATTTACCAATAAAACAATGACCGCGATGTTGGTCAGACTGTTGGAGATAAGGATAGTGGCCAGCAGTTTCTGCGGATTTCCAAGCAAGCGTACAGCAGCTTTATCACATTTTTCTTCACTTTCGTCGAAATCATCAATCGTGCGTTGATCCAGTGAAAAATAGGCTACTTCGGCACCCGAAAAGAATGCTGTAAAACACAGAAAAATCAGTCCGAGAAACAGCAGAATGCCGCTCGTAAGGGTAAATGGATTGACAATGATGTTGTTGAGCATTGGTTTAATAGATTAGCTGCCGTGCACCGAAATAGTTACATGGGAGATTACAAACTAAATGCAAATATACATCATAAATTTGATTTTATTTGTAGTAAAATGATAAAAATCAGATTGGAAGACTGAAAATACCAGCACTGTAAGGAACAAGTTCCATATCTTCCTCTGTTTTGTCAGAATTATTTTCCGCTTTAGGGAGAGCCGTGTTTTTTTTGTATTTTTGCAAAAATCTTTTTGTTATGCGTATTGATATCATATCTGCCGTTCCAGAATTGCTCGAAAGCCCTTTCAACTATTCGATTATCAAAAGAGCACGCGAGAAAAAGCTGGTGGAAATCTGCGTGCATAATCTTCGCGATTATACCGAAGATAAACACCGCCGCGTCGATGACTATGCCTTTGGGTTTGGAGCAGGCATGGTGCTGCAGATTGAACCTGTTGATAATGTGATCTCGAAACTGAAAGCCGAACGAAAGTATGACGAAATTATTTACACCTCGCCCGACGGTCAGAAATTTGATCAGAAACTGGCTAACCGGTATTCGATGGCCGAAAATCTGATCATTCTTTGCGGACATTACAAAGGTATCGATCACCGTATCCGCGAACATCTGATAACGAAGGAAATCAGTATCGGTGATTTTGTGCTGACGGGTGGCGAAATGCCTGCGGCCATGATGACCGATGCCATCGTCAGGCTGATTCCGGGAGCAATTGGAGATGAAACCTCAGCATTGTCGGATAGTTTTCAGGACAATCTGCTGGCTCCACCGGTTTATACCCGTCCGGCTGATTACAAGGGATGGAAAGTTCCAGAAATCCTGCTGTCCGGACATCAGGCTAGGGTGGAGGAATGGTTGCATCAGCAGTCGATGGAGCGTACGCAACGTTTGCGGCCCGATTTGCTGAACGAATAGGATGGAAGTTTGCTACATTTATTTTATAATTGTCAGTTTGATAAGTTCCGCTGTATTTATTTATGATAAAAAAGCGGCTATCAACTCAAGAAGAAGGGTGCCCGAGCTAACCCTGCATTTGCTCGAACTGACGGGCGGAGTTTTTGCAGTGGTGTCGCTGATGTATTTGATAAGACATAAAAACCGTAAATTTTCATACTACAGCGTTACGTTTATCGTGCTGGCAGTATGGATTTTTTTAATTGGATATTTGAATAAATAAACCCAACCTGTGTGGTTGTAAAAAATAAATTCGGATGAAAAAAATTAAAGCTGGTATCATTGGTGGCGCGGGATATACCGCCGGAGAATTATTGCGGGTGTTGATCAACCATCCCGACGTGGAAATAGCGTTTGTAAACAGCAGCAGCAACGCAGGAAACTCCGTAGTATCCATTCACGGTGGTTTGATAGGTGAAACGGATCTGATTTTTACCAGTGAACTGCCCCTGGATGTTGTTGATGTGCTTTTTCTGTGCTCTGCACATGGCGACAGCAAGAAGTTTCTCGACGCGAATGCAGTTCCAACCGGCGTGAAAATCATCGATTTGTCCACCGATTACCGCCAGGCACGTCCCGAACACGACTTTGTGTATGGACTGCCCGAAGTGAATAAGGCTGCCATTCAGCAGGCTAATCATATTGCCAATCCGGGATGTTTTGCCACTGCCATTCAACTGGCTATTCTGCCTCTGGCAGCTGCCGGTTTACTCACCGACGATGTGCATATCAATGCCATCACAGGTTCAACGGGTGCCGGGGTGAAACCTTCGGAAACATCACACTTCAGCTGGCGAAACAATAATATCTCTGTTTACAAAGCTTTTGAACATCAGCACTTGCAGGAAATCGGACAATCGGTACACCAACTGCAACCCGGATTTGATAAAAATCTGAATTTCATTCCTGTGCGCGGTAACTTTGCACGCGGCATTTTTGCCTCCACCTATACCAGATGTCCGTTGAGTGCCGAGGAAGCAAAAGCACTGTACAAAGAATTCAATAAAGATGCCGCTTTTACATTCGTTGCCGATAAAAATCCGGATATGAAGCAGGTGGTTAACACGAATAAAGCCATTGTGTATGTGGAAAAACACGGCGATAATATATTGATCATTTCCATGATCGACAATTTGCTGAAAGGAGCATCGGGGCAGGCTGTTCAGAATATGAACCTGATGTTTGGTCTCGACGAAAAAGCCGGACTAAATCTGAAATCCACAGGTTTCTAAGATAACTTCATTCCGAAAAAAACACTGATAGCAAAGGTTTGCGAAAAAAAATGCAACAAAATGGGTGAATTATTTTATAAAAGTAATTTATACACTTACATTTGCATTGTGATTTTTTCATAGTATTAGATTTAAGGTTAACAAAGATTGGTAGTCAGGCGTGGCTACCAATTGCGTTTTTAATAGGTCTTATCAGTTTTATATCTAGATCTCGCTCAATTCGAGCCAGCGCATCGTTTTTTCATCAATCAAATCTGTCAGTTCGGCAAATCGTGACGATATTTTAATAATAGTATCATTATCGAATGTGCCTGATGAGAGTTGATTTTCAATGTCCTTTTTTTCAGCTTCCAGCTGTGGTATTTCCTTTTCCAGTGCTTCAAATTCCTGTTTTTCTCTGAAACTCATTTTACGGGGTTTATTTCCCCCGTCCGTTGTGCTTTGAGGATTATTGGTGACGGCAGTTTTTTTAGAATTATTAGAAGTATTCCCTTCCAAAACTCCCCCTTTAGGGGGTTGGGGGGCTGTTCCGCTTTCTCTGTATTGCGTATAGTTTCCCGGAAAATCTTTTATCTCTGCGTTTCCGTTGAATACGAGCAAATGATCAACCACTTTGTCCATGAAATAACGGTCGTGGCTGACCACGATGACACAGCCTTTGAAGTTTTGCAGATAATCTTCCAGAATATTCAATGTAACGATGTCCAGATCATTGGTGGGCTCATCGAGTACCAGAAAATTCGGATTTTTCATCAGCACGGTGCAGAGGTAAAGCCGGCGTTTTTCACCGCCACTGAGTTTGTATACGTAGTTGTGCTGAGTTTCGGGAGCAAAAAGGAAGTGTTGCAGAAACTGCGATGCCGAAAGTTTTTTGCCGCCTCCAAGGTCTATTTCCTCGGCAATATCCTGTACGACATCAATCACCTTCATTTGTTCATCGAACTTTAGTCCGTCCTGGCTGTAATATCCGAAAATAACCGTATCGCCGATGTCAAAACTTCCGCTGTCGGGCTTTACATGTCCAAGCAACATTTTCAGGAAAGTTGTTTTACCCGTTCCGTTCTTACCTACAATACCCATTTTTTCATAGCGGGCAAAGTTGTAGTAAAAGTTGTCGAGAATTTTATAGTCGCCGAACGATTTGCAGATATAGTTGGCTTCGAATATTTTAGAGCCAAGGTAGCTTGATTTTACGCCGAGTTTGATGTTTTCATTGGTCTGACGTTGTTTAGCCCGTTCTTCAATGTCTTTGAATCGGTCGATGCGGCCCCGTGATTTGTGTGATCGTGCCTGAGGCGTGCTTCGCATCCATTCCAGCTCGCGGCGGTAAATGTTTCGCATGCTTTCGGTTTCCGCATTGAATGTGTCAATCCGTTCCTGACGTTTTTCCAGATAGTAACTGTAATTGCCGGAGTAGGCGAAAAGAGACTGATTATCTATTTCGAGGATGGTGTTGCAGACACGGTCCAGAAAATACCGGTCGTGTGTAACCATTAGCAGCGACATGGTGGATCGTTTCAGAAAATCTTCCAGCCATTCCACCATTTCGAGATCGAGGTGGTTGGTTGGTTCATCGAGTATTAATAAATCCGGTTCGCTGATCAGTACATTGGCCAGAGCCACCCGTTTGAGTTGTCCGCCTGACAAATGACCGATTTTTTGTTCGAAATCAGTAATTTTTAGCTTGCCCAGAATTTGTTTGATGCGTGTTTCATAGTCCCAGGCTTTCAGAATTTCCATACGAGCCAGCACATCTGTCATTTTATCCTTGTCGGGATGCAGCATGACATGTTCATAGTCAGCTATGGTGCGTACAATGTCATTATCCGTTTGCAGGCAGGCGTCGATTACTGAAAGTTCTTTTGGAAAATCGGGCGACTGTTCCAGATAACCGATTCGCAGATCGCGCTTTAAGGTGATGTTACCGCTGTCGTAACCTTCTCGGTCGGCAAGAATGTTGAGGAGTGTTGTTTTTCCGGTTCCGTTTTTGGCAATCAGAGCCACCCGTTGATTGTCGGTGATGGTAAAGGATATATTTTCAAAAAGCAGATTATCGCCAAACGATTTGGTCAGATTTTCTACCTGCATATAATTGGTCATACGGTCATATTATTTTTTGCAAAGATAAGAATTCGGGCTAAGTTATGAATTATAAATGATGTGTTTAGATGAAAAACGGGAGAACGATCATAAATTGTGTTCCCGTTTTAAACTTATTTTATTTAAATGATTATCCTATATTTCGCCTAAAATGATTATCTTTGAAAGAACTAATCAG
>DAONDU010000066.1:0-13893 GCA_035402725.1 Paludibacteraceae bacterium | reverse complement strand
CAATCACGTCGATGGTACTGCGTTAATAGTGGGAGAGTAGATAGCCGCCGTTTTTATGAAAGTCCCTTACAAGAAATTGTAAGGGACTTTTTTTGTATTATAATAAGTATTAGCTGTCAGATGTTAAGGTTTTTAGAAAGGGTTTAGCGATTTCAAACCGCTATCTTAAAGAGTGTGTTTAATCGTGTGACCAAAAAATAGAATCCTGTTAGAAATAGTGAGATAAGAAAAAAACGTGATCCCCAAAATCCGGAATCGAAATGTTATTGTATCATTGTAATTTAAAAGGATATTTTAAAAAATATATTTTTGTAGTTTTGAGATACAAAATATTTTAATTTTGTTTTTACGCTTAATATCTAAGAGTTAATTCTTTAAAAACAGACAAAATTCAAGTTGAAGATGCAACATTTTGGTTGATATATTACAAAAAGACCAATGCATTGAGTTAAATTTGCGACGAAATAAAGCAAAAATATGAACAAACTTAATATCCTCATAAAGTCACTCTCATATAAACTGATTTATAGTTTTATTTTTGTATGTGCAACACAGTTGACGAGTTACTCACAGACAAAACATAATTTCGACTCTTTGCTTTCGGAACTCGATAAAACGATAGACAAATCACAAATTTATATCCAAAAAAGAGAGGAAAGAATAGGATTACTCAGATCTAAATTAAAAAATACACCTCCATTATCAGCTCAAGAGTATGATATCAACAACAGGTTATATGCTGAATATCAACCATACATTTGCGACTCAGCGCTACATTATCAAAACAAAAACATAGAAATTGCGATTCATTTAAAAGACATTCATCGCGAATACGAGAGCAAGATTAAGGTTGCTTTCCTTATGGGTTCGACCGGTATGTATATGGAAGCAGTAGACCTGCTTAAAACCATTGACCGGCAAAAACTACCAGAATCGTTACTGGTAAATTATTATTATACCTATCTCCGGGTGTATAACGAACTTGCGTTTTATACACAAGACCAAAAAAGTTCAGAAAACTACTGGAAAATGAGTGGCAATATAGACAGAGAATTGAAACGGGTTATTGATAAGGAGAGTAACCTGTATTTGCAGCTTAAAGAAGATAGCGTCAGAAATTCACAGGATTTTGACGGAGCATTGAAAATAAATGACATTTGGCTGCTTCACGCCGGTGAAGGAACACCTGATTATGCCCTTGCCACATTCCACAGAGCCATAATCAATCTTTGGAAAGGTAACAAAGAGGAATACAAATACAATCTGATTTTATCGGCTATTGCCGACATACAATCGGCAATTAAAGATCAGGCATCGCTCAGAATGCTGGCCGAAATGCTGTACGATGAAGGAGATATTGATAGAGCATATAACTATATCCGCTTTTCGTGGAATGCGACAGTTTTTTACAATGCCAAGTTACGGAGTTTGCAAACAGCAACCATTCTTTCGTTAATTGACAAAACCTATCAGGGTAAAATTGAAAATCAAAAAAGCAAACTCCAGAATTATCTGATTCTAATAAGTTCGCTTTTTGTGCTGTTGGCTGTTGCGCTGTTGGTGATTTTTAAACAGAACAAACGGTTAGCCAATGCAAAAGCAGAACTTCAGAATGCAAATTCTGAACTTAACAATCTGAACGAAGAACTTAACAAGGTTAACGAAGATCTGACATTACTAAACCTGATGCTCAACAAAGCAAACAATGAACTATCTGATTCGAACAAAATAAAAGAGGTTTATATTGGGAGGTTTATTGAACTTTGTTCCGTTTACATTAATAAAATTGATGATTTCAGACGGAAAGTTAACGCAAAAATAAAAGATGGTAAAGTAAAGGACGCCCAGATGTTATGCCAATCGCAAGACGTTATGGATGAAGAGTTTGAAGAACTGTATTATAATTTCGACAATGCTTTTCTACAACTTTTCCCCGATTTTGTAGAGAAAGTTAATGAACTTCTTAACGAGGATTACAAATTTATACTGAAAAAGGGAGAATTACTAAACCCCGAACTGCGTATCATTGCACTTATACGATTGGGAATAAATGATGGCACGAAAATCTCATTATTTTTGCGATACTCGTTAACCACTATTTATAACTTTCGAACAAAAACAAAAAACAGAACATTCCTTCCGAAAGAGGAATTTGATGCACGCATATTACAAATACAGTAAAAACCATTGTTATTTTCATATACAACTGAATCTCTTGCATTTAATAAAACAAGATAAATAACCAATGTTGTGTTTAAGTTAAAGTGGTTTTTAATGTTTTCATAAGCAGAAAAGTTAATTATGTGAATCTTCTGAAAATGTTTTACTTTTTCATATACCGAATATACTACTTTTTTAGCTCTTGAGATTTTTTATAATTGACACATATTCAGGTTTATAACCTGATAAATGGTCCGATTTATCCTACTTTTTGAAGTCATATACTGAATTACAAAGATATTAAGGTATATTTTTGTTGTGCCAAAAAACACACAAATTTATACCATAATGAGAAAAATCTACTTTCTGCTCATTTTCTTTCTTCCTTTTTTACTCCATGCACAAACCAATTTTGTGCGTGCTTCTGGTAAACAAATAGTCGATCCTCAAGGTGTCAATCTGATACTCCGAAGTATAGGTACAGGTAACTGGATGCTACAGGAAGGCTACATGATGCAAACAGCATCGGTGGCAGGTACTCAACACGAATTAAAAAAGAAACTAACCGATTTAATAGGTACAGAAAGAACCAATCAATTTTACAGCACCTGGCTCGATAATCATTTCCGTAAAATCGACGTCGATTCCATGGCCCGCTGGGGTTTCAACTGTGTCCGTCCCGCTCTGCACTACAATTTGTTTACGCTTCCTATCGAAGATGAACCTGCACAAGGAGTTAATACCTGGGTCGAAAGTGGCTTTGTACGCCTCGATAGTCTGGTTGCATGGTGTGCTGCCAATAAAATGTATGTCATGCTCGACATGCACGGTGCACCCGGAGGCCAGGGCAAGGATGCGGCAATCTCAGACTACGATGCTTCGAAACCCTCGCTTTGGGAAAGCGAACTCAATAAAGCAAAGCTGATTGCTCTATGGCGAAAAATTGCTGAGCGCTACGCCAACAATCCATGGATTGCGGGCTATGATCTGATCAATGAAACCAACTGGAAATTTCCCGAAGGAAATAATTCACAATTGCGTTCGCTATACGGACGCATCACAACGGCTATTCGCGAAGTGGATAAAAATCACATGATTGTGATCGAAGGTAATTGGTTTGCTAACGACTTTTCGGGACTTACACCAGCCTGGGATAACAATATGGCATACAGTTTTCATAAATACTGGACTGTAAACAATACCGCCTCGATACAATGGGTGCTCGACCAGCGTAACAACGCCAATTGTCCCATCTGGTTGGGTGAATCGGGCGAAAATTCAAATCGCTGGTTTACTGATTGTATTGAAATGATGGAGAAAAACAATATTGGATGGTCGTTTTGGCCGGTAAAAAAAACGGGTATCAACAATGTTATGAGAGTTACCACCAACAGCGATTATAGCGATTTGATAAACTATTGGAAAGGAACAGCATCAAAACCAACAGCCGACAAAGCATTTCAGGCTGTAATGACCTTTGCCGATAATCATAAACTGGAGAATTGTGTTATTCAGCGAGACGTCATTGATGCCATGATTCGTCAACCGCAAACCACCGAAACAATACCGTTTAAACAACACAGCACCGCAAGTACAATTTATGCGGTGGATTACGATTATGGAAGGGCCGGATATGCCTATTTCGACAATAATGATGCTGATTATCATTTGAGCAATAATAATAACACCTCGTGGAATAAAGGTTACGCATACCGCAACGATGGTGTGGATATTGAAAATTGCTCCGATGCTGTAACCAATGGTTTTCATGTGGGTTGGGTAGAAGATGGTGAATGGATGCAGTACAGCATCGAATCGCCCGAAACAATGACTTACAATGTATTACTCCGATATGCGAGCCAGAGTGCAACAGCAAAAGTGTATATAGAAATAAATGGCAAAAGAGCATCCAAAACCGTTTCACTGTCACCTTCGGGCAGTTGGACTACATGGCGTACAGCTGCCATTACTAATGTTATTGTTCCAGCAGGTACGATAAAATTAAAACTTGTTTTTGAGCAGGGAGGAGCAAATATCAATTATTTCCAATTCAAAAACCCAAAAACAACCGACAATACCGCATTTGAAATGCTGAGTGCCGAAACAGCAAAATGGGCAGACGAGGTTACACTTCAGATGAACAAAAATGTGAATTCACTCACAGGTAATCCATTTACGATTACTCTGGATGCCAAACCGGTAACCATTGTTTCTACTACAATAGATGCGGCCGATAATACAAAAGTGGACTTAAAAATAGCAGATCCAATCCTGTCGACAAATACATTGAAAATAAGTTATATAGCTGCAGATTGTATGAGTGGTTCACAGTCGCTTACTCCTTTTCAAAATGCAGATGTGACCAATCTCATCTTTCAGAACAAAATCATTCCAGGTAAAATTGAGGCTGAAGATTTTACATATAACAATGGATTTTCGTTCGAACCCTGTACCGACACCGGTACAGGATTAAATACTTCGTATGCTGCAGTCAATAAGTATTTAGATTATTATGTGTGGGTTGAAAACAGTGGAAATTATTCAATGGATTTTCGAATTTCAGTAAATACTCCTACAGCTCAGATAGCCGTACTGAAAGATGAAAACGGTTCAATGGTTCCGATTAAATCCGTTTCGTTTGCTAACACAGGAGGCTGGCAAAACTGGCAAACCCAATCGGCAATTGTAACGCTTACAGCCGGAAAAAATATCATTCGCCTGTTATCGCGCACCGATGGTTATAATCTGAACTGGATTCAGTTTGGTCTGCTTACTCCTGTTCATTCTCCCGAATTTCTACAAATGTCAATATACCCGAACCCTTCGCGTGGTTCGTTTTTCATACAGTTCAACGACGGGAAATCCCGCTCTGTCACCTTACTCGATATGCAAGGAAGGTTTGTTAGCTGTTACTCCACAAAGTCAGATCTTGAGAAAATTGATGTTTTGGGCCTTCAGCCTGGAATGTACGTTGTGAAAGTCAACGATGCTCAGAATGTAATTACAAAAAAACTTCAAATTATCTGACCAGAAATCGGGTGTTTCCGGACTATAACATCAATATGAGTTAAAATTAAAAATTACGATATAAAGAATGAAAAAATCATTTACAAAATTAATTTTTCTGTTTTCCATGTTATTGCTGTCTCAGTTCTCATTTGCTCAGACAAGTTTGGTAAAAGGGGTGGTTGTGGACAAAGAGGGCAATCCGCTCCCCGGAGTAACAGTCTTGAAATTGGGTTCCGGGAACGGAGCACTTACTTCCATTGATGGAAAGTATGCCATTTCAAATTTAAGCGAAAATGACACGTTGCGATTTTCGTATGTGGGATTCAACAGTCAGTTCATCAGAGTGGGTATGCAGACGGTGATAGATGTTGTTATGCTGGAATCGGCAAGTGCACTGGAAGAATTGCAGGTGGTGGCATTTCAAACGCAGAAAAAAAACAGCGTTATAGGTTCAATCAATACGGTGAACCCAGCTGAATTAAAAATAGCGCCAACCAACCTGACCAATGCATTGGCCGGAAAGATTGCAGGAGTTATTTCGTATCAGCGCTCAGGCGAACCGGGTCAGGACAATGCCGAATTTTTTATTCGTGGTGTAACTTCTTTTGGTTATGCCAACAGTCCGCTTATATTGATTGATGGACTGGAAGTGTCTACAACTGATTTGGCCCGTATAGAACCAGATAATATTGCCAGTTTTTCCATAATGAAAGATGCCACAGCCACTGCACTTTATGGTGCTCGCGGCGCTAACGGCGTTATCCTTGTAACTACTAAAACTGGTAAAAAGGGCAAAGCCAACATCTCCGTTCGTATTGAGAATTCAATTACATCTCCTACCATGACGAATGAGTTTTTGGGAGGAGTGGAGTATATGGAATTGTATAACAAAGCGTTGCGTACGCGTGACCCCGAAGCACTGCTTTATTATTCGAAAGATAAAATTGAAGGTACCCGAAACGGACTTAATCCGCAAATTTATCCAAATGTGGACTGGTACAGCGAACTTTTTAAATCCACAGTGCAAAACCAGAAAGCAAACATGAGTGTAAGCGGAGGTGGCGAAGTGGCTCAGTATTATTTATCGGTTTCATATACAGATGAAAAAGGTTTGTTGAAAGTGGATAAGATGAATAATTTTAACAACAACATCAACATCAAACGCTATAATCTCAGGGCCAATATTGATGTAAATCTTACAAAATCAACCAAAGCAATGGTTAAGTTTTACTCGCTCATCGACAGATACAACGGTCCTCAAAACGATGCCGGAAGCATATTCTCGATGGTGATGCAGGCCAATCCTGTAAATTTTCCCAAATATTACGACAAGGATGAAAGTACACAATTTGTAAATCATGTGTTATTTGGCAACAAGGGGAATGGCGGATATCCAAATCCTTATGCGGAAATGGTACGCGGTTACAAAGATCGTTTTTCATCAACCACCACAGCTCAGTTTCAGCTTGAGCAGGATTTGAGCATGATAACCAAAGGTTTGAAGTTGCGTGGAATGGCATCGCTCAATTCCTATAGTTTGAGTGAAGTTGCCCGTGGTTTCGCTCCGTTTTACTATGGTTTGAAGGAAGTGGATGGCGAATCGGGTGTAATTCATACAGTGGAGCAAATAAGCGAAGGAACCGAATATCTGACAACCGGAACAAGCTACAAAACGGCAAATAACAGCTTTTATTTCGAAGGAGTTGCACAATACAACCGTGTTTTTGGTGATAAACATGATGTGGGAGGCTTGCTGGTAGGGTACGCCCGTGAGTTGCTGACCGATGCAAGCAACGATGTGTATTCTTCGCTGCCATTCCGGAATATGGGTTTATCCGGGCGTGCAACTTATGCTTACGACAACAGATATTTTGCTGAGTTGAACTTTGGTTACAATGGTTCCGAGAAATTTTCGAAACAAAACCGCTATGGTTTCTTTCCTTCCGCAGGTTTGGGCTGGGTGGTTACAAACGAAAAATTCATACCCGCATCGCTGAAAAAAACAATCTCAAATCTCAAATTCAAAGCTACCTATGGTTTGGTAGGTAACGATGCCATTTCGAGCAATCGTTTCTATTATTTGTCGTCAGTCAATCTGAACGATGCCGGTAAAGGTCATGTGTGGGGAGAGGATTTTGGAAACAGTTATAACGGCTACAACATCAACAGTTATGCAAATCCCGAAGTTACGTGGGAAGTGGCCGAAAAAACGAATTTTGGTATGGAACTCGGATTGTTCAACGATGTGAACATACAGATTGATTATTTCACCGAAAACAGAACTAACATTTATATGTGGCGCGATTATATTCCAGCCACCATGGGACTTACAGCGCCTATTGCCAGTAATATAGGCAAAGCAGAGTCTCATGGTATTGATGGCTCTGTAGATTATAAAGTCATTTTAAACAAAGACCTATGGATAACTTCCCGCGTGAATTTCACCTATGCAACCAATAAAATTATTGAAAACGGTGAGCCACAATATCCTTATCCGTACATGAGCAACATTGGTCAACCGATGAATCAGCCGCGTGGTCTCGTTGCTGAGCGATTGTTTATTGATGAGCTGGATGTGCTGAATTCGCCCGTGCAATACAATCAGATGGGAAGTTATATGGCAGGAGATATCAAATATGTGGATGTAAATAATGATGGAAAAATTGACGACTCCGACATGGTTCCGATTGGATTCCCTACGGTACCTGAAATAGTGTATGGATTTGGATCCTCTGTGGGTTACAAAAATATTGATTTTTCATTCTTCTTTCAAGGTTCAGGTCGTTCATCGTTTTTTATCGATCCAAAGTCCATTTCTCCTTTTGTAAACGAGCGTAACGCATTAAAAATTATTGCAGACAATCACTGGTCCGACGAGAATCCGGATCCAAAAGCATTTTGGCCCCGTATGTCGGTTAATGCAGTTGCAAACAACGAAAAACCTTCTACCTGGTGGTTGCGCGATGGTAGTTTACTTCGTCTGAAAAGTGTGGAACTGGGTTATTCGTTGCCCCAAAAACTACTGGATAAAATGAATGTGGAAAAGGCACGGTTTTATATTTCGGGAACCAATTTATTTGTGTTTAGCAAATTCAAACTGTGGGATCCCGAAATGGGTGGAAAAGGACTGGGATATCCTCCTCAAAAGATTATTAACATCGGATTGAACTTTAATTTCTAATTTGCACAAATGAACACAATCAAAATGAGAAAAACATATTTATTCTTCGCAATTATTTCAACCTTTGCATTGAACGGTTGCGACAATTATCTGGATATAGTGCCTGACAAAACGCAGGAAATTGAACTTATGTTCGAGCGAAAAGAGGCCGCATACCGTGCGTTGGCTACCTGTTACCATTATCTGCCTCAGGAAGATGGTGTTTACTCAACGAGCGCTTTTGCGTCGGATGAGTTAACCACACCCATTGCCAAAGAAACTCCGGGTGTGGAGCTTATGCGTGGCAAACAATCGGTCGACAATCCCATAATGGGACTTTGGGATGACACTTATCCCTATGGCCGATCACAGGAATCGCTTTTCAAAGCCATCAGAGCGTGCAATATTTTTATCGAAAACATTGATATGGTAAAAGATATGAAAACGGAGGAAAAGCAGACCTGGAAATCGGAAGTGATTTTTCTAAAGGCTTATTATCATTTCCTGCTTTTCCGCCAGTATGGTCCAATTCCTATTATCGATGTGAATTTACCAATTACTGCTGGTGTAGAAGATGTTCGCATCAAACGTAAACCAGTCGATGAGGTAGTTGAATACATTGTTTCAACCATTGATAAGTCAGTTGAGCATCTGCCCACACGTATTACCTCTTCAAACGATTATGGAAGAATTGATAAACTGATTGCCTATTCCATCAAGTCGCGAGTACTGTTGTATGCTGCAAGCCCTTTGTTCAATGGCAATGCCACTTTTTATGATACATTTAAGGATAAAGATGGTGTAAAATTATTCAATACCACTTACGATAAAGAAAAATGGAAAAAAGCCCTCGATGCTGCTGAATATGCCTTGCAACTAGCTGAGGCCAATAATGTGAAGTTATATGAATTCAGCGGTGTTGTGCCAACTTTTGATACGCTCGATATCAAGCAACCCGAGGTGAAAGCCCTTTACAATTACCGCTACATGTTTACCGAGCGTTGGAATTCAGAACTGATCTGGGGAAATTCAAATCCAGTGAATAATGGTCAATGGTGGTCGCTACAAGCTGCATCAATGATGATAAATCCGGATGCATCGGCAAATGAAGCTGCCTGGCAATGGACATCGCCAACTATTCAGGCTGCAGAAGCTTATTATACCAAAAATGGCTTACCTATTGACGAAGATCTGACTTTTAAATACACAAATCGATACAGTTTGGCTCGTGTAACCGATGCTGATAAATATCATGCCATGACAGGAAGTACCATCATGATACCGAATCTGCATTTAGGTCGTGAACCCCGTTTTTACGCTTCGATAGGTTTTGATAAAGGCATTTACCGTACATGGGGACAAAAATGGAATCTTGCGATGAAAAAAGGTGAAGCTTACGGTCGTCGTGGTAATACAAACGACTATGTGATCACCGGATATGTATTGAAGAAAGTGTGTCATCCAAATTCTGAAGGCGATGCCTACAATAAGCTGGTGGCCTATCCCTGGCCCATCATCAGATTGGCCGAACTTTATCTGAATTATGCGGAAGCCTACAACGAATACTACGGACCCGATCAGAAAGTATATGATGCACTGAATAAAGTGCGGATCCGTTCGGGCGTGCCAACCGTCGAGCAGTCCTGGGGAAATCCGGCTCTTGCCAAAACATTGAATAAGCACAAAACACGTGATGGATTGCGAGAAATTATTAAGCAGGAACGCCGTATTGAGCTGGCTTTCGAAGGTCACCGAAATTTTGATGTTCGCCGCTGGAAAGAAGCTGATAAGTATTTCAATATTCCTGTAACCGGCTGGAGCGTTGATGGTTCAACTACAAACACTTTTTATGTTGTGAAAACTGTTGGCCAGCGATCGTTTATAACTCCACGCGACTATTTACACCCGATTAAATACAATGAAATGATTGTAAATTCAAATCTGGTACAGAATCCGGGTTGGTAGAATAGAGCAAAGAGCAAAGAGCAAAGAGCAAAGAACAAAGAACAAAGACAAAAGATTATTTTAATAATATCAATTTATATACACATGAAAAAAAAATATATATACATACTTCTTCTAACCATAATTGTATTTACAGCGTGCAATGAGGAAGTTTTGGATACAACCGCACCCGGTAAGGTGACGGATATTAGCTACAAACCTACGAACGGAGGTGCTATTCTGACATTTACTGCACCCGACGACAACGACCTGTTGTATGTAAAGGCCGTTTATACGAATTCACTGGGCAAAGAAGTGTTCAAAGTGACCAGTCATTACGGCGATTCAATCGAAATTGATGGTTTCAAAGATGCTGCGCCTCAAAAAGTAAAATTGTATGCCGTTGACCGAAGTAATAATGTGTCGGAAGCTACTGAAATTGAAGTGACTCCTCTGAAATCGTTTATTTACCTTGTTCAGGAAAGTATTCAGCTTAAAGAACAATTGGGCGGTGTGCGCATTACCTGGCAAAATCCCGATCAGAAAACGGTGTTCGTTTATGTCAGTTTCACTAAAAACGGCAAAACCTACGAGCGCATACTTTCATCCGCTTTAAGTGCTCCTGTGCTGATGATCAGAGGGCTCGAACCTGAGGAATATAATTTCTCGGTTACTGTTGAGGACTTCAATGGAAACAAAACCGATAAGGTCATTGTGGGAAGTTACAAACCACTTCTGGAACAGAAAATCGATAAGTCAACATGGAAAGTCCTTCAAAACCTCTCTGTGGACGGCGATAAATGGGAGGGAACCCTTGCCAGTTTTTGGGATGATGTGGTCGATACCAAGGAGTCAGCTGCGGACAATAGTTACTTCATTATTAATCGCGACGATAATGGCGGTATGCTTAAATGGCCGCTCGATATAGTGGTGGATTTGAATAAAACCGTAGTTATAAACCGATTTGTGGTGTGGCAGCGTGCTTTTGCGTATGTAAATGCTGAGCAGAATGGAGTAAGCACCGACTACTATTATTACAAAGAAGAAAATATGAAATCATTCTCAGTTTCAGTAAGTAACGATAAACTTACTTGGACTTCGCTGGGTACTTTCGACATTGGCGACCCGCGCGATGCCGCCGGAGTTATTTCGCCCGCTAAATACAAAGAAGCTATAGATGGACATGAGTTTAATCTCGAATCGGTTTCTCAACCTTTCAGGTATCTGAAATTCAGTGTGTTGTCCAACTATGGTAGCGAAACCAATGTGTACGGTTCTGAAATAACGCTTTACGGATTAGATAATCAACAATAATTTTTTGAAAAAATGAAAACAATTAAAATAATCGGCTTTTTATTGATAGCCCTGTTCTTTGGTAATTGTGAGGGAATGGACGATAATTATAAAGATTACCTGACTGACGTAAAGGTTTATTCTCCACGGGTTACTGACTTGACTGTAGTGTCGGGTTTGAAAGAAGTGACCTTGTCGTGGAAAAATCCACAGGGTAAAATAGCAGTAAAAAACGCTATGAAATTGCAGGATTCAACCATCGTGCTCGATGGTCTGACTGAGACTTACAAACTTACAAATCTGGAAATAAAAGGGTATGTGGTGTCGGTTTATACAGTCGATAAGTTTAATAATTACTCCGTTCCTGCCACAATCTCTATTTTCCCGAACGGCGAATAACAAACTGTTAAAATCAAATTTCAATTAAAAATAATTATTTACACATGAAAAAACATCTTCTCATTTTGCTTGTAAGCTGTCTGGGTATTTTCTCGGCAGTAGCTGCTGGTGGCAATAAACTTGTCAATAGCAACATGGAAAGCCAGGGTGCCTGGCAGGTAAGTTACCTTAATACTGCTGCGGATAAACTTCCGGCAGTGACCTGGGGATACACCGGTGCAATACCTGCTGCAGGAGCCGGCGGAGCTTTGCATGTGGTAGCCACTACCAACGGAGGTAATTCTCAGTTTTGTATTTATCAGGCGGTTACTTTGTCGGCCGATTCTATTTACAATTTCGATGCTGCGTTCAAAAACATCAAACTGGAACGCTCATGGTGCGAAGTATTTATTGGTCAAATGCCTGTCGAAGGTCAGGATTATGGTGATGCGTTGGGAACTAAAATAGCCAATTATGGTGCATGGGACAATCCTGCCGCCGCAGCCGAAGGAACTTTTAAACTTAATGCTGCTGCCTGCAAGTATTTCATGCCTCCTACAACTGGTGTTTATTATTTTGTAATGAAAATGGGATCAACTACCTGGGATGCCGAAGTTCCTACTTGCGACATTGTAGTTGACGAACTGAAACTTACAAGCGATAGATTAGCTCCTGTGGCAGGATTTAAAGCTGATGTGCGTTCAGGTTTTGCACCTCTCACCGTGAAATTCACTGACGATTCGAAAATGGCCAACTCATGGGCATGGGATTTTGGCGATGGTAGTACAAGTACAGAAAAGAATCCAACACATGTATATGCAGCTGTAGGAAAATATACTGTAAAACTGACTGTTACAAATGAAATTGGAACAAATGAGAAAATAGAAACTGAATATATCAATGTTACTCCATTAGCAATACTAACTGGCGGCGGATTACTGAAAAACGGAAATATGGAAGCTAAAGGTAGCTGGACTGAAGATTACCTGAATACAGGGGCAGGTAACAATCCTGTTGCGACATGGAATGCTACAGATAGCAAACCAAATGCAGGTAAGGATGGATATTTATTGGTCGAAGGCCCAGCAGCAGGTGCCGGTGTACAATATGCTATTTATCAAAAAGTACATTTAAGCCGCGACTCTGTTTATGTGTTCGACGGTGCTTTCCGTGATTTGAGCGCTAACCTGAAAAACTTTTGGACAGAAGTATATATTGGAGCTCAACCTGCCGGCAATGGTGCTGACTATGGTGCCACTGAAGGAAAAATGATTGCTAAATTTGATGCATGGAATGCGGGTAGTACTGTGGCAGGATTGAATGGCACATTTAAAATTCATGCAGGCACTTATTCTACTTTCACTCCCGAAACAACTGGTGATTTTTATTTTGTATTCAAAATGGGTACCTGGGATGGTCCCGGATTTAAAATTGCTGTTGACGAACTTTCGTTGACCCCAGTTCGCACAAAACCGGCTGTTAGCTTTACTGCTGCAAACGCTGTGGGCTTTCCTGCATTGAAAACCGTATTTGCGAATGCTACAAAATTTGCTAACTTATACAAATGGGATTTTGGCGATGGTTCTGCTATCAGCACTGAAGAAAATCCGGAACACACCTACACCGTTGTTGGAACTTATACAGTAAAACTGACTGCTACCAACGAAAAAGGGGATTCTGTTTTAATCAAAACAGACTTTGTAAAAGTAAACTCAAAACCTACACTTCCTGCCGGCGAAATGTTATATGGTGGAAATATGGAAAATGGTAATTTCTGGTCGACAAATAAATGTAATCCTGCCGATGTATCTACATTCTCATGGAATTATACCGGAAATGCTCCAACAGGAGGTACTGGTGGCAATCTCCGCATTCAAACTACCGGAACTGGTTTTAATACAGCGATCTATCAGGAAGTAACTTTGAAAGCCGGCTACACTTATTTGTTC
>DAONDU010000065.1:0-13903 GCA_035402725.1 Paludibacteraceae bacterium | reverse complement strand
GTCTGTAGCTGTGCTACTGTTACCTCATTGGTATTTTCCATTTTCTATTAATTTATTTATTTTATTGGAAGATTAATTAGAGATTTATTTCTGCAAATTTATATTAATGTAATATCACTTTTCGTTTTTGTTGTGTGTTAGTGCCTACATTATTTTGTGATTCAAATCACATCTGTTATATTTGCCGTATGAATACAGATTGTAAGTCTTGTCCTTTTAACACCAGAGCAGCTCATACGCTGAGCGACAGTGGTTTTAACCAGCTATCGGATAACCATGCTGTAGTAAACTTTGTAAAAGGTGACTCTATCATTAAACAGGGAACTTTTTCTACGAATGTGGCATTTCTCCGTACGGGTCTGGTAAAGTTACACCTTACCGGGCCTCATCACGAACAAATTGTACGGTTGGTGAAAGCTCCTACATACCTTGGTTTACCTACTACTTTCGGCGATAAGATCAATCAGTATTCCGTTACGGCCGTATCCGATTGTTCAGTATGTTTTATCGATGTAACTATCTTCAGACGTTTATTGAAAGATAATGAACAGTTTTCATATGAAATCATACTGGATTTGTGCCGCAACGAACTGGAATCATTTCGCCGCTGCGCCAACCGTACGCAACGCCAGACACGGGGAAACATTGCTGCTTTTCTGCTGGAATTGTCGGAAATAATTTTTGAATCTGATGAATTTATATTACCCCTTTCTCAGTCGGAAATAGGTAACCTGGTGGACGCTACCCGCGAAAGTGTAAACCGGGTGCTTACGGAGTTTGATAAAGACGAGATTATCAGCCTGAAAGGAAAGAATGTGGAAATTGTCAATAAAAAATCATTACAGCTGATTAGTCAGAATGGGTGAAATGTTCTTGTGTAAGGCAAAATTGTAAATTGGCTTCCAACTCATTAAGACTTATTTATGGACAAAATTATCATTTTCGTTGTTTTATCAGTTCTGATAGTAATAGTTTCTTGGAGGACTTTACTGAACTATAAAACTCATGGATTTTATAGATTTATCAGTTGGGAGTGTATTGCATGGTTGATATCTTCAAAATATAAAGTCTGGTTTATTGTTCCTTTTTCAATCCGGCAGATATTTTCCTGGATTTTTCTTGTCATTTACAGTATATCTGGTTGTTGCCGGAGTAATTCTTTTGAAAATGAAACCTGTAGTTTCTAGTTTACACGATTTATTGAACAGTAACTTGTATAAATAAGTTCTTTGTTCATTGTCGTAATTTTGATTTTTTCTCTGTTATAGACAACGAAATTTCTTTATGCTGTCCGAAACTTAAAACAATCGGAGAACAAATGTATGTCAATTTGTCTGACTTATACACAAACCTGATAAACTCAGCAATTATGATGATTTTATACAGAAATATAGTACTTTTATACGCGAATTACGAGCTTGCTGTCCGACTCCGTTTCAGTAATACTTTTTTTCTTCTGTCTACATTAATTTAAAGGGTAAAAGCAGGATTTTGTACAGGAAAAGAAACCTATTAAATAGAATAAAATATCAGAAACTTATGAAAGCACACGAAATTGACTACACGATATACGGCGAAGAGATGCAGTATATTGAAATTGAACTCGATCCGCAAGAAGTGGTAATTGCCGAAGCCGGCAGTTTCATGATGATGGATAGCGGCATACAGATGGAAACCATTTTTGGCGATGGTTCGGGTAACGACACCGGCATTCTGGGTAAACTACTCTCAGCCGGTAAACGGGTGGTGACGGGAGAAAGCCTGTTTATGACCGCCTTCGAAAACCGGAATAACACCAGAAGCCGCATCAGTTTTGCATCCCCCTATCCCGGTAAAATTATCCCAATTGATCTGAACCAGTATCAGGGCAAATTTATTTGTCAGAAGGACGCATTCCTTTGCGCTGCCAAGGGCGTGTCGGTGGGTATCGAGTTTAACCGCAAACTGGGTACCGGCTTGTTCGGCGGCGAAGGCTTCATCATGGAGAAACTTGAAGGCGACGGTTTGGCATTTGTACACGCCGGAGGCACACTGGCACGCAAAGAACTACAAGCCGGCGAGATACTGAAAGTGGATACAGGCTGCATCGTAGGATTTACAAGCGGAATTCAGTACGATGTGGAATTTGTCGGTGGCATCAAAAACACGATATTCGGTGGTGAAGGTCTGTTCTTCGCAACCCTACGGGGACCCGGCATCGTATATGTGCAATCGCTGCCTTTCAGCCGGCTGGCTCAGCGGATACTGGCATCGGTTCCACGCACAGGTGGAAGCCGGCGCGAAGAAGGCGGATTGCTGGGTGGTCTGGGCAACTTGCTGGATGGCGACAACAGGTTCTGAAAAAATACAGTATAAACTGTTTTACGGGCCGTATTTGTTTATCAGATACGGCTTCGTATTTTTTGTGGATTGTATATAATTAAACACCGACTGAATATCGGGCATCAAACCATTTTCATGTGTTTAAAAATATATGCCACCCACCCTCTAAAGGGAGAAATCGTTTTCTCAAATGGCTGTTTCTGCACTTACAGGCTATTGTTTTTGCTCTCCGGATTTATTTCCCTGCTGCATTTTAGAAAAAATAGTGTGCAAAAATGTCAGGTGCTGACATTTTTACACATTTTCCACCACGCGCCTGAATTCTCTTTCGGAAATTTTGTCAGCTATTCATTTTATATTTATTAAATCTTGCTATTACTCTGCGTTAAAGCCCGTTAAACAGCATTTTAACATTGTTAAATTTGAAGAAATATCACTTCGGATTGAAACATCGGGCATGTAGTTTGTATAATTTAGTATCTGAAAAAACAAATAAGTTACAACTGGCAGAAATTCTGTTTATGCCATCACCAACTTAAAAACAGTACAAATTAATAAACATAAAAAAGATTATGAAACTAAGTAACAAAACAAAGTCAATCGCACTATTTACTGCTATTGTAATTGTGGTTAGTGCAGCAACCAGTTATGCAACAAATTATGTTTCGAACAAGAAAAAAGGAGTTGAGTTTCAGACAACTTCTGATCAGACGCTGAGTGCTCAAGCCAGATTTGCCAGCGCTTCCAGTGCAATGGAAACCGACTTTACAGTAGCTGCCGACCTCACTGTACATGCCGTTGTGTACATCAAAACCAAAGCCATGGTATCGCAACAACAGCAAAACTTCTTTAACGATCCGTTATTTGATTTCTTTTTCGGTCCGCAACAAGGGCAAAGACAACAAAATAACACTCCGAAACAGGAAGTACCCAAAGGAGCAGGCTCGGGTGTAATCATCAGCCAGGACGGCTATATCGTTACAAACAACCACGTTATCGATGATGCCAGCGACATAGAAGTCACCCTCAACGACAAGCGGACTTTCAAAGCCAAGCTTATCGGAGCCGACCCTTCGACCGATCTGGCACTGCTTAAAATTGATGCGAACGATCTCCAAGCAATCACCATCGGTAACTCCGATAATGTGAAAGTAGGTGAATGGGTATTGGCTGTGGGCAATCCGTTCAACCTTTCGTCAACCGTTACTGCCGGAATTGTCAGCGCCAAAGCACGCAATATCGGAATCATTGGTCAGAATAATTTCGGCGAACCACAATCCAACAATATGTCCATCGAATCGTTCATCCAGACCGATGCAGCCATCAACCCGGGTAACAGCGGAGGCGCGCTTGTCAACACCCGCGGTGAACTCATTGGCATAAACACAGCCATCGCATCCGGAAACGGCGTGTATAACGGATACGGATTTGCCATACCTTCGAGCATTGTCAGCAAGGTGGTTACCGACCTGCGTCAGCACGGAGCCGTTCAGCGCGCGTTACTCGGAGTAAGTATTCAGGATTTGAGCACTGAAGTTGCCAAAGAAAAAAATATCAAAACACTCGAAGGAGCATTGGTAGCTGACGTAGTATCTGACGGTGCAGCAGACAAAGCCGGAATTAAAACGAACGACGTTATCAACGAAATCAACGGGGTGAAAGTAAAGTCGGTTGCCGAACTGCAGGAACAAGTTGGTCGCTATCGTCCCGGCGATAAAGTCACAGTAGGTTTGATGCGCGAAAACAAACCAATGAAACTGACGGCACAGCTTATCAATGCCGACGGCAACACCGATATGGTAAGTTCGTCAACAGTAGACTCCGATCTTGGCGCCACACTCAAACCGGTTGACAACAAGATTAAAAAAGCGCTGGGTATCGATTATGGCTTAACAGTGGAATCCGTCACGAAAGGCGCACTCTACAATCAGGGTATCCGCCAGGGTTATATTATCCTGAAAATCAACAACCAGCCAATGGAGACGATGAAAGATTTCAAGGAAGTTTACAACGAGGCACTCAAAAAGGATAAAAAACTGTACATTGCCGGAGTGTATCCTACCACCGGGAAAGTGGCATACTACGAAATTAAACTTGACAAATAAACTGCTGAAAATTTATCGGTCAAAAGACTGACTTTCACACGAAATGTCAGTCTTTTTTCATATTTTTGTTACCTTTGAAAAAAAATAAATCTAATGAAATCTATTCTGAAACTTTTTATTCTGATAATCAGTCTGAACGTAAGCAGTTTATATGCCTCTAAAGTTGACACAGTCCTCACATACAGCCCTTCGATGAAAAAAAGCATCAAGGCGGTTGTTATCACTCCCGACACTTATACAAAGACCGAAAAAATGCCGGTACTTTATCTCCTGCACGGATATAGCGGCAAGTATGACAACTGGACCCTACACATGCCGAATATTAATTATCTGGCCGATCAGTATCAGTTTATCGTTGTCTGTCCCGATGGTAATTACGGCAGCTGGTATTTCGACAGTCCGATCGACAGCACATTCCGTTACGAAACCTACGTAGCAGGCGAATTAATACAATGGGTGGATAAAAATTACAAAACGATAAAAAACCGCAGCGGAAGAGCAATTTCCGGTCTGAGCATGGGCGGTCATGGCGCTCTTTATCTGGCTTTTCGCCATCAGGATGTGTTCGGAGCCTGTGGCAGCATGAGCGGTGGTGTCGATATCCGCCCGTTCCCAAACAACTGGGACCTGTCCAAACGACTTGGCGAACAGCGCAGTTGTCCCCAAAACTGGGAAAACAATACGGTAATTAATCAGCTTCACCTGCTAACGCCAAAAAGTCTAAACATCATTTTCGATTGCGGGACCGAAGATTTCTTTTACCCAGTGAATGTTCGTCTGCACGAAGAACTTACTTATCGCAACATTCCTCATGATTTTATCTCACGACCGGGACAGCACAACAGAGAATACTGGAACAATGCCGTAAAATATCAGGCCCAATTCTTTTCTGATTTCTTTAAATCTTCTGAAAAAATCTAATTACATTACTATTTCAGAAAGTTCAAAAACAAATGCCTCTGTTTTTTGTTTTAAACCTTGTAATAGTAGTAGAAGTAGATATTTTCAAACTAAACTGAAGGTTTCCACAACAAAAATGGTAATAATGAGTTTTATTAATAATAAAATAACAAATATTTGGCTGTAACTAAAGTTTATTTACATTATTAATTTTCAAATAATTAAAAATTTTATTACTTTTGCAGGCTAAATTTTTCTCCACATATGAGACAATTAAAAATTACCAAATCAATCACAAACCGCGAGAGCGCATCACTTGACAAGTATCTGCAAGAGATCGGACGCGAAGACCTTATTACAGTTGAGGAAGAAGTAGAACTTGCTCAGCGTATTAAGAACGGGGATCGTCTGGCGTTGGAGAAACTCACACGAGCAAATCTGCGTTTCGTTGTTTCGGTGGCAAAACAGTATCAAAATCAGGGATTAAGCCTTCCCGACCTTATCAATGAAGGCAACCTGGGACTGATAAAAGCTGCTGAAAAATTCGATGAAACACGTGGGTTCAAGTTTATCTCCTATGCTGTATGGTGGATTCGTCAGTCCATCCTGCAGGCTTTAGCTGAGCAGTCACGTATCGTTCGTTTACCTTTAAATCAAGTAGGTTCACTTAACAAAATCAACAAAGCATTTTCAAAATTTGAACAAGAAAATGAACGCAAACCTTCAGCCGAGGAACTCGCTGACGAGCTTGACATTCCTGTTGACAAAATTGCAGATACAATGAAAGTCTCCGGACGTCATGTGTCCGTTGATGCTCCGTTTGTTGAAGGTGAAGACAACAGCTTGCTTGATGTGATGATTAATGACGATTCGCCCAACGCCGACCGTGTGCTGATTAACGAATCCCTGTCAAAAGAAATTGAACGTGCATTATCAACGCTGAGTGAGCGTGAACACGAAATTGTGAAAAAATTCTTTGGCATCGGAATTCCGGAAATGACACTCGAAGAAATCGGTGATGAATTTGGTCTGACACGTGAACGTGTTCGTCAAATCAAGGAAAAAGCCATCAGAAGATTAAGACAAAGCTCAAAAAGCAAACTTCTGAAGACATATCTGGGCTAGAAAATTACATTGTGGTAAAAACAAATACTAAGCAACACTTTCGGGGTGTTGCTTTTTTATTTTTCCACTTCATATTATTTGCTTTCATACTGATTAGCAGTTACTCAGGAAAATTATTTCTGATTTCTTCTCTTAATCCCAAACAATTATGAAAAAAAATAATTTAATTTTTATAATTTTGCACTTGTTTATTTGTCATTAATCCGGTAAGGATTAAAATTTGTACTTCTCTGTTTTTTAACAGAGCCCTTCAGTTTTTATCTGTTTTTCCAAACGTAACTATTTCAGTATATTTTAGAGTTTTTTTCACCTTTACTGCTTAATTCTGAGATTTTTTATCAAATGATGCATAGCACGGATATTTTCTTTTAAAATTTTCCGAATATTTATTAATACAGGAATTTCATTTATCACTAAATATATATTAATTAATTCTTAAAAACATCAGGTTATGAGAAAAGTACTATTCGCACTGTTATTATTAAGTACTGTATCAGTTGCTCAGGCACAGAATCTTCAAATTCATTACGATTTTGGAGAAAACAGAAAGCATGTAACAACAACTTTTGAAATGTTTAAACCCGACAAATGGGGAAATACATTTGCATTTATCGATTATGATTTTAACTATGGAAGCAAGAACTCTCCATCGGGCAGCTACATGGAAATTGCCCGTTGTCTGAACTTCTGGGGAGGCCCTCTGAGCGCCCAGATAGAGTATAACGGCGGTCTTGGTGGATATGCCACCACTTCCGACTACACCGGCGGATCGTATGCAATCAACAACGCCTGGTTGTTGGGTGTTGATTATTTTATGCACAGCAAAGATTTCTCGAGAACATTGAATCTGAAAGCATTAGCCAAAAACATCGTAGGGAAAAACTACACCCCGCAATTCACCGGTGTTTGGACTATTCAGATGCTCAGCAAAAAATTAACTTTTACCGGTTTTGCTGATTTATGGTGGGAAAAAGGAACATATGCCAATGCAGGTGCCGATGCCAATCCGGTATTCATCACCGAACCTCAGCTTTGGTATAATTTCACGCCTAATATCTCTGCAGGAAGCGAAGTTGAAGTATCTACCAATTTTGCTGGTAACGAAGGATTTATGGTTAATCCCACGCTGGCTGTAAAATGGAATTTCTAAATTCAGAGAAACAAAAGATTTACCATTAATATATCAAAAATATGTTTGAAAAATATTTTCAGATAAAGGGAAGTGGCTCGAATATGAGAACGGAAATTCTTGCCGGTATTACCACTTTTTTAACGATGGCCTATATTCTGGCTGTAAATCCTAACATTCTTTCAGCTACGGGAATGGATAAAGGTGCTCTGTTTACGGCAACCGCAGTAGCATCCATTGTTGGAACACTTGCCATGTCTTTACTGGCTAAGTTACCTTTTGCACAAGCACCCGGTATGGGAATGAATGCTTTCTTTGCATTCACAGTTTGTCTTGGCATGGGTTATTCGTGGGAATTTGCACTAACAGCAATTCTTTGCGAAGGCTTGATTTTTCTGGTACTGAACTTTTTCAATCTGCGTGCAGCTATCGTCGATGCCATACCGGCTACTCTCAAAAACGCAATCAGTGCCGGTATTGGTTTATTTATCGCCTTTGTAGGTTTACAAAGTTCAGGTATCGTTGTTAAAAACGATGCTACTCTTGTAACCATTGGTCAGATAACCTCAGGCACTGCCCTGCTTGCTCTTATCGGCATAATTATCACCTCAGTTCTTCTGATCAAGAAAGTGAAAGGCGGCTTGCTGATTGGTATCATAGCCACTGCCATTATCGGTATTCCGATGGGTATCACCAAGTTCACCGGAATAATGGATGTACCGCCCAGTCCAGCTCCCCTGTTCTTCAAATTTGACTTCTCAAAAATTTTCACCTGGGATATGCTGATCGTGGTATTTACATTCCTTTTTGTCGATGTGTTCGACACCGTAGGTACGCTTATCGGCGTTTGTTCGAAGGCTAATATGCTGGATGCAAAAGGTCAGATACCGAATGTAAAAAAAGCATTTTACTCAGATGCTATCGGAACACTTTCGGGAGCTGTATTTGGCACAAGTGCCGTTACAACTTATGTTGAAAGTGCTTCTGGTGTATCCGAAGGTGGACGTACAGGTATGACTTCGCTGGTTACAGCCGCTTGCTTCGCGTTAGCGCTCTTGTTTGCACCACTGTTTCTTTCCATTCCGGGTGCTGCTACCGCTCCAATTCTAATCCTGGTTGGTCTGATGATGCTAGATCCTATCAAGGACATTGATTTGACCGATTACTCCGAGGCTATTCCCGCGTTTATGTGTATCATTGCCATGCCATTAATGTACAGTATCGCCGAAGGTATTGCTCTGGGACTTCTTGCATACGTATTTCTGAATGTAATCAGCGGCAAATTCAAAAAGGTATCCATTGCCATGTATATACTAGCTGTGCTGTTTATTTTGAATTATATTTTTATCCAGTAAAACTTCTTTCGATATCGTATTGCAAAGAATTATCCAATAAAAATAAACTTAATATAAAAACGGCTTCGATGTATTTCGAAGCCGTTTTTCCAATTAATCAATTAACCAATCATTAAATCAAAATGACTAACAATTCTTAGTTGTTTTTGATCTTTTATTTTTCCAACTGTTTACCTGCATTTTTTACTGTTCACCTTCAGAAAGTCAATTGTCATTTTAGGAAACGTCACTTTCTATCAGGTTTTCAATGGCCTTGTTCGTTTCCGCAGGTAATTTTTACCTTTGTTGATTACCTCCCTCATGCATTCCCTGAGGTCTGTTGTTCATTCTTTGCTCCATGCGTTGTTTTCTTTGTTCACGAAATGCATTCAACTGGTCCATTTTCTCTTTACCAATGATAGCTTCCAGTTCGGCATCCTGTTCTTTCATTTCTTTTTCTCTCTGCGCTCTGAATTCATCACGTTCATTGGTTTGCTTTTGTTGCATTTCCTTACGTTGTTTACCGAATTCTTCACGTTGCTGAGTTCTTTTTGCATCCTGTTTTTCGTAGAGTGCCTGCACCTTCTGTGTTTGTTCTGCAGTCAGGCTTAATTGTTTTGACAAATTTTCGGCACGCTGTTGAGCCGACATTTGCATACCGCGCGGCTGACCCATCCTGTTACCATGCATTCTGTTTTCATTATTATCCTGCGCGGATAATGTCAGACTTATGGTCAGCATAGCTGCCATGAGATAAATTGCTAATTTTTTCATATACATTTTTTTTAATGTGAATAATTAATCATTTACTCCTTTGACAAAAAGCAAAACGAATCGTTTAACCGCCTCCGAATAATTTTACAAATTTAACTATTAGTCTATAATGACAGATTTAATAAATTTTTGCGATTCAAGATATGCATCGGTCATTACAAGTTCAACCATACCTCCAAGTTGCGCAGCAATCGTTCCTGAATTCATAAGTGAAACATAGGTATAACCATCCGACTTATTGTAAACAGAAATCCGGCAAGGCATCAAAGACGAATAAATGCGCTCATCGTCCCTTTCGAGTAATTTTACCGAATAGGTCGGTTTACATAGCTCCAGTACTTTCACAGGCAGCACATCAAACTGATTTTTTTGCATAGTTTCCTGCAAATCATGCACATGAGGTATCTTCCAACCAGACATCAGGATGGTTTCAGTGAGTTTTTCCATAGTTTGGTCAAAGTTATAATTACTCTGAACCTCAATAAATAATTTTTCCATTTGATTGAGTTTTAATGATAGTGAATAAAAAAATCCGGTTGATAATCATTTTCACAAACAATCATTTAACCGGATTTCAACCATATTATCAAACTTTATTTCTTTTTTAATAGCACATTATCAATTGCTTCTTTCAGATTGGCTTTAGGAAGTGCTCCCTGAGCCATTTGAGGCGCTTCGCCCATCGGAACAAACAGAAGCGAAGGAATGCTGCGGATACCGAAAGCAGCTGCCAGTTCCTGTTCTTCTTCGGTGTTAATCTTATAAATATAAATCTGACCTTCGTACTCAGTTGCAAGTTCTTCCAGGATCGGAGCCACTACTTTGCATGGTCCGCACCAGTCGGCATAAAAGTCTATCAAACAGGGCTTATCGCCCAGGTATTTCCATTCTTTCGAATTGGTTTCGTAGTTTACTACTTTTTTCAGAAATTCTTCTTTGGTTAAATGAATTGTTCCCATTTTTTTTGTTTCAGTTTTATTATTTTCTACTTTTTTTGTTTCAGTTTGAACTATTGCTGTACCTTTTTTCTCCTTATCTTTACTTGTTCCGGCACAGGACACGATGGCTAACGACACCAGTAAAGTGGTTGCTAATGCTAGTTTTTTCATATTTTTATTCAAATGTATTAATTTCGCAATGATTTTTATTGTTGTTTTCTTCAAAGAAACCGAGCTCGTTCAGGGTTTTTTCAATCATTTCGCGGCTGACTTCTTCGGTGTGCGTCACCACCACTTCACCTTTGTAGCGGTCTATTTCCGCACCAAAAACTCCCTGCAAATTTCCTATTTCCCTCAACACCTGATTATTACAGGTGAGACAACCGTCACCGTTGACATAAAATGTACTGTACATAGATTTTACTTGTTTGGTTTATATTCTTCAATGTCGTAATTTACCTGTTTATCATCTTTCCGCACTGGTGTTGAACAGTTGCCGGTAGCACATCCGCAACCGATATTAAACAATGCCTGCACCGAGAAAAACAAAGACCCAAACAGAAAAATGCTTCCACTGCCAAAAATATAAGCCAATCCCATCGCAACGGCTAAACCAAGTTTGAACCAACGGGCAAAATCCCAGACTTTGAAGTATTCTATCATTTGTTTCATTTTTCTTTATTCTTAAACAGGTCGAACAACAGGAAACCCATAAGCGCTCCGTACAATACACTGATGTAGGGATTGGAGGTAATCGGGCAAGTTCCTGACGCACATCCGATAAAATAATAGTATAAATATCCTCCTGCTGCTCCCGCCAGTATTCCGATCAGCCCGATCAGGTGTTTTTTTAGAAATTGAACCATTTGTTATAATTTATAATATCCGTATTACATTCATCAATTACAATTGCACGAATTAATGCAATTCAGAATTTGAATAATCTGCTTGTTTTTGAGCGAATAATAGCAGTTTTTACCTTCACGCCTACAATTCAAGACTCCCTTGGCACGCATATCGGTGAGGTGATGTGAGAGCAGCGACTGTTCGCAACTCAATGCCTCCTGCAGCTGAGATACGCTCAGTTCGTCTTTATCGGACAAAGCTGCAATTACCTGCAAACGTGTACAATTCGATATTGCTCTTAGCATATATGCAGCTTCTTCCATCTTTACTGAATTTTCCTGTGTCATATTCGAATAATTTTCTGCAAATATATGAACATATCTTCATATTTTCAAAATGATTTTAGTTTTTTTAATAGTTTCTTTTTCAATTTACCGTTATATGTATAAAAGCGGCTAATTTTCAGACTAAATAAAAAGATAATTTTAAGAAATAATGTATCTTTGTGTGCTAAATAAAACGCGATGAGGGAATCAAAAACCATTATAACTTCCGATTTTACTGCAGAACTCAATCAACTCCTGGACAAGTGGCAGGATAATAAAATTTTCATACTAACAGATGATTATGCCGAAAAGTTCTGTTTACCCGCAGTACTTGAATGTGCAAATGCAAGAAACAGCCAGATAATCACGATAGAACACGGCGACTCCCATAAAACAATTGAATCTGCTGTAAAAATATGGTCTTTTCTGAGCGAGCACGGAGCTACCCGCAAATCGCTGATGATAAATCTGGGAGGAGGTATGATTACCGATATTGGTGGTTTTACCGCATCAACATTTAAACGCGGGATGAGTTATATAAATATCCCTACTACCCTGCTTGGTGCCGTTGATGCCGCAACTGGCGGTAAAACAGGGATCAACTTTCAGGGACTGAAAAATGAAATCGGGGTATTTGCTCCGGCAGATACCGTGCTGGTTAACGTTGATTTCTTCCGTACGCTCGATGCACGAAATTTCCTTTCGGGTTACGCTGAAATGGTAAAACACGCGTTGATTGAATCGCAGGAAGCATGGAACAAGGTGCTGAGTTTCGATTTTGAAAATGTTGACTATGACAATTTGAAAAAGCTGCTGGCAGAAAATATTGCCATTAAACAACGCATTGTAGCAGAAGATCCAACCGAACAGGGAATCCGTAAAGCGCTTAATTTGGGACATACCTTTGGTCATGCATTCGAAACGTTGTCGCATAAAACTGAAAATCCATTGCTGCACGGCTACGCGGTGGCTTACGGACTGGTTTGCGAACTGTATCTGTCATTTATAAAACTTGGATTTCCGAAAGATGATTTACTGAAATACAGACATTTCGTGCGGGAGAATTACGGCAGTTTCAACTGCGATTGCAGTGATTATGAATCGGTACTTGAATTAATGATGCACGACAAAAAGAATGACGAGCATGGAATAAATTTCACGTTGCTCTCCGGAGCTGGTGAAATACGCATCAATCAGACAGCCACCAGGGAAGAAATCTTTGATTGTCTGGATATTTTGTTTAACTGAAAACTGAAACCAAATTAAAGTAAACCCCGAAGATGAAAACTTTAATAATCGGTGCAAGCAAAAATCCCGAACGGTATTCATACAAAGCTGCCGAACGATTACTTGCTCACGAACATGAAATTGAGTTACTCGGCAGAAGAGCCGATGAGATATTCGGAAAAAAAATACAGACAGAAAAAACGGAATTTGAATCCATTGATACGGTTACGCTTTACATTAGCCCACAACATCAACCGGAGTACTACGATTATATCGTTTCGCTGAAACCGCGGCGTGTGATTTTCAATCCCGGAACTGAAAATCCGGAATTTTTTCAGTTGCTCGAAGCCAATGGCATTCAATGCGAAATAGCCTGTACACTGGTATTACTGGGAACAAATCAGTACTGATTAACTTAAACTGCACTTACTATTCTTATATAAAATATTGAACGATGAAAATTGCATTAATAGGATACGGGAAAATGGGCAAAATCATAGAACGGATTGCTCTCGAACGCGGACACGAAATAGTTTCAATCATTGATGTTGACAACCGGCAGGATTTTAAGTCGGAAGCATTCAAAAGCGCTGATGTAGCCATCGAATTTACCATTCCGAAAGTTGCCCTTGACAATTATCAACAGGCATTTGAAGCTGGTGTAGCAGTAGTATCAGGCACAACTGGCTGGGCTGATCAACAGGAAAAAGTGAAAGCCGACGTACTTAAAAACGGCTATACACTCTTTTGGTCATCCAACTTTAGTCTCGGTGTAAATATATTCATGGCAGTAAACAAATACCTTGCTAAAATCATGAACCAGTTTCCGGAATATAACGTTGAAATGACAGAAGTGCATCATACACGGAAACTGGAT
>DAONDU010000064.1:0-13928 GCA_035402725.1 Paludibacteraceae bacterium | reverse complement strand
ATTGATGGACTGCCACTCATTGCCCACAACAAGGGTTTTGATGAAAGATGCCTGAAGGCTGTGTTCCGCACTTATCAGCTTGATTATCCCGATTATGAATTTCATTGCACGCTGCAAATGTCCAGAAAGAAACTCAAGGGACTTTTACCCGACTATAAGTTGCATACTGTTTCGGGTTATTGTGGTTATGAACTGATCAACCATCACCATGCGCTGGCCGATGCCGAAGCGTGTGCATGGATTGCTCGGACGTTGTGGGAGTAGGTTGCGTTCCCTACATCAGCGGACTAAACAATCGTGCAAATGATTCTTTGAGTTTCTGACGGCGTTTCCGGTTGTTCCAGGCATCATAGGTAAGTTCTTCGCACATGTTCAGGTCATTTATAAACAGTTGTTTCAGTTGGAGGGCTGTTTCGGTGTCATAAACGAATGCGTTAGCTTCAAAGTTCTGATCAAAACTGCGGTCGTCCATATTAGTGGAGCCAATAATTGATACAAAATCGTCCAGCACAATGGCTTTGCTGTGCAGAAACCCTTTTTTATAGATAAATACCCGAACTCCGGCTTCCATCATATCGCCCAGGTAGCTCGACGAGCTGAGGTCGGAGAGGGGAGCATCCGATTTTTCAGGTATCATCAGACGCACTTCCGTACCGCTTAACGCGGCCATTTGTATGCAGCCGGACACTAGTTCGTTGGGCATGAAATAGGGAGTGTGGATATAAACGTATTTCTCGGCAGCCATGATGGCGGCAGCTATTCCCTGCATGATGGATTGCCAGTCGGTATCGGGTCCCGAAGAAACAAGCTGCACCAGATTTTCGTCGTACCGTTCGGGTTCGGGAAAGTATTTACCTGCCGTTATCAGTTTGCGTTCCACAAAATACCAGTCGGCAAGGAAAAGTTTCTGAATACCATGAACTCCGGCGCCTTCAATACGCATCACAGTGTCTCTCCATTCTCCCAGTTTGCTGCCGTACAGATAGCGGTCGGCAATATTTATCCCGCCGGTAAAGCCTATTTTCCCGTCAACGACAACCAGCTTGCGGTGATTGCGGTAATTGATTTTACTTCTTCGCAGACGCAGACGCAGGGGCAGAAAAGGTCGTACATACACTCCGGCATATCGCAGTGAATGCAGGTATCGGCTCGATAGATTGATACTGCCAACGTAGTCGTAAATCATTCGTACACGCACTCCCTCCCTCGATTTCTTAATAAGCAGTTCGCGTAACTCATTAGAGAGTTTATCGTCTTCAAAAATGAAAAATTCGATATGGATATGATTAGTGGCATTCCGGATGGCATCGAACATGGACTGAAAAATATCCTCACCCTTTGAAAAAATTTCAATCTTGTTGTAAGCATATCCTTCCGCTTCACTGTTTTTTTTCAGCATCGAGCTAAGTTTGATGAATTGCTGGTCCATGTGCTCGTTGCTCAGCTGGTCAATATCAAACGAAGCTGACGGTCGCCTGGTGATACGCTGAATACTTTTTTGGGAAATAATTTTACGTTTACGGTAATTTTGTCCTAAGAGTATATATAAAAACAGTCCTAATACAGGCAGGAACACCAGTACAAGTAGCCAGGAGAAAGATTTCACGGGATTTCGGTTTTCGAGCAACAACACCGAAATTGTCGAAACAATGATGTAAATGTAAAAAACGAATAAAATGATAAATAAAACGTGTATCATAGTACAAAATATGAATTTTCGGAATTAGAATAGTGAAGCCAATTGTGATTATCAATAAGGCTTCTGCTTACTTCTGTGGCATGATGCAGTACCGGAGCTGCTACACCTTCACCAATCGAAACACCTGAAATTTCAATGTTGGCTTCATCCCACAAGCCTGAAGCGATAAAACTGTTGATAAGTTTCGAGCCACCTTCCACCAGTACCGAGTGAACATTACGTTCGTACAAAGCAGCCAGTATCGTGGGCAGGTTGTCATAGTGTTCGGCAATTCGTACAAATTCCAGGTTGGGTTTCGATGCCGGTTTTTCTCTCGTGAAGATTATTGTTGGACTTTTTCTGTCTTTGATAATATAGTTGTCAGGTATCATATTTTTGCGGTCAATGGCAACGCGAAGAGGCGATTTACCAAACCAGTAACGCAACGTCAGCGATGGATTGTCGAGCAGGACAGTATTTGTACTCACCATGATAGCCATATTCTCCGAACGCATTTTATGTGTAAGCAGTTGAGTAATACTGTTGGAAATTTTCAATGCTTGTATCGAATTGTCCGAGCGGCAGTGGTCGATAAAGCCATCGCGGGTTTGAGCCCATTTCAGCAGAATGTAGGGTCTTTTATTAATCTGAAAGGTAAAAAAACGGCGGTTGAGAGTATGACATTCCTTTTCCAGTACACCCACAATCACCTCAATACCTGCATCGCGCAGAATTTCAGCTCCGCGACCCGATACCTTTGGATTGGGATCGAGAGTACCTATCACAACTTTTTTAATCCTTTTTTTTACTATCAGATCGGCGCATGGTGGCGTTTTCCCGTAATGAGAGCAAGGTTCCAGATTGACGTAAAGGGTAGATTGGGATAATAATTCCTTATTATTTACCGAATAAATGGCATTGGGTTCGGCATGAGCTTCGCCGATATGCCGGTGATAACCTTCACCGATAATGCGGTCGTTGCATACAATTACTGCGCCAACCATCGGATTTGGTGAAACGTAACCACCCCCCAACTGTGCCAGTTGCAGGCATCGCGCCATATATTTTTCGTCAGTACTCAGCATTCGAATAGTTAAAAATTCAACTGACAACAAAAATACGATATTTCATACAATTTCCCGATTAAATAAACGGATTTTTTATACCCTGTTACGTGAAGAAGCAGTTGTGTTTTTATAAAAGCACAGAATAGCTTCCATTTTTTGGCTGTGAAACACTTGGAAACTCCCACAGAAGATAAACTAATCGCTAACAAACAATTTTGTGGAATAATTTTTGAGTAATTCTCAATAAAATTTTAACTTTGAAAAATATAACTGTCAGTCCTAAAAAAAACAATTTACCTCTGAACTGAGATTCGTGAAAAAATTTTTAAAAATCAAACATAAAAGTATGAAGAAAACATTATTTACCTTGTTAATTGCTATCAGCCTGACATCGTGCGCTGAACTGCTTCAGCTGGCTAATACAGCAGGAACTGCCACATCGGCGCTGCCGGTAACCGAAGCCGAAAACGCCAGCGGACTTAAAGAATCACTGAATGTGGGAATTGTAAACGCAGTTAATCTGCTTGGTGTGGAAAACGGTTTTTACAACGATGCCCTGCTCAAAATTCTTCTCCCCGAAGAAGCACAGCCAATTATAAAAAATATCAGGCTTATTCCGGGAGGCAAAGAACTGGTGGACAAAGCGGTCCTTTCGCTCAACCGCACCGCTGAGGACGCTGTGAAGGAAGCAACTCCAATTTTCAAAAAAGCCATTTTCAGCATGACGATAAAAGATGCTGCCGGTATTTTATTTGGAGGCGAAAATGCGGCTACCAATTACCTGAAAGAAAAAACCTATTCCGACTTGCAGACAGCTTTTGCACCTAAAGTGAAAAATTCATTGGCAAAACCGCTTGTGGGCGATTTTTCGACAACACAGTCGTGGAATTCGCTGACATCGACTTACAACAAAGTGGCTGCAACGCCGGTAGGTGTAGTTGCCAATCTTAAACCTGTAAATGTGAACCTGGAAGAATATGTGACCGGTAAAGCGCTTGACGCACTTTTTGTAAAAATTGCTGCTGAAGAAAAAGCTATACGCGAAAATCCGGTAGCACGTATTTCGGCCATCCTCAAACGCGTATTCGGACAACTTGATAAAAAGTAATTTATCAAACAAAATAAGAATTCCTTTTTTTCAAAATTTCAATAATTATTGATGTCGATTGAAAAGCAAAGAATTGTATCATACAGATTTAAAAACCAGCTTCTTTTAAAAGTATAATTAGAAACGGATCAAACACAGAGTTTGTCCGTTTTTTTTATTGAATAGCATTTTTATATAAAATTTTTTATATTTTTGAAAAATATTATTAATCATTTGTATAGTTTAATGAACAATTTCGTGAAAAAATATATTCTCTTTATCTTGTACTTTGTTCTGTTATCCTGCTCAAGCAACCGGATAATTACCCGCGAAAAAAAGGATTTGTCCGGAATATGGCAGTTTGCAACCGACTCAGCGGATGCCGGAGTGAAACAGCGCTGGTATCTCACTAATCTGAAAGAAACTGTAAACCTGCCGGGTACAACCGATTTGAATAAAAAAGGAATACTCAATACCGATAGTTCAAAAATGCATCTCAGCCGGGTGTACAAATATGAAGGTGTAGCGTGGTATCGCAGGAAGGTTACAATTCCAGAAAGTTACCGTGGTAATCATATTGAACTGGTGCTCGAACGTACCAAACTCACAGAAGTATGGATTGACAGTGTACGTGTAGGGGGCATGAAACTTTTGCAATCACCTCACCGTTTCGATGTGTCGCGATATCTCACTCCCGGCGAACATTCTATTACCATTCGCGTTGACAATACGCTGAAATATACTCCCTACGGCAACGTTCATATTTATTCTGACGATACACAAACCAACTGGAACGGCATAATCGGCGAACTCCTTCTTGAGGTTTCCCCAACAAGTTATATTGGCGATTTGCAGGTAAAACCGGATGTTGACAATAAGAAAATTGCTATCAATTTATCTGTTGAAAATTCAGGATCAATTCCTCATGGCGAAATAGAATTTTATCTGACAAAGATGGAAAATGGGAAATCCCGCAAGGTCAAAACAGTGAAACAAACTTGTCAGATAAAGCAGAATATGACATTCGAACTTAACCTGGGAAAAGATTGCAGTCTCTGGGACGAATACAAGCAGCCCCTTTACACTCTTACTGTGGTCGTATCAGCAAACGGACAAAAAGATGCAAAATCAGTTGTTTTTGGTATGCGAAAGTTTTCGGTGACTGGTACTCAGTTTGCTGTCAACGGGCGGACTGTTTTCCTCCGGGGAAAGCACGATGCCGCTGTCTTTCCGCTCACGGGACATACGCCGATGCATGTGGAAGAGTGGGAGCGTGTATTTCGCGTTGCCAAATCATACGGCATCAATCATTACCGGTTTCATTCATATTGTCCACCAGATGCTGCTTTTACAGCTGCCGACCGAACCGGAATTTATATTCAGGCTGAATTGCCTTTTTGGGGAGGACTGGATGCCGATAGTACTGCAACAATGCTATTAAATGAGGGAATTGCCATGATTAAGGCTTACGGCAATCATCCATCGTTTGTTATGTTTTCACCCGGGAATGAAATATGGAGCGGACACGACAGAGTCGAAAAGAATATTCTGGCTTTCAAAAATTTCAATAACCGGCTGCTTTATACCATGGGTTCAAACAATAACATTGGTTACGCTGCACCACGCGATTGTTCCGATTACTTTATAGGTGCAAGAACACCTTATAACGGTGATACAACGCTAACCCATACAAGGCTAACACATGCATTCGCCGATACTCGTGAAGGTGGAATTCTTAATACACAGACACCTTCAACACTGACCAGTTACAGTTATTCCGTTTCACATCTCAAAATTCCCCTGATTAGTCACGAAATAGGTCAGTATCAGATTTATCCCGATTATAATGAAATAAATAAATACACAGGTGTGCTTCGTGCGCGAAATCTGGAAATTTTTCGTAATCGTCTTATTAAATCCGGTATGATGACGCAGAACAAAGACTTTCAAAAAGCGTCCGGTGCATGGGCAGCCCGTTGTTACAATGCTGAAATGGAAACAGCAATTCGTACGCGCGGCATGGGCGGATTTCAGCTGCTCGATCTTCAGGATTTTCCGGGACAGGGAACAGCTTTGGTAGGCATACTCGACGCTTTTATGGACAGCAAAAATGTGATTTCGGCTGAGGAATGGCGTCAGTCCTGCAACGATGTGGTTCTGTTGGCTGAATTAAAAAAATACTGCTGGACCAATCGTGAAAAATTTACAGCAAATATTTCGGTGGCAAACTATTCTCCTATAACAATAAAGAATACACTTCAATGGGAGTTAACAGACCAGAATGGCGTCATAATTAAAAAAGGAATTCTGAATTCATTAAAACCGGCGACAGGTGATGTTACAACAACAGGCAGCATTGAGGTGGACTTATCACCTATCCGGAATGCCAAACGTTTAAATTTGCATCTCAGCCTGAAAGGAAATAAAAATTATTCAAACAGCTATCCGATATGGGTATACGAAACTCCTGATAAGATTACTGTTCCTGAAAATATAGTTGTAGCTGATAAATTAAATGTAGATATTATACGTCAATTGGAAAATGGAGCAAATGTTTTGTTGTTTCCTGCGACTGATTACGTTCTACATAACAGCCTTCCGGGATTATTCCCGCCTGATTTCTGGAACTATGGCATGTTTAAAAGTATCAGCGAATCGAATGGTAAACCGTTATCGCCCGGCACTCTTGGTATTCTGACAGATCCGAAACATCCGGTTTTTCATTCATTTCCTACCGATTATCATACCAACTGGCAATGGTTTTCCATCATTAAAGCATCCCGACCGATGATTCTGGACCAATTAGCAAAAGACTACAAACCCATCGTGCAGGTAATTGACAATCTGGAAAGGAACCATAAACTGGGGCTGATTTTTGAGTTCAAATCGGGAAAAGGTAAATTGCTGGTATGCATGTCGCAACTTAATAAAATAGCCGATAAGCCCGAAGCTGCTCAGCTTTACAGGTCAATAATCAGTTATATGAATTCAACGAGTTTCCAGCCTGTTTATAATATCAGCGGCAGTGAACTATATGATCTGTTTAAATGAATTAAATGATATGCTTGAATGAAATAAACAAAGATTTTCCTTCAAATAAAATAAATTTTAAGAAACATTAGATTTACTTCAAACAATTACCCTGGAATTGTGTTTAAATACTGAATATGAATTTGTTGTAATTCTCCTTGGCGATACGGGAAGAATCATGATAAGTGAGAATAGAATATACATATAAGTCATTCTATCAAACTTTATATACAAGAATTATATACTTATTGCTTCTCATCATATATTTTGATACTTGTATTTTTATCTGATTTCTATATACTTACACAAATACCTATGTCGTATGAAAAACCTATTTATTACGTCAGTTCTTTTTTTGTTTTTTGATGTTCTTTTATTTTCACAATCCATCCATGCTCAGGCACCCGAAAAGTTAAGTTATCAGGCCGTTATCCGTAACAGCAGTAATACACTGGTAGTTAATCAACCGGTAGGAATGAAAGTAAGCATTCTACAGGGTTCAGCCACAGGAACTCTTATCTACGCTGAAACACAAACTCCAACAACAAATGCAAACGGATTGATAAATATTGCCATTGGAACCGGGAATGCTATCTATTGTACATTTTCATGCATAGACTGGTCACAGGGTCCATACTTTATCAAAACAGAAATTGATCCTTCAGGAGGAACGGCTTATACCATCACATCTGTTAGTGAACTGCTAAGTGTTCCTTATGCACTTTTTGCAGGGAAGTCAGGTTTGTTGACTTTACCTTACACAGGTTTGGCAGAAAATTCAAATCCCGGAATATCAGTTTTTAATCTGGGAGGTACTGCCATATCAGGCACTTCAGACAAACCGGATAGTGGTATTGGTATCAGTGGAAGCGCAACTTCGCAAACTGGTAGTGCTGTCGGTGTAGAAGGCAGGGTATCTTCCTCAATGGGATACGGTGTGGTTGGTTATGCTACATCAACTTCCGGTTCGGCTAAAGGTGTATATGGAATTTCTAATGCTCTGGATGGTATTGGGGTCTTGGGGGAGAGTAAATACATAGGTGTCAGAGGTGTCAATTTATCAACAACAGGCTATGCTTATGGAGTTGAGGGTCAGGTAAACAGTTCGGATGGTATTGCAGTCCTGGGATCTTCCATAAGTCAGACAGGTAATACCGTAGGAGTATATGGTTCGTCATTATCGTCAACGGGTAAAGGTGTTTATGGGGAAAACAAATCTATCGGCGGATTTAATTATGGTGTTTACGGTTTTTCTGCATCTTCTTCAGGAACAGGAGTGTATGGGGAATCATACCGTTGTGGGGTAAGAGGTAATAATAATGTTAATACCGGAACAGCATATGGAGTTCAGGGAAATGTACATTCTTCGTCAGGGATAGCTGTGGAAGGTACGGCGGTGAGCATGACAGGATATACAGTAGGAGTTTACGGAACTTCAGCATCACCAAATGGCACTGGTTTATCCGGATTTTGTAGTTCACAGACAGGTGAAACAAAGGGAGTTGTTGGTTATATTAATTCACCTGATGGTTTCTCAGGTTATTTTGCAGGTGGTAAATTTCATGTTAGGGGCAAAGTGGGTATCTCAACAGAAACACCTGAATATGATCTTGATATAAATAAACAAACGGGATTTGCCGGATTAAGGCTTAAATCGAATGATGATGGTGTATTGATGACTCTGGATCAGGTAAATGATGACAATAACGGTCATTATTCATTTATTATGTTCAGAAAAGCGGGTGTCAATCTGTTTACGGTTGGTGCTGCTTACAATGAATTTCGCATTTTCAATGCTAATGATAAAGGTTTGCTTGTCAAATCAACGGGTGATTTGAACCTGACAGACAATCTGATCCTGAATTCTGGGAAAAGATTGGGTATAGGCATTAATACTCCGGGTGCAGGTTTACATCTTAAAGGAACCGGATATCCTGATGCATTTATATTTCTGGAAGCAGCGGCCGGAAACGATGCAGGTTTCAGAATTTATGAAGGATTGACTGCCAAATGGCACATATTCAATGATTTCAATGCCGGAGGATTGAGGATATATAATACCAATGCAGCAACTGCTATCTTTTGTAAACAATCCAATTCGTATGTAGGCATCAACACCACCAGTCCTACATATAATCTTGAAGTAAACGGCACTGCCGGGAAGACCGGAGGCGGCAGTTGGAGCACTTCGTCAGATATCCGACTGAAAGATATTACCGGAAACTATACAAAAGGATTAAAAGAAATTATTGCACTACAACCAGTATCATTTATATACAAAGCAGGCAACGCCCGTAATCTCCCCACCAACGTTCTTCAAATTGGATTCGTAGCACAGGATGTTCAGAAAATATTTCCGGAAGCTGTTACAAAAGGTGAAGATGGTTACCTGGATTTTAATATTCATGCCATTAATGTAGCATTAGTGAATGCAGTCAAAGAACTGCAAACTGAAAATGAAAGGCTAAAAACAGAGAATGATCAGTTAAAGATGATAATTGAAAAAAACGATGTCCGCCTTACTGAGGTTGAGAACTTGGTACGCGACCTGATTAAAAAATAGATTGATTTCTATGTCATTCTTCAGATTATATTTGGTAAAACAATAATAATAATTTCCTAAAACATATATCATGAAAAAATTAATCATTCTTTTTCTGTCCATTATCTTGACAGGGCCCGCCATTACGTGCGTACATGGTCAGCAGGTACATGCTTCATTGAATGCTTCCGGAGGAAATACAGAAAGTGCCGGTGGATCGGTGAGTTATTCGGTAGGCCAGGTGTTTTTTTCGACTACATTCAGTACCAATGGTTCTATATCCGAAGGGGTACAACAACCGTTCGAAATCTCTGTATTGTCCGGATTGGAGGATGTGTCAGGCATTGACTTGTTCTATACTGTTTATCCTAATCCAACGAGCGGAAAACTCACTTTGAAAATTGAGAAAATTGACCTCAACCAATTCGCATATCAGTTGTTCGATGTCAATGGCAAGATGCTCAGAAACGATAAATTGAAAGAAAGTGAAACTGACATTGAAATGTCCGATCTTATTTCGTCAACTTATTTTTTAAAAGTAACTAAAGATAATAAGGAAGTGAAATTATTTAAAATCATAAAAAACTAAAGCAATGAAAAGATTTTTTATCTGTATGTCTGTATTGGCGATTAACGCTGTGCTTTTTGCTGTTACCCCACCTCCTGTTCCTCAAAAAATGAGTTATCAAGCTGTAATACGTAACAACAGCAATGTGCTGGTAACCAATCAATCGGTTGGAATGAAGATTAGTATTCTTCAATATTCCGCGACTGGAACCGCAGTGTATGCCGAAACCCAAACACCGACTTCGAATGCTAACGGATTGGTAACTATCGAAATTGGAACCGGAACTGTGGTAACCGGAACATTTTCTACGATTGAATGGTCGTCCGGTCCTTACTTTATTAAAACTGAAACTGACCCGACAGGCGGAACAACATACACCATTACCGCTACCAGTGAACTGCTCAGTGTGCCTTATGCTTTGTTTGCATATTCAGCCATATCGTTAAAACTACCTTTGAGTATTTCGGGGAATTTTTCGAGCACACCATTCACAATATATAATACCGGAACTGATCTTTATACCATTAAAGGGATTAGTACAAACGGATTTGGTCTTTATGGCGAAACAAAAGCTACAAATGGATCAGGTGTTTACGGGCGGGGAACCGGAGCCAATTTATCGTCCGGTGTCGTAGGAGTTACCGGTGAGGGCACTACAGACATTCTTCCGGGAAACTCCGGAGTACTTGGTGAGGCTAATGCATATATCGGAGTGGCCGGTACAGCTTTATCCGGTACTGGTGGCTATTTCTCGAGCCGAACAGGACTGGCATTGAATACAAAAGGAAATATAAAACTGACCGGTATTGGTGAAGCGGAAGGGAATATACTGACTTCTGATGCAACCGGAACTGCAAGCTGGAAAGAACCACTCTGGCATCAATCAGCAGCAAAAATTTATTATTCCGGACAAGTAGGCATTAATACAACTATTCCTAATGCTTCATTACACGTTGTAGGTGGATCTGAAATAGCCCGATTCGAGTCATCAGCCAACAGTAAATGGATAGCACTTTATCAAGATAACACCAGAAAAGGATTACTATGGAGCGTCAACGATGACATTAAACTCCTAAGCGATGTCGGAGGAGTGGCATTCAGGACAGCCGGAATTGATCGAGTTACAATTACTCAGGAAGGAAAAACCGGAATAGGAGATGCCACACCCGAAGCAACGCTTGATGTGGAAGGTACGATGGTTATTGGTTCAGGTGGTAAGATCTTCTCCGAAATAAGGGAAATAATAGGAACAACCTCATCGACAGCTAATGCAGTTACTATTCAGTATCCAACGGGATATACCAAAGAAAATACGCGGGTTCTTTCCTGTGAAATCAATTATAATGGAAATGCATGGATGGGCATGGCAGGAACAAATACTCCATTAAACAGCACCTCAAATGTACTTTATTATCTGGGATCTTCCATAATGATTTATTATCCTATGAATGAGTATTTTCAGAATCGTGCTTTCCGGATGATGGTAATGAAAGTGCAATAAATCATTTTCTGTAACAATTTTCTTATCAACCATAAAAATAAAGGCTGTCTCCATTTAGTTTTGAGACAGCCTTTTCTTTTAAATACAGTTACTCTTAGAACGAAAATGATGCTCCGATCATTGCATTGATGCCCTGCACCTGATATCCGTAATAGTAATCGTATTTGGAATTTAAAATGTTATTCAGTTTAATGAAAACTGAAAGCCAGTCGAGGTAGGCATACGATGCTCCCAAATTCCAGTCATATACGGCGTTCATTCTTCGGGCTGTATTGCCTAAACGTGCATAACGGCCATCCTGAAAAATAAACTGTGTGTTCAGGCTGATGTTGTCCTTGATTTTCGCATACATTCCCAGATCAGAATCCCATACCGGCAGTTGCCAGGCGAAATCCTGATTTTCGACTTTCCAACTGTGATAAGCTCCCTTAACATAAGCACCGAAACGGTTTTTATAATCATAGTTTAACCGCATTCCGGCTGAAAGTTTTCCTGCAGGTGCGTAAATTACATCAAAACGGTTGTGATACACTGTTTTTATATCTTCCATTACCGTTGTGTCGGAAGTAGTATAAGATCGGTTGACGTACAGATATTGATTATGGATAATCTGATAATCGCCCCACACATCAAACATCAGACCCGATGCAGGACTGAGCTTTATGCCCAGAAAGGCATCAAGTGGTGTGTAGAGATCTTCCAGTCTGTTGCCCGGACTGATGTAGCGGTTTTCGTCGTAAGTTCTGCTCAGCGTGTTAACCGTCAGATCACCCGTTACTCCTCCGTATAAGGAAAGGTATTCCGGAACGGCATTCCATTGTGCAGTAACATCGGGTGATGGAGTAAATACCTGTCCGTGGCCGAGCGAAAGCCCGGTTTTTACACCAAGTTTCAAAAGCCAGTTTTCGCCCTTTAGCTTGTAAAACGGATTAATTTTTATCAGGTTATAACTCAATGGAAAGTTATTTGGTTTGATTGCCGAACTTCCGTAATTGAGATTATGGATTTCCACGTTCATTCCCATCCGGTTATAGTTGAAAGGAACATCGATATTAGCTTTCAGCAATAACTGATTTTCGGTGAGTTTACCGGATATGGCAGTGAACAGATTGTAATTCATGCTGATATCATAGTTGAGTGATTCCGCACCGGGTAGCGAACGTGCTCCGGCTGTGAAATTTACGCGCCAGTTGGTTTCATCGAGTGGAAAGCCCGAAAGATTGCGGAGTGTAAGTGTATTGGCTTCGGGAGTGGAATAAACGGCATTTCCATAAGCAGGGGTGATATCAGCCATCTGATAAACTTTATCGGCTCCGAAAATCCTCCCGTAATAATTATAAAAATCATGCCTTCCAGTGATACCTGTATAGAAATTAAATCCTGAAAAAAGATGGTCGTACTGGATGCCGGTAGTTGTTTTGCTGTGAATTTTATCGGTGAGTGCTCCCAGATGACGCAGAGACAGGTCAAGCCGGTTATTTTCATTCTTAACAAGCGGATACATAAATTCGGCAAGTGTATTCAGCGGATAACCCAGGCCAACACGGGCAAAACCGTTTTTCACCACATTGGGCAGGTGCTTTAACTCTTCGGGATCGAGGGTCTGGATATTTGTACCGATTTTCAGTGGTGCAGTAATATCCGAAAATACAGCTTGTGTCTTCTCAACGGTCGGTTCAAGGACTTTCGGATTTGTAATGATTTTACCGGCATCGTTTATTAGGGGCTGATATTCACGCTCTACGGTAACATTTCTGTTGACGATGCTGTCCTGTGCCGAAACTATTCCGGATGAAAGAATTATCAGTAATGCTAATATTTTGTATTTCATTTGAATATTGTTGATTTTATAAATAAATGATTTATGTCTGTTTTCCATTCTTCCATCCCTTTTATTTAACTACTTTTACTTTGGAGCGATTTTCAATCTCATTCAGACGCTGAATGATTTTTGGTTGAATATCATCATTAGTGGTATAATTTTTCTGCAGACTGAGCAGGTATTGTTTAGCCTGAAAATCATCTCCTTTTTGAATATAAACATCAGCCAGTACAATAAAGCTGCTTGCCAGCCAGTACTGATAGGGTGTTCCCTTTTTGGCAAAATCAAGAACTTCGGCTTCCGCTTCATTCAACCGGTTGAGTTTGAACAATACATCAGCAAGGGTGTATTTTGCTTCAGCTCCGAATGGTGTTCGTGTATCGATGGTGATTTCTTTCAGGTCTTTGAGAGCGTCAGTAAGCTTATTCTGCTGTACGCGGGCTTTTGCACGATTGAGTTTTGCTTCAGTTCGTACTGCCTCAGACGATTTCGGATCGTTGATTATCTCGGTGGCAATGTTTATCGTTTCGGTCTGATTATTCAGGAAATAGGAGCAACGGAGTATTCCAAGCCGGGCAATATTTTTGTTTTCTGTTGTTTGAGCTAATGATTGCAGTTTTTTAAATGACACCA
>DAONDU010000063.1:0-14162 GCA_035402725.1 Paludibacteraceae bacterium | reverse complement strand
CGGCGGTCTTCCGATTCCAGTTCACCTCCCAGCCGCGACGGGAAATGACATACGAAAACATGCAAGGTATCGTTGTTTGGCAACAATCCGGAAGCAAATAAAATATCACGGGTTGTAGAATTGGTTTCAGGGAAATTGATGCGTATGGCTTCATCGTGAAAAGGAACAAACATATCCGGCTGATACATCAGCGCAACATCCACTCCGCGAGCATCGGGTGATTCATGATGCAGATATTTATATCCCAGATTTTTCAAGGGAGAAAACCCGGTTAGTTCCCGCATACATTTTTCTGATTCAATTTCACAGAGAGCCACCAGAGCTGGTGCATCCCATCCCCCAATTGCTGCTATAACCTTTGAAATATTGTTCTGTTTTGTCTGATACTTTGTAATGTTCCATGCACGCAGACCTTCAGGAAGGTATTCTTCATCAATGGTCAGCGAGTCGTTTACCACGTCGAAATAGTTCTCCACATTATAGCTCACAATCCTGAAATTCTGCTTTTCATGTCCCTGTGCTTTCGCCGAAAGACAAACAACAAATATAAATAGGATGACACTAAGCTTTTTCATGTACAATACTTTGAATTTCAGACTATTTTGCTGTTTTTTTTACCGGTTGCCATTCGATAGCCCCTGCGTCGGGCTTATTATCTTCAAGTCTGCTGTTTCCATTTATATCAAACGGATATTTTAAGGCTGCATCCATACTGCCAATGTTTCGGGCTGGCGACACAGAATCAGGCATGAAGTTATAGTAAACCAGTTTTTCGTTGTCAAAATAAGTATTTACAAACACTGTATCTCTTTTATTCTTGTCGTACCAGCTGATGTGGCTGTAAACAGGATTTTCATTGGCCGGTTTGGTTTTCCGGATGTAACAGTTGCTGAATAATCCGTGATACTGTTCCGAAAACCGGGTCATGATATCCATCTCATTGGTCGAAGAACCTGAAATGATGCAGTTTTCAAAAACAGTTTCCATAGGAATAATACGATTCAGTTCCATGATCATCAATGCAGCATAATTTTCGCGTGCGGAGGGTTGTATGCGTACGTTGGTACTGTTGAAATAATTTGCAATAGTGGTATGAATAAAAGTATGTTTGCCCCCGTTGAGATAAACAGAGTAAGCTCCGGTGTTTGAAATTTCGGTATTTGCCACGAGTACATCGGCGTTCTGTACCACCAGTCCGTATTTCAGAAAGTTGTGAATTCGACAGTTAGTCATTTCGAGTGAAGGGCGTTTGTTGCGGTTCTGATTGGAAAGATAAACTCCGGCATAACCACTGTTCATCGTCACATTGTTGAGTTTATGTTTCCCCGCTTCATTCAGCAGCAATACTCCTCCCCACTGGTTTGAAACATAATTATACGGAATGTCGGTAAAAATACGGTCCGTGCGGTCGCCGCGCATCAGCACCGGAAGTTCGCGGGTACCATTGGCAATCAGATTGCCATAAACCACCAGGCTAGCCTGATTATGAAAATACAGACGGCATCCCGGATTGAGTGTAAGTGTTTTCGCGCTATCGACCACCAGATCGCCATATACCAAATACGGTTTTTCACCCGTCAGTGTGGTATCATTCCGGATGGTTCTGTTGCTGAGTATCTCCATATCCTGTCCGTAAGCAAGGAGTTTCACATCCTGATGGTTCGAGTTTGTAAGAAAAACGATAGAATCTTTGACGAATACAGGTGCATTTGTTTTAAGCGGGTCGATGGTCACTTCCACAAAAACAAACAGGCTGTCGCCGGCGCGAAGTTCTATGTCGGTAAACTGGTTATTCTTGCTGGTGCTGCCATCCACATTAATCCGGTAGGGGGAGTTTGCACCCATACCCAGTCCGATAGCCGAAATCTTCAGATTCTTTTTGTTCGGGTTATAAACCTTGATCTGTGAAGTAGAACTGCCTATGGTCGTAAAAACCGTATCGAACTGCAATGTATCAGCCGAAAACTCCAGTTTAAGACTTGTATCGGCCGAAATGCTCTCGTCTATACACGAAGGAATTAGCATTTGTACAACAAGTGCAATTATTATAAAAAGGAGTATATGATGTATTTTACGGAAAAACATAGGATGCGGTTGCGATGAATTATTCTTTGAAAACGTAAACTGTTATAAATTATTTTCCGGCAAATTTACTTAAAAAAGACGCTATAATCATAATTATCAGTTATATTTGTAACAATTATTCACTCCTAAAACTGATAACATCATGGCAAGCCGCAGAAAACTGAAAAAAACAATGCAGTTCATTGCATCAGAGTTAATCACTGACGTTTTTTTTAAAACATTACTTTCGAAAAAAGATGTATCCGAAAAAGCCGACGTTCTGGCAGTTGATATTTCGAAGATGGCCACAGAATTCAGAGCCCGGGCCGGTCATTATGACAGTAAAAACAATCCGAAGCTCGTAAAAGATTATTACCGGAAAGTTTATTCCGACTGGAATGCGGCAGTTGAAAAAAAGATAAAAGATATTGATGAGTTATAGCTGAATTTAATATCCGGTTGCATAACAGACAACAAACTTTCAAACAATAAAAGTGGAAAACCCGTATGAGTTTTCCACTTTTTTCTGTTATTTCAACTGATTATTCAGGCCAGATTATATTCTCGTCTGTAAGCTATCATCACCACCAAGGTTACTATTGGAATGAGCATAAAGCCACCCAGCAGGTAATAAATGGGTACTCCAAGCAGGAAAGTAAATATCTCGCTGATTACTTCGGGCACATCTACCAGTGCAAAAGTAATCAGACATCCCAATGCCGTAAACATTAGAATTATCCATCCTGTTTTTTGCTCATTTTCAGGCAACCGGCGCATCACTTTTTGGGTAAACCCATTATCTGCTATTTCCGGTTTGTTTTGGCTGAAAAAAGATTTTAATAATTTATCTTCGTTAGTTTCCATAGCCTGCTTGTATTAAAAATTTTCCCATTTTTTCTTTTCCCTTCAGAATGTTTGTTTTCACAGTACCAAGTGGGATGTTCATGATTTTTGCAATTTCCCTGTGAGTTTTATCTTCCATATAACAAAGAAGAATTGCAGCCTGTTCATCTTGACGCAACAATTTCAATGCTGCAAAAATATCATTTTTTTCGGCAGAATATTCTATTTCGGTGCTGTATTTTTTGTCCAGATCAGCAATATTCAGATCATCGTAGCCCCGCTTAGCGCGCACAGAGTCGTAAAAAGTATTGTAAGCAATACGATACAGCCAGGTAGAAAATGCCGAAATGCCCTGAAAAGAGCGAATGTTGAGATATGCTTTGATAAATGTTTCCTGTGCCAGATCATCGCTTAACATGGTATCGCCCATGGTGAGATTAATCAAAAACCTGCGTATGGGCGATTGATACTTCTGAACCAGTCGATCGAACGCACGGTGGTCATCAGCGATAACCACCTGCGATACCAAAAGCATATCTTCAGCTTTATTCATTCGTTGCCGGAGTGTTATTGGCGTTGTCGGCTTTTGGTCTTTCAACCAGATAAGCAATCAGTATTCCAAGTCCGACAAATGCCGGTATAATTCCGAACAAGAATAAATTTTCCTTACTTAAAACAAAGGAACCTATTACGATTGCAATGCCCACCCCGAGCCATACCAGACCACTTTGCAGTCGTGAAGTTCTCTTTTTGGGCTCATCGAAAAAGCTTTGAGGCAGAGGCTGTCCGAGTTCAAGCGCTTTCATAGAGATATCGTAACGCTGTTTGGCTTTTTTCGCACTCTCTCTTGATGCAAAATATACAATTAAAATTACCATGATAAATGGCGCCAGACAAATAAGTACTAATCCTAATCCCGAAAACGGCATATTGTTTTTACCCTGCTCGTTCAGTCGCAATGTTTCGAGATCCATCAGCTGTTTTGCATCCAGCTTTTTCAGCAGGATTGCTTCTCTGGCGTCCAGATCTTCATTCATATAGAGCTGTTCGAGACTATCTGTCGTTACAGCTTTTGCCGTATCCTGTTTCGCCTGGTCCTGAGCTGCCATGCTGCCCACCAGCAGAAATACTCCTAATAAGAAAATTCCTAATCGTTTCATTTTTAGTCTTTCAGTTTAATTGGTTTGTAAATATAATCGTTGTTTATGAATTAGACGAATCAAAACACGTTTTGGATTTAAAAACAATAAAAAATTTCTCCATTCAGCTTCGTTCCTCACATTTATATTTATTTACTTACTGGATAACAACGTATTACACTATCTGTAAAAAACAAAAAAAATTTATTAATTCAAAAAGAAATCCGCTCACTATTCACATGGCAAGCGGATTGTTAAACAAAATGCAAAACTAAATATGGGATAAACTAAATATTTCTTTAAGATGAATCCTGTTCATATTTATTGACGAATAAAACAGGGAAATATTACTTTGTTTTATGGTTTTAAAATGCAATAATTATATATCAGACGATTCTGATGACCTTTACGGATTTAAACGTGTCCAAAAATTATTTATCAATTTTCATTGCACTACAACTATAAAATAGCATTTTGTCAGCAATACGCACCACATACGAATTTATTCAAAATTATTTTACATTTTTCTTTTGATATTCCCTTATTTCACTTTACATTTGTAAAGCAATTGCAATATTAACCAAAAAACACATCAATATGGACTTTCAGAATTATCCCGCAGAACCTTTCCGCATAAAAAGTGTGGAATATGTAAAAATGAACACACGGGAAGAACGCGAAGCTGTCATCAAAAAAGCGGGATTCAATACCTTTTTAATCGATTCGGAAGATGTTTACATTGACCTGCTTACCGATAGCGGCACCAACGCCATGAGCGACCGTCAGTGGGCGGGTATAATGATGGGCGATGAAGCGTATGCCGGCAGCCGGAATTTTTACCACCTCTACCAAACGGTACAGGAATATTTCGGCTTTAAATACATGGTTCCCACACATCAGGGACGGGCAGCTGAGAATATCCTGTCACAAATAGCCATCAAACCCGGGCAGTATGTTCCGGGCAACATGTATTTCACCACTACCCGATTCCATCAGGAAAAGAATGGAGGAATATTTGTGGATATTATCCGCGATGAAGCACATGACGCTAGTCTCAATGTTCCGTTTAAGGGAGATATCGATCTGAAAAAACTCGAAAAACTGATAATGGATAAAGGGGCTGATAAGATTGCTTACGTTTGTCTTGCAGTAACTGTGAACCTGGCTGGTGGCCAGCCCGTATCGATAAAAAACATGCGCGAAGTGCGCGAACTCACCCGTAAACACGGCATAAAAGTATTCTATGATGCCACCCGCTGCGTAGAAAATGCCTATTTTATCAAAGAACAGGAAGAAGAATTTAAAGATAAAAGCATAAAGGAAATCGTACATGAAATGTTCAGCTATGCCGATGGATGCACCATGAGCGGCAAAAAAGACTGTCTGGTAAATATCGGTGGATTTCTGTGCATGAACGACGAAAAGCTTTTTGAGGATGCCAAAGAACTCGTGGTAGTTTATGAAGGAATGCCTTCTTATGGCGGACTGGCGGGTCGTGACATGGAAGCGATGGCTATCGGTCTGAAAGAATCCATGCAGTATGAATACATCGAACACCGCATCAAACAGGTTCGTTACCTTGGCGACCGCTTGCTGGAAGCCGGCATTCCGATTATTGAACCGGTGGGTGGACATGCAGTATTTCTGGATGCCCGACGTTTTTGCCCGCACCTCACTCAGGATCAGTTTCCGGCTCAAAGCCTGGCGGCCAATCTTTACCTCGAATCGGGTGTTCGGAGTATGGAACGGGGTATAGTATCGGCCGGACGCGACAAAATTACAGGTGAAAATCACCGCCCTAAACTTGAAACAGTACGGCTGACGATACCCAGACGTGTATATACTTATCGTCATATGGATTTGGTGGCTGATGCGGTTATCAAACTTTATCAAAACAAAGAACAAATACGCGGTCTGCGATTTATTTATGAACCAAAACAACTGCGATTTTTCACAGCCAGATTTGAAGAAATCTGATACGCATAAATCAAGCACGTAATCTATTGAAATGAGATAAATAGAATTAAATACTCTTGAAAATCCCATGAGTATTATTGATAATATAAATCAATTATATTGTCTATAGAACTAACTATATGTAACTACATAAAAATAGAAAATCAGACTAACCTTATTGTAAAACTTACATTAAGTTTTAATATATGTATTTTATTTTAAATACTATGTTAATGTATGTTATTATTTGAATAAAATCAAGAGATAATCTTGTGTGGTAAAAAAACAATTTCTATCTTTGACTCGTGATTTTTTTCATAGTATTAGATTTAAGGTTAACAAAGATTGGTAGTCAGGCGTGGCTACCATCTTTAATTTTAAACCATCCCGTTCAAAAACATAACATTAGCCAGTCCTTCCCGATCAGATTTTCCTATCAGAAACTTAATCAAAATAAATAAATAGAGTTAAAAATTACGTATAGAACAATAATTATCGTTTTCTTTACATTTTTTTTGACTTAATATATACATTTATATTGATACTTCTTCATGTATTTGTGCGTGAAACCCCTATACAAACATATCATAATGTTATTCGTATTTCTTACAGGATTTATGAATACAGGATTAGCAGATGAACCTTATTGCACAAATATAGGATTTGAACTTCATAATTTTACCAACTGGAGAGCATATACCTGGGCAGATGGTCAATCGGGATATGTCACTTCGACACCAAAAGTAGAAGGAATTGTTAACGGCAGACATACCATCATCACATCGAACGGATACGATCCGATAGTGGGTGGAACACAACTGAAACTCATACCGGATGGTTACTCTACTTCCGTAAAACTTGGTTCTACCAGTTTGGGTAATGGAGGTTTGCGACAAAGCCTAACCTACCAGCTGGATGTTACCCCGCAAAACGCATTTATTGTATATAACTTTGCAGTGGTTCTTCAAGATCCGCACGACAGCAGCCACTTTCCAGAAGATGAACCCCGTTTCAAAGTAAGTATTCTGGATAAAGATGGTAATGAAATTACCGGGGAAGCAAGTTGCGCCAACTACGATGTCAATGCTTCGAATGCCAATGTGGAGGGATGGAACACAATACAATACGATGGTAAACCATTATACTGGCGCGATTGGACTACAGTAGGCATTAACCTTACAAAATACATCGGACAGACAGTAACACTTGAATTTATGTCGGCTAATTGCCGTCGAAAAGGGCATTTCGGTTATGCATACCTCACAGCACATTGTCAGCCATTATATATTACAGTTGATTATTGTGCCGACGACAAAATAGCCACCCTCACAGCTCCTATCGGATTTAAATCGTATCAATGGAAAGACAGCCTGAACAACCCTGTATTTACAGGACAAACGCTCCAACTGTCGAGTAACGTAATATCCGAAGGCGACACCTATACCTGCGAAATGCAGTCGGCAACAGGATGCGATGCCACACTTTCGGCAACAATATTCAGATATTCGCCCAATGCCGATTTCACTCACAGTCAGGTAGATTGTAACAAAGTAAATAATACCATCATTTTCTCCATTACCAGTCCGTCGACACACGGAACACTCGATTACCACTGGGATTTTGGTGATGGCAGCACAACGACTGATCAAAACCCAATTCATGACTTCCACTCAGTTTCGGGAATGATTCCGGTTACGTTGGTTGTAAAAAATCCACCATCGACCTGTACGGATTCAGTGACCAAAATGGTTGAAACATTTTTTCCGCCGTTGATTGGGATCGATGGTGACTCCACCTATTGTCCGGGCGAAACAACATTGCTCAAAGCCCACGGAGCTCATCACTATGAATGGTTCGACGGTTCGACTGCCGACAACATTACTGTGGGAAAAGACACTGAGGTGTGGATGATCGGATATTCAAGCAACAACTGCCATACGGACACTATCAGGGTTAATGTAAAAAAGGAGCCAGCCTGGACTTTAACAACCAGTGGATCTGAGCTTTTCTGCTCCGGAGGCAGCACCGTTCTTTCGGCTTCGGGAGCAGCCACATATAGCTGGAGCACGGGCGAAACTTCCGATTCCATCAGGGTCGATAAACCCGGCAGTTATACCGTAACAGGTAAAAACCGTCGCGGCTGCGAAAAACAATTCACATTTACAGTAAATGAAGATCCGCTTCCCGATGCCGGTTTTAATATGTCTGTAAACAAAATTGATTTACATAATAATGAACTCAGCTGCAGCGTTACAGCTCAGAACGGAGTAAACTACCATTGGGATATGGGCGACGGCAAAACAGAACAGGGAACCAGAATTACACATAAGTACGATGTAGACCCGAATCTAACGAACTACAAAATAACCCTCACCGCAGTCAATGCCAATGGTTGCAGGAATTCAGCCTCAAAGATGGTCAATGTTGTGCTTTTCATCCCCAATGTTTTTACCCCGAATGGTGATGGCATCAACGACAAATTTATGGATGGCAAGGAAATCATTATATATGACAGAAACGGGAACATCCTTTATAAGGGCGACAACGGATGGGATGGCAATTACAAAGGGGAAAAAGCAGACAATGACACCTATTTTTACTATATAAAATATATAGATACGGACGGCTCGGAAAAAACGGCAAAAGGGTTTATACAGCTAAAAAGATAAACCCTTTAAAATTATGGAACAGAAAATAATTATATTTCTAATCGGAGTACTTGTTTGTTTATCACCGACAATCTCTACCAAGGCACAATCAACGACCTATGGTGATACAATCATTTTTGAAAATTTCGGAGAACATATTCATCGTGTTGAATGTCAGTATGTGCCTGCCGGGAGTTACACATTTGCCAGTGAGACAGGAGACAACAAACAGAGAACCATTGAAGATAATTATTACACAGTGGTAGATCCCGCTCATATTAAAGATGCGATTTTGACAGGCGATTCTTACTTCTGGACAGCACCTTCACTATCATCAGTAACTTCAACAGGTTCTACGCGATATTTTACCGAAGATCACACAGAAAAAGACCATAACGGAGCTGTAATGGTAATCAATGCCGGCTTAACATCAAATCATATTTATAAACGTGATCTGAAACTAAAAACCGGATTTCGTTATCTCTTTTCGTTCTGGATTTATGTAGTTGCTAAAAGTTCGCAGTTTTCGATGGAAGCAATTAACAACACGAACGGTAAAAAATACACCTACAGTGGTCCATTACTGACTGATGAAGGTAAATGGATCAGATACGACTTAAATTTTTCGGTACCCACATCAGCAACATTGGCCACAAACGATGTGACAATTGGTTTGTTAAACAGTTATAAACTGATAATGGGTAACGATTATTATATTGACGATATTCTGATCAGTACTCTTCACACAGATCCGCTTTCCATAGACGTATCGAATACAAGCCCGGTTTGCGAAGGATCTAACATGCAACTGATTGTTAACTCCGCTGGTGATGCTCTTCCGTTTACCTACTCTTGGACAGGTCCCAACGGATTTAGTTCGGAAGAGTCAAGTCCGGTAATTTCAAACTGCACAACGGGTATGTCTGGGATTTACAATGTAACGGTGACCGACGCGCTCGGACAGGTTGCAACCGCAGCTACAAAGGTTGTGATAAATACAGTACCAAAAAGTGACTTTTCTGTTTCGAGAGAAAAAATTGATAATAAAAACAACAATGTAACTTTCAGCATTACACCCGAAGATGGTGTAAATTATGAATGGGACTTAGGAGATGGAACAATAGAGAATGGAAACAGTTTTATTCACACCTACCCAATCAACGGAAACACTTACGAATATAAAATTCAGCTTAAATCCACCCTATTAGCAGGTTGTAGCAGTTTTTCAACAAAAACGATAGAAGTCGCTCCCTATATACCTAATGTGTTTTCGCCTAACGGTGATGGTGTGAACGATATTTTCATGGCTGGTTATGACCTGCAGGTTTTTGACCGCGCGGGAAATTCACTTTACAAAGGAAACACCGGTTGGGATGGTACTTATCATGGTAAAACAGCAGACAACGACACCTATTTCTATCTGATTAATTATAAGGATAAAAATCAGAGTTTAAAAGAAATAAAGGGATTTATAACACTGAAAAAATAACCGGAGAATGAACAAAAACGTTGTTATATGGATATTGCTTACCTGCTGGATTATATCTGGCATCCGTGCTTATTCTCAAACGGATATAAGCATGGCAACTCACTGGTATAACCGGGGAAATTACAATCCGGCTTCCATCGCCAGAACCGGCTATATTTATCTTTTCTCTAATATCCGTAATCAGTGGACAGGTATAACGGGAGCTCCAAAAGTGGAAAATGTACAGGTATCTGGCTATCTCAATTCAATTAATTCTGCCTTTGGATTATCCGTGGTAAATGACAATATCGGTCTTACCAATGCTTTCAACCCGATGATTAATTACGCCTATCGCGTTTCCGACAATCAAACCTGGTCCTTATCGTTTGGAGTTTCGGTCGGGGCATATATCCGAACCATTGACTTTGCATCCTATGCTCCGGTAACTGACCTTGACCCGGCTCTTTTGCGCGATATTGAACCTCAGACAAAACCCGATGCAAATATCGGGGTTGAATTTCAGAACGATAATTTCATATTCGGCATCTCATCAACTCACCTCTTCTCTATCGGCAAAAACAGCAATCTGTTTCTGAACGACAATCACCGGTATGGCTTTGCCATTTACAAAAATACCCGTTCAGAAATCATGAATTACTATCTTGGACTTCAGGTGGTCAACCGTTCCAATATTTTTGTACTGGAAGGTAATGGCATCGTTCGGTTCAAACACCCCACCGGATTATCAACCGGCAGCCGTGAAATCTTTGACATTGGACTTACCTACCGGAGCTCAAGGCAAGTTACAGCCTTGCTGGGAGTAAATCTGACAGAAAATTTCAGGATAGGTTATGCTTACGATCAGAGCTTCATCACCGGTTACAATCAGAACGGCACGCATGAAATCATGCTCGAATACCGAATTCCTTATGAAAATGCGGTCTGCAAAACCTGCCGGGATCAACAACTCTGGTACAGATAATCAAATTCGGCGTCTTTCCTTTAATTACTGCTAAAAATCTGTTAGAAACATGTAAGGATGAACATATCCTGATTTAAATTGTTTCAATTCGTATTAATAATTAAAGATGGAAACGAAGAAATTTGATGTGGTGGGAATGACCTGTTCGGCCTGTGTGAATCATGTGGAGAAAAGCGTGCGAAAGCTGTACGGTGTCCAGGATGTGAGCGTTAATCTCTTAACAAACAGTATGACTGTTGATTACGACCAACAGGCATTGTCGGTTGAAGAAATCATAGGTTCGGTGGAAGATGCTGGATATGAAGCATTTGAAAAGGAAAAATCGATTGTAAGTACCACAACTCCAAAAGTAAATTATGCACTTGAAGAACAAAAAGAGATGAAAAGAAGAGTAATCATCTCATTTTTGTTTTTAGTTCCGCTGTTATATTTAAGTATGGGACACATGCTTGATTTTCCGCTTCCTTCGGTTTTCACGGGCAGTGATAATGCACTGACTTTTGCTTTTACACAGTTTTTGCTCACGCTTCCCATCGCTTTTGTCAACAGTAAATTCTTTTCACATGGTTTTCGAAGTTTATGGAAACTGTCACCTACAATGGATGCCCTTGTAGCAATCGGTTCCTCGGCAGCTATCATTTACGGGGTTTTTGCCATTTACAAAATCGGAAACGGCCTTGGACAAAACAACCCTGAAACTGTCAGGATGTACCTGCACAATTTGTTTTTCGAGTCGGCATCCACTATTCTCACACTCGTAACACTGGGGAAATATCTCGAAGCAAAATCTAAACGTCAAACCTCCGATGCCCTGACCAAATTAATCGACTCAGCACCTCAGACAGCAACGGTCATTCGCAACAACACTGAAATAGAGATTCCTGTTGAAGAAGTACGGTTAAACGATATCGTAAGCGTTCGTCCCGGACAAAAAATCCCGGTTGATGGAGTTCTTACCGGTGGCTCAGGGTCGGTTGATGAGTCGGCTCTGACTGGCGAAAGCATCCCTGTTTACAAACAGGAAGGCGACCATGTATTATCAGCCAGTATTAACGGGAGCGGTTACTTCACCTTCCGTGCAACAAAAGTAGGAAAAGACACCACGCTTTCACAAATCATTCAGCTGATGGAAGAAGCATCTTCTTCGAAAGCTCCTATTTCCAAACTGGCAGATCAGATAAGCCGGATTTTTGTTCCGGCGGTTATTGGCATTGCCCTACTGGCTACAGCCGTGTGGCTTAACATGGGCTATCCTTTTGAATTTGCCTTGTCCATCGGTATTTCGGTACTGATTATTTCATGTCCGTGCGCACTGGGGCTGGCTACACCGGTAGCTATCATGGTCGGAACCGGTAAAGGCGCAGAGTGCGGCGTGTTGTTTAAATCGGCCGTAGCACTTGAAACGGGTGGAAAAATAACTACCGTTTTACTGGATAAAACCGGAACAATCACTGAAGGACGTCCGGAAGTTACAGATATCGAACCCATACATTATTTAGATAAAAATGAATTGCTTCGCATCACTGCATCACTCGAAAAATTTTCGGAGCACCCTGTATCCGGAGCAATCATTCAGAAAGCGGCAGAAAAAGAAATTGAATTGTATCCCGTTAGTGATTTTAATAATATTCCGGGAAAAGGCATTTCCGGAAAAATTAAAGATAAAATAGTTCGGGTCGGTAATCTGTCTTTCATTTCAGAAAACACAAATACTGTTGACATTGAAAATCAGATACATCACTATTCGCAGAAAGGTAAAACACCGCTTATAGTTGCAGATGAGAAAAATGTGCTGGGCATTATTGCAGTAGCAGATGTATTAAAACAAACAAGTAAAGAGGCTATTGAACTGCTTAAATCGATGAACCTGAAAACTATGATGGTAACAGGCGACAACAAGCGTACAGCTCTGGCAATTCAGGAAAAACTCGGGCTGGACGAGGTGATAGCCGAAGTGCTGCCACAGGATAAGGATAAAGTGGTACAGCAGTTACAGGCAACAGGCGAAAAGACCGCTATGGTTGGCGATGGAATAAATGATTCTCCTGCACTCATACGGTCTGATCTGGGTTTTGCTATTGGTAACGGTACGGATATTGCCATCGAAGCTGCCGATGTAGTGCTGATGAAAAACGACTTGCTCGGTGTGGTAACCGGCATCCGTTTGAGTAAAGCCGTCATTAGAAATATCAAACAAAATCTGTTCTGGGCGTTTTTCTACAACATAATCGGCATTCCGTTAGCTGCCGGTGTGTTTTATGCCGGACTTGGATGGAAACTCAGCCCGATGTTTGCCGCGGCAGCCATGAGTTTAAGCTCCGTTACCGTGGTAAGCAACGCGTTAAGATTGAAGAAATTCAAACCCACAAAATCGCAAACTATTCGATAATTATTAACTATAAAAATCAAACAATTATGGAAAAAACAGCAATAATCAAAGGTATGAGCTGCTCGCACTGTGCAGCACGGGTCGAAAAAGCATTAAATAAAATTGACGGAGTTGAAGCAAAAGTTGATCTGGAAAACCGATCGGCTAAACTGATACTGACGAAAGAAGTATCCGACAAAAAGATCAAAGAAGCCGTAGAGGCCATTGATTACGAAGTAACTGACATCCTCGATTAACCAAAATTACGGTGTAATCTACGATCCTAATTTTGTCTTAATTTTATAAAAAACAAAAATAATAGGCTGAAAATTTGGCTGATACCCTTTTGTTTTTGTTATTTTGCACCCGAATTTGAATTCGTAATTAAAAATTAAGCGTAATTATGTCCAATAATTTAGTCATTGTAGAGTCGCCTGCGAAGGCAAAGACGATTGAAAAGTTTCTCGGAAAAGATTTTGAAGTAATGTCCAGCATGGGACACATTCGGGATCTGGGCGAGAAAGGATTGGGTATTGATTTTGAGAATAATTACGCTCCGCAATACGAAGTTTCGGCGGATAAAAAGAAAATTGTGGCTGAACTCAAGAAGGAAGCAAAAAAAGCGACTACCGTTTGGCTGGCTTCCGATGAGGACCGCGAAGGAGAAGCCATTGCCTGGCACCTTGCCGATGAG
>DAONDU010000062.1:0-14232 GCA_035402725.1 Paludibacteraceae bacterium | reverse complement strand
TTCTTTCCCTGCTCGGTGTGTCGTTGTATATTTTCATCCGCTTCAACCACTTTGCTTTTTCCATGGGTACTATGCTGTGTCTTGCTCATGATACCATAATTATTATTGGCTCATTTGCTCTGTTGTGGGGCATCATGCCATTCTCCATGGAAATGGACCTGAATTTTATCGCGGCGATACTGACTTACATCGGTTTCTCTGTGAACGATACGGTGGTTATTTTTGACCGTATCCGTGAGAATACAGGGTTATATCCGAAACGAGACAAGAAAGATGTGATAAATGAAGCGCTTAACGAAACCTTAAGCCGTACATTTAGTACTTCTGCAAGTGTTCTGGTAGTGTTGTTTGCAATATTCATCTTCGGTGGTGATACAATCCGCGGATTTATTTTCGCCCTGTTAATTGGCTCTATTTTGGGTGTTTATTCAACATTATTTGTTGCTGTACCGGTTGCTTATGATATCATGTTAAGTCAGAAGAAGAAAAAAGAACTGAAAGCAGCAGCTGAATTAAAAAAATAATGCTTAGCAAAGAAAAATATTAGTAATTCGTATTTTTATAAAGCTGAAAAGCCCTGCAGTAATTATTACTGCAGGGCTTTTTTATTAGAAAATATGCATTCGAAATACAGTAATCGTAAAATTATTTTAATTTTGCATAACGCGTTAAGATTAATTTGCGTTACAATGAATTAACATAAAGTATGAATATGTGGAAAATTCGAATTTTGATAACATCTTTCCTGGTTGCTATTCAGATATTTATCTTTGCACAAGAATTTACACCCATTGTCAACCATTATTCAAAGAAAGATTATAATGCCTCAAACCAGAACTGGGATGTTAAACAAGCTGCTGACGGAAAGATGTGTTTTGGTAATAACCAGGGCTTATTGCAGTTTGATGGTTCTAACTGGAAAGTTTATAAAATACCGGGAAACAAGATTATTCGTTCACTTTTTATTTCTTCCGATAAGAAAATATATGTCGGATCATTCGAAGAATTTGGCTACTTTGAGAAAGATAACAAAGGATTGCTGGTTTATACTTCAATCTCCGATAAACTAGGCAATTATAACATGCAGAATGATGAGATATGGAATATACTTGAAACCGACGGAAAGATTATTTTTCAGTCTTTCACGAGTTTTTTTATTTATGATAAACATAATTTAAGAGGGAAACGATTTCCATTGACTTTTCTTTTCTTCCAGAAGTTTAAAAATGAAATTTATACTCACACAGATCAGAAAGGGTTATGTTATTATGACAAAAAGAAGGAAGATTTTATTCCGGTAAATAGCGCTCCTTTTAAAAGTGCAGTAGTAGCAATGCTCCCGATTAATCATTATGAAGCTTTCATCGTAACTAAAGCAGATGGAATCTACATTTTTAACGGTATTGATTTCAGACGGTTAATCACGGATACTGACAGGGAGTTGTCAAGAGCTAATATAAACAAAGCTGTGTTGACAAAGGATTCTTTACTGGTCATCGGAACTATCCAAAACGGTGTGACTGCTCTGAATTACAAAGGTCAAAAGGTGTGGTCGCTTAATACAAACAATGTGCTGCAAAACAATACTGTTCTCGGTATGTGCTGTGATCAGGAAAATAATCTTTGGCTAGCTTTGGATAAAGGTATTTCAATGTTGCGGCTTGGAAAATCTTTAAATTATATTCATACATTCTCACCAGCCATAGGAGCCATTTATTCTGTCAATTTTCAGGAACCTGATAATCTGTTTATAGCCACTAATCAGGGATTTTACAGGGCAAAATTGAACATAACGGCAAAAAGAATCGAAAATGTGACTCTTGATCCAAGAATTACCGGGCAGGTTTGGAACATTTCCAGATTTGATAATCAATTTTTATGTGGAAACAATGAACAGACTTTTGAAGTGGATAAAACTCAAAGTAAAATAGTTTCACCGGTGAAGGGCGGAATATGCATTAGTAAAGGAATTATTCATGGCAAAGAAGTGCTGGTTCAGGGTACATACACCGAATTATGTATTTATGAGAAAAAAAATAATGTCTGGATTTTTAGTCATTCGGTAAGTAACTTTCTCAATCCCATTCAGTATATTGAAGTTGATTATAAGGGGACTATCTGGGCGGCTCATTTGCATGCAGGACTTTATGCTATCCGCTTGAAAGAAGACCTTAGAACGATAGAGAGCCTGAAAGTTTACAAATCGCTTGATAATGTTCATAAAGTGCCAATAAATGTATTCTCAATCAATAACCGGATTGTATTTACCGATAATATGGCTTTTTACACTTACGACGACATTCAGAAGAAAATTATTCCATACGATTTGATTAATAACTCCCTTGGACGATTTTCACAGGCTTATCGGGTTTGCAGTTCGTCGCCAAGTTATTACTGGTTTATCCGTAATGATGAAGCTGCTCTGGTGAAAATACAAAATGATAAAATCAATATAATTGACCAGATACAGAATTCATTGTTTCTGAATCAGACCGTGGATAATTATCAAAATATTTTTTATCTAAAAGATAAAATGTCGTTAATAACTCTCGAAAATGGATTGGCACTCTATGAAAGACAAAACGGTAAAATGAATTTGAGTAAGTATAAACTTCAGATTTCAAAAGTAGAAGTGAGTGACAGAAAAAACAGGAAGATAATTAATTTTCCTGTCGTAGCCGATTCCGAGGTAAAGATATCTTATAAAAACAACAACATCAGATTTTCCGTTTTTTATCCTGTTTACTCACATTTGAATAACCTTTCTTTTAGATACCGACTGATAGGATTGGATGATGTCTGGAGCAGATCTACCCCGGAAAATTCTAAAGAATATAGTTATCTGTCACCGGGAAAATATACCTTCGAAGTACAGGCACTGTCCAACAGCAATGACGTACTTTCCACAGTTTCGTATGATTTTCTGGTTCGACCTCCTTTCTACTGGAATACATTTTCAAAAATACTGTATATTTTGCTTCTTACCCTGATGGTTTATTTTGCTTACTGGCTTGTTAAGCGTAATTTCAGAATTAAAAAACAAAAGATTCATGAAGAACAGGAAGCTATCCGCAAAAAGGAGATTGAAAAAAGAGAACAACAGATTATAGCATTAAAAAATGAGAAATTGGAATCGGAAATCGTTCAGAAGAGTAAAGAGCTTGCCGGATCAACTATGACTATTATAAAGAAAAATGAACTGATGAACACAATCAAAGATGAAATTGTTTCTTTAAAAAATAAATTGGGAACACAATATCCAAACAAATATTATGATAAACTGATAAAACTTCTGGATGAAAATATTTCTTCTGAAGATGATTGGGCGATTTTTCAAGCTAATTTTGACAGGATTCATGAAAATTTCTTTAGAAACTTACACGTTACATATTCCGAATTAACAGCTAATGATCTGCGGTTTTGTGCTTTTTTCCGTTTGAATTTAAGCACAAAGGATATAGCTCACTTAATGAACATTTCACTTAAAGGTGTAGAAGTAGCCCGTTATCGAATTCGTAAAAAGATGAACATTCCATCCGAAAAAAATATCAGCGAATTTTTAATTGAGTTCAAGTAAATACTATTATATTGTTTTAATTTTTTTTCTGACAGTTTTTACAAAATGACTACTTTCTAATTATCACAATATGAGATATATATGAATAATTAGTTGAATCGTGTAGGGTTAAAATAGGGCTACCTTTTTTAGGTATTTTTAATTGTAGTATTCAAATAGGGTTGAAATATTTTGAATTAGAAAATTTCGTGTGCAAATTTGTTACAGAAATTATAAAACTATGAAGACCTCCTATTTTTGCTTGTTTTTGCCGATTATGATGTTGATTGGTTTAACGCCTGTGAACTCAGCATACGCGCAAAAAAAAATAAAAAAAACGCCAGTTGATATTGTAAGTAAACCTGTACAAACAAAGGTTGTTTCAACGAATTCGACTCATTTCAAACCCAATCCAGCGATGGATCAATTCATTGGTGACCTGATGTCGAAAATGACACTCGATGAGAAGTTAGGTCAATTAAATCTACCGTCTGCAGATGATTTCACTACAGGGCAGGCAAAAAGTTCCAACATCGGTCAGAAAATCAAAGAAGGAAGAGTCGGCGGATTGTTTAATATTAAAGGTGTTGATAAAATCCGAGAAATGCAGCGTGTGGCTATAGAAGAAAGCCGCTTGAAAATCCCGCTGATTTTTGGTATGGATGTAATTCACGGTTATGAAACAACATTTCCAATCCCACTCGGACTTGCTTCATCGTGGGATATGGAGTTGATTAAGAGATCAGCACAGATTGCCGCTCAGGAAGCCACTGCCGATGGTATCAACTGGACTTTTTCGCCTATGGTGGATATTGCCCGTGATCCGCGCTGGGGGCGCGTAGCCGAAGGCTCGGGTGAAGATGCTTATCTTGGAAGTCAGATTGCAAAAGCAATGGTTTACGGCTATCAGGGAAATGATTTATCTGCCAGCAACACGATGCTTGCCTGCGTTAAACATTTCGCGCTGTATGGAGCAGCCGAAGCCGGCCGAGATTACAACACGGTGGATATGAGCAGGGTCAGAATGTACAACGAATACTTAACGCCTTACAAAGCAGCAGTTGATGCCGGAGCCGGGAGTGTCATGGTTTCGTTCAACGAGATAGATGGAATTCCTGCTACGGGAAACAAATGGCTATTAACCGATTTATTGCGCAATCAATGGCAGTTCCCCGGATTTGTTGTGACCGATTATACCGGTATCAATGAAATGATTGCCCACGGAATGGGCGATTTGCAGCAGGTATCGAAGCTGGCACTGAATGCCGGTGTGGATATGGATATGGTGGGTGAGGGATTTCTGACAACACTGACCAAATCATTGAAAGAAGGACAGGTAAGTTATTCAGCTATTGACGCGGCAGTGCGTCGTATACTCGAAGCAAAATACAGACTGGGATTGTTTGAAGACCCATACAAATACTGCGATGCCAACCGGGCAAAAACAGAGATTTTCAGTAATCAGCACCGAACGGAAGCCCGAAGTATTGCCGCTCAATCAATGGTGTTGATGAAAAATGAAAACAATGTTTTACCACTTAAAGCCTCAGGAACTGTGGCTGTAATAGGTCCGCTGGCGGATAATCCTGAAAATATGCCGGGTACGTGGAGTGTTGCTGCAAAACATGCCAAAGCTGTAAGCATGTTGAAAGGATTGAAAGAAACACTGGGTGATAAAGTAAATTTTGTAACTGCCAAAGGAGCTAATTTTGATTACGATGCTCAGTTTGAAAGCCGTATCTCTATGTTTGGCAAGAACTCATACCGGGATAACCGGCCAAAGGAAGAAATACTGAAAGAAGCCGTGGAGGTTGCCCGCAAGGCAGATGTAATTGTGGCAGCATTGGGAGAAACAGCCGAAATGAGTGGCGAATCAAGTTCGAGATCGAACATCGAAGTACCTCAATCGCAAAAAGATTTGCTCGTTGAGCTGAAAAAACTCGGAAAACCTATTGTGCTCGTTCTTTTCACCGGTCGTCCGCTGGTGTTGAATGACGAAAGTAAACTGGCAGATGCTATTCTCAATGTATGGTTTGCAGGCAGTGAAGCAGGATATGCCATTTCGGATGTGATTTTTGGAAAAGTAAATCCTTCGGGCAAATTGCCGATGACATTTCCCCGGAATGTAGGACAGGTGCCGATATATTATAACCATAAATCCACCGGCAGACCCGAAAACAAGGAGGATCAGTTTGATAAATTCCGATCCGTTTATCTCGATGTTCCAAATTCTCCACTTTTCCCGTTTGGTTACGGGCTGAGTTATACCACATTCAGTTATGGAGATATTAATCTGAGCAATACCCAATTGCAGGGTAATCAGACGTTGAAAGCAAGTATCTCGGTAACGAATACCGGAAAATACGATGGGGCAGAGGTGGTTCAACTTTTTATCCGCGATGTGGTGGGAAGCAATACCCGCCCGGTAAAGGAACTGAAAGGTTTCCGAAAAGTGATGCTCAAAGCGGGCGAAAGCAAAACTGTAAGCTTTGATATTACACCTGAAGAACTTAAGTATTATAACAATGATCTGAAATACGATTGGGAAAGCGGTGATTTTGAAATAATGATTGGCACGAATTCACATGATGTGAAATCGGTAACTATTAATTGGCAAAAATAGTTTATGAAAAAGCTAAAAAGTATAGGATTACTTTTGATGATATTCGGAGTATTGTCTGCTCAAAGCCAATATGTTGTGCCAAATGAACTGAAAGCTCAAAGCTTTCCGGGCCATTCAGAAATTTGCTGGAAAAACCATCAGGGTTTTACGTATGAAGTGTATCGACTAGTAGGAAACGCAAAATCATTTGTAAAACAGGGTGAAACTACTCAGGATAATTTTCTCGATTTTTACGAAAGAAATATTCCCCCAAATACTGAAATTCGTTACAGAATTATTCCGAAGGGAATGAAAGTTACCGATTCCGATGCTGCCAAATTTGAAATAAAAGTAACGCGAAAAGCTTACAGAGACGAAGATTTGCTGGATATGACGCAGCGTTATACAACCCGTTATTTCTTGGATTTTGCAGAGCCGGGAACCGGAATGGCACGTGAACGCAGCAATGATGTGAATGGCGATATAGTAACTACCGGTGGAACTGGTTTCGGACTGATGGCCATCATTGCCGGAATCGAAAGAAATTATTTTCCCAAAGAAAAAGGTTTTGAGGTTATAAATAAGATTGTCAGTTTTCTCGGCTCTGTCGAGCGGTTTCATGGGGCGTGGGCACACTGGTACAATGCAGATACACGAAAAGCATTCAGCTTTAGTAAATATGACGATGGTGGCGATTTGGTGGAAACTGCATTATTGATGCAAGGTCTGCTCACCGCCCGTGAATATTTGAAAAAAGGAAATGATAAAGAACATGAATTGGCGAATAAAATTACACATCTTTGGGAAGCGGTGGAATGGAACTGGTACACACAGGGCTCCGACTCTCTGTACTGGCATTGGTCTAAAAATTACGGATGGAAAATGAACCACTGCATCAAAGGATTTGACGAAACGCTGATTACGTATGTGCTTGCAGCATCATCACCCACATATCCGATTGATGCAAAAGTGTATGAAGCCTGTTTCAAAAATTCGCCTTATTATTACAACGGGAAAAGTTATTATGGAATAAAACTTGACCTGGGAATGGATTACGGTGGTCCGCTGTTTTTCACACATTACAGTTTTCTGGGACTAAATCCGAATGGATTGACGGACAGCTATACAAACTACTTTGAAAGAAATAAAGCCCACACCCTTATCCATAGGGCTTATGCCATCAATAATCCAAAAAAGCACACGGGCTATGGAGCGAATTTATGGGGATTTACTTCGTCGGACGACCCGATAGTCGGATATTCGTCGCATCATCCCGGAACCGATTCCGATAACGGAACTGTTCCCCCTACAGCAGCTCTTTCATCCATTGTTTATACTCCAAAGGAGAGTATGGAGGTATTAAAGTATCTGTACTTTGAAAAAGGAAAACAGGTTTTTGGAAAATACGGATTTTATGATTCTTACAATCCCGGTTTAATTGAAGGTCAGCAAGTGGTGAAAAGTTATCTTGCCATTGACCAGGGGCCTATAGCAGTAATGATTGAGAACTTCCGCAGCGGACTCGTTTGGAATTTATTCATGGGAAACCGGGAAATTCAAAACGGGTTAAAAAAATTAGGATTTAATTTTCAATTAACTTCAAATAATAAGTAGTACATATGAAAATCAAACGTACAACAATCTTTTTACTGATGTTTATTTCGGTTTTCTCTATTGTCGCCCAAAGCGTAACTATTTCGGGGGTAATATCTGATAAAAAGACCGGTGAAACATTGATTGGTGCCAAAGTTTTGCAACAAGGTACCAATAACGGTACGATTACAAATTTTGACGGGAATTTTTCTATTTCCGTACCGTTAAATTCAATCCTGGAAATCAGCTATATCGGCTATAAAAGTCAGGAAGTTTCGGTTAGATCCAATGCTCCACTCAATATCCAACTGGAAACTAACGACAAGGTGCTGGATGAAGTAGTGGTAGTTGGTTACGGTACTAAAAAAGCCGGAGCCATTACAGGATCAGTTGTTCAGATTAAATCTGATGATATAATGAAAACTCCAGCACAATCTGCTATTCAATCTATTCAGGGAAAAGCAGCCGGTGTTAACATTATTGCCACAGATGAACCGGGACGGGCACCGACTGTGATGATACGAGGTATTAATACTGTACTGGGTGGGGGAACTCCATTATATGTAATTGACGGCACTGAAGCAAATAGCCTTAATGGGCTGAGTGCTAACGATATCGAAACTATAGATGTACTCAAGGATGCTTCTTCGCTCGCAATTTATGGAAACAAAGCTGCAAGTGGTGTAATTCTGGTTACTACCAAAAAAGGGAAAAAAGGAAGTGTTAAAGTGATATACGACGGTTACGTCGGTTTCAAAACAATGATGAAAACAGTAGATATGGCAGATGCATATCATTTTGCATATTATCAGAATTTTGCCGCAGGGAGAACCCGTTTTGCTTCCACTCAGCCTTACGATACGAATTGGCTCAAGGAAATAACTCAAACCGGAATGACAACTAATCACTCCATTTCACTTTCCGGTGGTGAAGAAAACGTGAATTATTATTTCGGTATTTCACGCTTCGACGAACAAGGGATTCTGAAAGGAACTGATTATGACAGAACCAACATTCTGAGTAAAAATGAATACAGACTTTTCAATCGCCTGAAAATATCTCAATCCATCAATGTTGCCGTTGTAAATAACGTACCACAACCTTCAAGTGCATTTACAGCAGCTTATAAGCAATCGCCAATAATGCCCGTGAAGTATGAAAACGGAAAATGGGGAATGCCATTTCTGGATAATGCTACCGGAGAAATAGGTATGATAGGAGATAAATTTAATAATGTACCGAATCCCCTTGCCATGCTTGGTTACAACGAAGATAAAAACAGAAATGTCACTTTATTCGGAACTGTGGGGGCAGAACTACAAATTTACAAGGATCTGAAATTTAATTCCAACTTCGGTGCTACATTTGATTATGGTATGGGATATTCTTACACACCGAATAAAGAAAATTGGTTCAGCCAAAATCCAACTGCGACTGAAGACGATTTTTATAAAAACAATAAGTTCTACAGCACGTTAAGTCAAAGCAGAAGTCATTTTTTTGTATGGAACTGGGATAATTTTCTTACCTATTCCAAAGATTTTGATAAACATGGAATTACAGCTGTATTAGGTGTTACACGTTCCACTACCAGAACCGCACAGTATCTTTCCGGAAGGCGCAATAACGTACCTTACCAACCTAATTACTGGTCGCTTGACCTGTCGAAAAGCAATATTGTTACTTCACCTGATAATGTAGTATCAAACAGTAGTCAAACTCCGCTTGTCAATCTGGGTTATTTTGCGCGTGTTGATTATGATTATGAGCGAAAATATTTATTGACGGCATCACTTCGTCGAGACGGTATCAGTGATTTTCAATCGGCTAAAAAATGGGGAATTTTCCCGGCAGTTTCGGGAGGATGGGTTGTGAGCAGCGAAGATTTTTTTGAAAAATATGCTTCAGTAATTGATTATTTGAAAATAAAAGCCGGATATGGTGAAATTGGTAACGGAAACGCGGCTCCATCTGTCAATCAGATACTTTTCCAAAACGGTGCCACTTATCCTTTTGGCTCACCTGAAATAATTTATCCCGGTTCGTTTGTTCCTTATGCCGTTGATCCTGATTTAACCTGGGAAACAACAAAAGAATTCGGTGGCGGTATTGAATTCAGAATGTTGAAACAACGATTATACGGTACCCTGGAATTTTATCGTAAATTGACCGATAATGTAATTTTACCTGTAAAACTTCCAACAGTACTTTCTCCCGGAGATGTTTATTTGAATGCCGGAACGGTTGAAAACAAGGGGATTGAAGCCACATTCTCCTGGAATGATAAATTGGGCGATGAGTTTAATTATAGGGCAGGTGTAAATTTTGCAGTAAACAATAATGCGATAAAACAAATCTACAGTTCTTATTTTGATAAACTTACCGGTGGAGATCTGGGTAACGGACATTATACTAAAGAAATACATATTGGTGACCCGATTGGATCGTTCTATGTATATGAACATACAGGCTATACTGAAGATGGAGCTTTTGCTTATTCGTCCGAAAGAATAAACGCCGGTTCGTATATTCCGAAACTGACTTATGGTTTCAATCTGGGATTTGATTACAAGAATTTTGATTTCTCAACGGATTGGTATGGTGTAATGGGAAATAAAGTGTACAATGGTAAAAAAGCGCAACGCTGGGGCGGCGAAAATGTGGAAATGAATGAGTTTAATGATTTTTGGATTCCTTCAAATCCAAAACAGGATGCTGCAAATCCCAGACCATATTCTGATACTCCGTTGGCTTCTACTTATTTTATTGAAAAGGGAGATTATCTGAGAATTAACAACGTCACGATAGGTTATTCTCTGCCGAAAGTGCTAAAAGAAATTCAAAAATTGAGAGTGTATGTAACGGCTGTTAATCCTTTTATTTTCACAAAATATACCGGATTTACTCCTGAATTGATTGGTTCGGGTACACCGCTCGGTTCTGCAGGTATTGAGTTGGATGCTTATCCCACAAACAGATCCCTTACTTTTGGTCTGAATATAACATTATAAAACAGTCTATCAAACATTTAATCAAGTAACTAACACAAGAAATTATGAAACACGTTAAAATACTTTCTATAATTACTTTTTGCTTGACACTGTTCTTAGTCGGCTGCGAAAAGGATTTGAATGTACTTCCTCAGGATAAGATGTCGAAAGATGATTTTCTTGCCGAACCATTGTACGCTGTAGAAGTTGTAAACTCTGCTTATAATCAAATGTTGAGTTTTGAGATGTATGGCTTCCCCTGGATTGGCGTAACGAGCATAACATCGGATGATGCCGACAAAGGCTCATCGGATGGTGATGCAGGAACAGATAAAGACAAACTTGACGATCTGGCTTTTGATAAATCATTGCGTTCATTCAACGATGTTTGGAAAAGACGTTACGAAGGAATTTACCGCTGCAACGAAGGTATATATTATTTAGAAAAGGTAAATCTGGAGGAAAATATTAAAAATCGCTATATAGGCGAATTAAAATTCCTTCGGGCAATGTTTTATTTTGATCTGGTAAGATGTTTTGGTGGTGTACCTGTGGTGGTAGAAAAACTGGATTTTAAAGAAGAAGCCACCGTAAATCAGGTAGTTTATTCACGTAAAACAAAAGCAGAAACCTATGCTCAAATCGAAAAGGACTTAATGGATGCTGCAGCTTCACTACCATTGCAATACAACAGAGAAAATTTAGGCAGAGTCACCAAAGGTGCTGCACAGGGACTTTTGGCTAAAGTATACATGTATGAGGAAAAATGGAACGAAGCATTTGCTATGGCAGGAAACGTAGTAACAAGCAAGATGTATGATTTATTACCCGATTACGCCAATGTGTGGCGTGAAGTAGGGGAAAATAGTAAAGAATCGCTTTTTGAAATTCAGGCAACGTTGGGCAAAGGTGTAAACGGATATACCGATGTACAGAGCGGACGCGGAACGCCTGACCACGGTTGGGGTTTTAATACACCAACAGTCAATCTGGCAAATGCTTACGAGCCGGGTGATAAACGAAAAGACGGTACCATAATGTTTACCGGACAGGTACTTTGGGATGGATTCCAAACTCCTGCTACAGGCTGGGCAAATCCAAGGTACAATTATAAAGCATATCAAAGCCGCACAAAGGAGTCCTGGGACGACAATAAAGGAGAAACTGCCAAAAATGTTCGATTGTTGAAATACAGCGATGTTTTGCTGATAAGAGCCGAAGCAGGATACCACATTAATCAGTTGGATACTGCATTATCCATTGTTAATAAAATCAGAAAACGTGCAGGATTGATTCCGCTTACCTCTGTTACATTAGATCAGATTTATAAAGAACGCCGATTGGAAATGGCAATGGAACACGATCGATGGTTTGATATTGTACGTACCGGAAAGGCTTCTGTTGCAATGTCAGCTGTAGGAAAAGTTTTTATACAGGGAAAACACGAATTGTTTCCTATACCTGAAGAACAAATTACTTTAAGCAAAGGAATACTTACTCAGAATCCAAATTATGATTAGGATATCAATTAATAAATTAATATACTAAAAATCAAATTATTAACCTATTTAAAAACAAAAAAAATGAAAACATTAAAAATTTTTGGATTAATTGCATTCGCAACTTTTGCTTTTACATTTACTGGATGTAAAAAAGACGAACCAAAACTTCCACCCATTGGAGGATACGATAATGCTGATGAAGTGGGAAAAGCAGATTTGGTTGCTTATTGGCCATTAAATGGTGATGGTAACGAATCATTGTCAAGTTCAGCTCCTGCCAAGACAAGTAATGTAACCTGGGTAGATGGAATAAAAGGTAAAGCTGCAAGCTTCAATGTGGGATATCTGGCATATAATACCATAGCCAACTTAGGAACCAATCTTAATACTGGTTTTACGGTAAGTTCCTGGGTGAAACTAACGAATAACGGAGCAAATTCATCCGTCATATTCTCTTTGTCACGTCCTAACGAGTGGGCAGGAAGTATCAACTTCATGTCTGAAACCGGCTGGATGCCAGCAACAAGCGACAGCTTAACCGTAAAAGGTCTTATTGTTTCAAGTACAGATCTGGGATGGCAGGATTCAAGAAACACTGTTAAAGCAAGTGCAGCCGATATTGCAGCTGGTCATATTGCTTATCCTAACAAAATTGGAGGAAAATGGGCACACGTGGTTCTTACCTGGAATAATACAACAAAACTTCTGAAAGTGTATGTAAACGGTATAAAAATATCTAATCCGGTTTGGGAAAACAGAGATAATACAGGTACTAAAAACTTTGTTGTTACAACTCCTTGCCATCCTATTCTCGGAGCATTTGAAACATTTGCCAACGGTACTACTACTGATGCCTGGAATACCGGATTGAAAGGTCAACTGGACGAAGTACGCGTATGGAAACGTGAATTAGTTTTGGCTGATATTGGAGCTCTTTATGAACTCGAAAAAGCAGGCAGATAAAATCATTTGAGTAAGTAGTTAATGATTAAGAAAGATAAACTGTGGGATTTTTCCCACAGTTTATAGTTTGTAATAAGATGAAAACAAAATTTTTATATATTCTCACCACACTGTCCGTTATTTCTTTTTTCTATTCTTGTAAAGAACCGCCGGTACTGCTTTCCAATGCGTATATCGAATTATTATCGGTAAACGGTAAAAGCGTGGCATCCGATGGTATAGTCATGAATGTGCCTGTTGATTCGGTAATTATCCGGGTAATCTTTTCTACCGAGATTGACAATTCAAAAATCAGACCGGATAAAATCTATTTTACCAATAATGAGGAAGTTCAATTTGATATTTTGACTACAGAAAATCCAAAAGAATTAAAGATTAAACTTAAGGACAAACTTAATTATTATACAAAATACACCCTCAATATAAATTCAGGTGAATATATGGGCGTTAATATAATAGACAACAGTAAGGTGAATTTTCTTACCGAACTGGATACCACGCCCAAATTCCCGACCATTTCCTCCGACAGTCTGCTCACGTTGGTACAGAAACAAACATTCCGCTATTTTTGGGACTATGCTCATCCCGTTTCGGGACTTGCCCGCGAACGGCTTGGTTCGGGCGAAACGGTAACCACCGGAGGCTCCGGTTTTGGTCTGATGGCAATTCTTGTGGGTATCGAACGGGGTTTTATTTCACGAAGCCAGGGTTATGCACAGATAGATAAAATAGTCCGTTTTCTTAACAGACCCGAAACCGATAAATTTCACGGAGCATTTCCACATTGGCTGAATGGAACAACCGGAAAAGTTATCCCGTTCAGCACTAAAGATAATGGAGCCGATCTGATTGAAACCTCCTTCCTGATGCAGGGTTTACTTGCTGTTCAGGCCTATTTCAAATCGGGTAATCCGCCAGAACAAGCTATGTGTGCCATCATACAACAACTCTGGGAAAAGGTGGAATGGAACTGGTTTCAGAAAAACGGAGAACAAAAACTCTACTGGCACTGGTCGCCCGATTATC
>DAONDU010000061.1:1386-14577 GCA_035402725.1 Paludibacteraceae bacterium | reverse complement strand
GATTCCCGCAGCAAATGCTATCAGATAAACCATGCATTCGAAGATGTGGAAGTTAAATCAAATGCTCCGGAACTGCTCATTCAGGCTTTGAAAAGAAAACGGAAAAGGTGCATGATCGGGACAGGTTCCATGAGCGATTCGTATATGCCGTTGGAAAATCAGCTCCTGCTAACCCGTCGTTGTCTCGAAATAATAGAAGAAAATGGATTTGGACTGAGCATACTTACAAAATCGAACCGGATACTCCGCGACCTGGACTTGCTGATAAAAATTAATCAGAAAGCAAAATGCGTGGTGCAGATGACGATTACCACCTTCGATGAAAACCTTTGCAAAAAAATAGAACCAGATGTCTGTACTACCCGAAAGAGGTTTGAAACACTGAAAATAATGCATGAAAACAATATTCCAACCATAGTTTGGCTTTGCCCGATATTACCATTTATAAATGATACAGAAGAAAATCTGACAGGTATTCTGAATTATTGTATTGAAGCCGGAGTGAAGGGAATACTTTGTTTTGGATTTGGAATGACCCTGAGGGAAGGTGACAGGGAATATTATTACAGCAAACTGGATGAACATTTTCCGGGATTGAAAGAAAAATATCAGCATAAATATGGAAATGCTTATGAAATTACGAGCGACAATAATCCAAAGCTGATGAAAATCTTCAATGAAACATGCTCAGCAAATCATATCATGACCGACGTAAACTCGATATTCAGTTTTTTGCATGAATTCCCGGAAAAGAATAGAAACAGTCAATTGGATCTATTCGGTCAGGAATGATTTTGCAAAACGACAGGAAATGATTTTGATTTTGTAGAAGTTCCTCTCCTACACACTTGTGGAGAGGAGCTTTTGCATTTCAGGAGCATCGCGGATTCTTTAGTTTATCTATTTCTGGATGCCCTTTGTCTATTTCAGTTAGCTTTGAGCGAAGTTTATTTTTATTCGTTTATTGGCGGAAAATAAGTATATTTGCGTAGCAATGAACAAATAACTGACTTAATTCGCATGACAGCTTTAGGAATTTTTGAACTCAATAATATATATCAGGGTGACTGTGTGGAACTTTTAAATAAAATTCCTGATAATTCGGTCGATCTGATATTTGCCGATCCGCCCTACAATCTTCAGCTCAATGGTGATCTGTATCGTCCCGATTTATCGAAAGTTGATGCCGTCGATGATGAATGGGATAAGTTTGATTCATTTGGCGAGTATGATCAGTTTACAAACCAGTGGCTTGCGGAGTGTCACCGCGTACTCAAACCCACAGGAAGTATCTGGGTCATCGGCTCGTATCACAATATTTTCAGGGTCGGAACCGCGCTGCAGAATATCGGTTTCTGGATTCTGAACGATATCATCTGGGTGAAATCGAACCCAATGCCCAATTTCAAAGGAACCCGATTCAACAATGCCCATGAAACACTTATCTGGGCCACAAAATCCAAATCTTCGAAATTTACATTCCATTATCATTCCATGAAGGTGATGAACGACGACCTGCAGATGCGCAGTGACTGGGTTATTCCCATCTGTCAGGGCAACGAACGGATAAAAGTAAACGGAATGAAAGCTCATTCAACCCAAAAGCCCGAGGAGTTGCTCTATCGTGTACTGATTTCCTCCTCCAATCCGGGTGATGTCGTGCTTGATCCGTTTTCGGGAAGCGGAACTACTGCTGCTGTTGCCAAACGTCTCGGCAGAAGGTACATCGCCTTCGAACGGGACGAATTTTACATCCGTGTGGCCCGTGAACGACTGGAAAAAATTACGCCTGTTGACGGAAAAATTACGGGATACCCGATAGAAAACCGAATTCCGAAGGTTCCGTTCAACAGCCTGATTGTTGAAGATTACATCCGGCTGGGGGAATTGCTCTATTCGAAAGACGGAAAGGTCAGTGCCACAGTCAATGCTGACGGGACACTTCTCCACGATGGCTTTGTGGGCTCAATACACAAAGTGAGCGCCAAAATCCTTAACCGGTCGAATAACAATGGCTGGAGCTTCTGGTATGTAATGCGTGACAATAAACTGGTTAGTATTGACACTTTACGGTATGAATATGAAAAGAAATATATTAAAAGAATTCAACATAAATTGTAAATAGCCTGCAATGTCTTATTCGCTGATTAATCCAGGCGTTTATGACTGTAAATGTTGTCCCACCCGCTGTGACGGTATTACAGTGCCTAAGTTTGACTTTGGGCGGGATACTGCTTTTTCCGAAGCCGTGGAAAATGAGGTAATCAATTATATTAACCGGAATTATCCGGCACTTTTTGCTGTAAAGACCAGTCAGGAAGGTTATCCTGATATCGAAGTGAGCCGTATCGACTCGTCCCAAGTCTGTTTATATATCGAAATTAAAGTACAATCCCGTACGTTTATGTCCGTCCGGAAATACCTGCCTGATGCAGGACTGTATCCCTCCGAAACTCTGGCTCTTAACCTGAGCGATCTGGAAAGGTATTTTGTTGTAAAGGAAAATGAAAAAGTTCCTGTATTCATTACATGGTGCCTGTTAAACCGTCCCTGCGTGGTGGGTGTTGAACCAGGCGGCAAGTGTTTTTTTTCTCAGAATTTGGATGAACTTCAGAAAATAAGGTTGATGGATAACAACAATTACCGGAGATTTCGAAGGGCATCGGGCGATGGCGATATGGTAAACGGAGTGCATAAGGGTGTGGTGGTTAATTACCACTTTTCTATTCGTGAATTGTTCAACGGTCTGCCCGATCTGAATAAATTATAAGCAAAATGAAACAAGCGGCCTGCAGGTCGCTTGTCAGTTATCTTCCTGAAATGAATTTTGGAAGAATGTTAGTTATACGAATAATCAGATATTTCAGTTTAACTTTGGCCAAAAGAACCTCCGACAATATCAAGCAGTTCGTTGGTGATGGCTTGCTGGCGCGATTTATTGTATTGCAGATTAAGTTCCTGCAGCAGGTCGTCGGCATTGTCGGTGGCTATCTGCATGGCAATTGTACGTGCGGCATGTTCCGAAGCGTTCGAATCCAGCAATGCCGTATACACTTTCAGTCGCAATACTTTAGGTATCAGATCGGTCATTATGTTAATCCTGTCCGGTTCCACTATGTAATTCAGTTGTCTGCCGGTGTTTTTTTCATTACTTACTTCAAGGGTAATAGGCAGGAGGGTTTCATCAACCAGAACCTGTGAACTTTTATTGTTGAAATGATGGTAGATCATCTCCACCTTATCGATACTTTTATTAATGAAAAGTTCCATCAGATCGTCAGCCAGGTCCTGAGTAGCGGGATAGGTAGGTTTGTCGGCCAGTTCATCAAAATTATCGGTGAAGTAATCCATTTTCTTCACGACACGGGCAATTTTTTTACCTACCGGATAAATCAGGATATTTTCTTTTCCCAGGTGGTTGTAGCGTTCCAGTACAGTGTTAAGTCTTTTTGCTACATTGGAATTGAAACCTCCGCAAAGGCTCGAGTTGGATGAAAAAACCAGGATGGCAACGCGTTTCACTTCACGTTGTTCGGCATAGACAGAGTTGTTCTCACTTTCTGCGCTGAGGAAGTTGTTTAAAATGTGAGTCAGTTTGCGTTCATAAGGATAAAAATTCTCAATCCTTTTCTGTGCTTTACGCAATTTTGCAGACGAAACCATCTTCATCGCTGAAGTGATCTTCTGCGTTGACTTTACCGACTGAATTCTTGATTTTATTTCCTTTAATGAAGCCATGATTCGGACTGTTAGACTGATAGAGCCATCATTTATAGAGCCAGTAATAATGATCAGAGAACTTAGATATAAAGAAATCTGACCCGTAACTAATGAACTCCCAACTCAATACTTTTCTATAAACTATTAACTAAAACGGACTTTATATTCTTCTTGCAACTTCTTCGGCCGTTTTTTCCAGTATAGATGTTACGGTGTCGTCAATAATTCCTTTTTTGATTACATCCAATACATCTTCCTGGTGTGTAAGTTCCAGTGTACTCAGGAATTCCTTCTCAAATTCGGAAACTTTGTCAAGTGGAACTTTAGAGAGTAGACCATGTGTACCGCAATAAAGTACAGCGACCTGTTTTTCTACCGCCATCGGCTGATGGAGTGGCTGAACCAGAAGACGAGTGTTTTTCTGTCCCTTGTCAATGGTCATGGCAGTCACTGCATCCATATCACCACCAAATTTGGTGAAAGCTTCCAGTTCACGGAACTGAGCCTGGTCAATTTTCAGCGTACCGGCCACTTTCTTCATGGCTTTGATCTGGGCAGTACCACCTACACGTGATACCGAAATACCGACATTAATGGCGGGACGATTACCCTGATTGAAAAGGTCAGTATCGAGGAATATCTGACCGTCGGTGATGGAAATTACATTCGTAGGAATATAGGCTGACACGTCACCGGCCTGTGTCTCGATGATAGGCAAAGCTGTAAGCGATCCTCCACCCTTTACCCTGTCCCTAAGGGACTCGGGAAGGTCATTCATGCTTTTGGCTACCTCTTCCTGGTTGATAATTTTAGCAGCACGTTCCAGCAGACGGGAGTGCAGGTAGAAGATATCGCCGGGATATGCTTCACGACCAGAAGGACGACGGAGAATGAGCGAAACTTCACGGTAGGCAACTGCCTGTTTCGATAAGTCATCATAAATTACAAGTGCATGACGTCCCGTATCGCGGAAATACTCACCAATGGCAGCGCCCGCGAAAGGAGCGTAGTATTGCAGCGCGGCAGGATCAGATGCATTGGCGGCAACAACAATGGTATATTCCAGTGCGTTATGTTCTTTCAGCGTATTAACGATATTAGCAACAGTAGAGCCTTTTTGTCCGATAGCAACATAAATGCAGTAAACCGGGTCACCTTCGTCGAAATTTCTCCGTTGATTGATGATGGTATCGATTGCGATGCTTGTCTTGCCGGTCTGACGGTCGCCAATGATCAGTTCGCGTTGTCCGCGTCCGATAGGTATCATGGCATCGATGGCCTTCAAGCCCGTTTGAAGTGGCTGTGTTACCGGTTGACGATAGATTACGCCAGGAGCTTTTCGTTCAAGCGGCATTTCTATGAGTTCACCGGTCACTTTGCCGCGTCCGTCGAGTGCTTCTCCCATCGGATTAATGACACGACCTAGCATACCTTCGCCTACGAAAATGGAAGCTACACGTTTGGTGCGTTTTACACTGTACCCTTCCTTAATTTCGCTGGTTGGACCCAGCAGTACAGCTCCAACATTGTCTTCTTCCAGGTTCATCACGATAGCCTTAATACCGTTATCGAACTCAAGCAATTCATTGGCTTCGGCATTATGCAATCCGTAAATACGTACCACGCCATCGCTTACCTGCAATACGGTACCTATCTCATCAAACTTAACACCGGTGTCAATTCCTTCGAGTTGCATCCGGAGAACTTCGGACACTTCGCTCACTTTAATACTGTCTGACATATCTTATCGTTAAAATTTTACTTTTTCTGAACAACAACTATTGTTATCGTATTTTTTTTGAATGTAACTTTATAAGAATCAGTTACACTATTCTTCTATTTCTTTCTATAAATTCATTTTTTATCCGGGTGAGTTGTCCCGAGATGCTTGCATCCCAGCGTACATCCTCCACTTCGAGTATAAATCCTCCCATAATGGCAGGATCGATTACCTTTTCCAGCTCCAGAGTTCCTCCAACGTTATTGGTAACCAACGCCATGAGGCGCTCCTCAGTCACTTCATCCACCGCGGAAGCGGTAGTGAGTTTACCATAGCGGATATTTTTCTGCTTTCGGTATAAGTCGATAAAACTCAACATGATATTCCTGATTTGAGCCTCACGGTTATTTTTCAGCAGCAGATCTGTAAATTTTTCAAATGTTTTGCTGGTTTTTCCGCCGGCTGCATTGAGTATCAACTGACGTTTCTCTGCTGTCGGTAATACGGGATTGTCAAGCACAATTGCCAGTTCACTCATTTTCATAAACATGAGCGTCAGGAGTTTGGCCTCACCATACACTTTTTCCATGGAGTTTGTTTCTCTGGCAAAGTCAAGTAAAGCTGTAGCATATCGCAGTGAAATTAATCCTGTATTCATAATTTTTTGAGTAAACGAGTGAACAAGTTACATGTTTGCATGCAAACGGTTTAACAAGTAAACAATAAACTATTATTTTATTTGCCTGTAACAGGTAATAAACAACCTGTTAACCCTGCCTGTGATAAACAGGCATTCCGACAATCTATGATTTTGGTATGTTGATTTCGTCCAGCAGACGGTCAATCATATCCATTTGTGAATTCTTTTTGTCCAGTCTTTCCCGGAGCACTTTTTCAGCAATATCCACCGAAAGCGATGCAACTTCTCTGCGTATCTGGCGGATTGCATCCTCTTTTTCGAGCGCAATTTGATGACGCGCGCCTTCGAGGATTTTTGCCGCTTCTTCAATGGCTTTTTCTTTAGCGCCATCAACGATCAGATCGCGTGATTTGGCTGCTTCGGCCATAATTTTCGCTTGTTCCTTGCGGGTTTCGTTGATTAAGGATTCGCTGTCGGCTTTCACTCTTGAGAGCTCTTCACGGGCTTGTTTGGCAATCAGCAGCGATTCGTCGATGTAGTTCTTACGCTTTTCCACACCGTTCAGGATGATCGGAAAACCGAATTTGACGAGCACAAAGACAACGGCGCCGAATGCAATAAGCATCCAGAACAACAGTCCCAAATCAGGTGTTAGTAAAGACATGTTTATAGATGATTAGAGAATGAAACCACAAACTACTACGGCAAAGAGAGCTACCCCTTCAATCAAAGCGGCAGAGATAATCATATTGATACGGATGTCACCTGCTGCTTCAGGCTGACGGGCGATTCCTTCCATCGCTGAACTACCGATTTTTCCAATGCCTAAACCTGCTCCGATAGCTGCAAGACCTGCACCAACTGCCGAACCCAATGTTCCTAAACCGGCTGCACCGGCTGCCTGTAATAATAATGAAAGTAACATAATTTTTATTTTTTAATGGTTTATATTTTTATTTATTCTCAGAATTAAAATACTGATTTGTTTTTTCTATGCAACTTCTTTGTGATGATGTGGCTCAATATGTGAGAGACCGATAAATACCGCTGAAAGCATCGTAAACACATAAGCCTGAATGTAAGCCACCAGTAATTCGACAAAGTCGATAAAAATGGTGAATATTACCGAAACTACGGTCATTGATGTATTGGTAGGGGTGCCCAGACTAACGGTAACAAATATCAGACAAACCAGTCCCAATACTATGGAGTGTCCCGCCAGAATGTTGGCAAAAAGACGAATCATGAGTGCAAATGGCTTGGTGAACACTCCGATTACTTCAATGGCGGGCATAATAGGTATCGGAACCTTCAGCCACATAGGTACATCCGGCCAGAAAATTTCCTTAAAGTATTCTTTTGTACCGGTAATATTAACAATGAGAAATGTGCATACAGCGAGTACAAAGGTAATGGCAATGTTTCCGGTCACATTCGCTCCGCCCGGAAATATAGGTATCAGTCCCAATAAGTTGTTGGTGAATATAAAGAAAAATACAGTGAGCAGGTAAGGAGCAAATTTTTTATAATCCTTACCAACACCGGGTTTGATGATGCCGTCGTACACAGAAAGGATAAACATTTCCATCATGCCGACAAATCCTTTTTTAGCTTCAAGCGGATTGCGCTTGTACGAACGGGCAATCAGCAGGATGATAACAATAAGAACTACCGCACTGATGAGCAGCGAAGCCGCATTTTTGGTCAGTGATATATCAACCGGACGAATTTCCTCTCCGGTTGCATTTTTTTCTACAATTTTTCCTTTGTGATCACCTTCCTTCGCAATGTAGAAGCCGTTGTGACTTTCGTGGCCGTGATGAAAAGCGGATGACATAAACAAATTCCACCCAGTGGTTTTGCTGTAAAGTATCACCGGCAGTGGTACTGAGATGTGTTTCTCCCCGATGGTGGTGATGTGCCATTCGTAAGTATCTCCCAGGTGTTCCAGTATTAATTCCTTTACGTTCAGTTCACCGGATTCTTCTGTTTGATGCTCAGTTGCATTAACTGCCGAAGGTTCATTCGCTCTCAAAGCAGTAGCATTAATCAGAAGAATGACTGTGAGCAGTGAAAATATATTAAGTAGTCTTTTCATTCTGTTTTTTCAGTTAAGTCGTTTTTTACACCCGCATTTTTCTTCATCATTTTCTCTACCTGTAAATACATCCAAGTCTCAAATATCAGGTAAATCATATAAAAAACAATAAAAAGCAGGGCGAAATTCTTGATTTCGGCCTTATTTATCAGCCAGAAAATCAAAAGAAAAGCCAGGCTTGTCAAAACCTTTATCACCCTGAGCAGCATGTATTTATTTACCAGTTTTTTGCTTTCAGCCGGGTTTATGCCGGTAAGCACATATATCAATGTCAGACCAATGATGTAAAAGAATACCGGTATCAATGTGAATGCAGAAACCTTAAACTGAGGCATTACATATTCCGTCAGATATTTCAGCCCGAAACCAGTAATCAGAATTACTGCCGTAAGAATAAGGATAAATTTATTTCTGCTCTTTTCCATTAGCTTCTAATCAATAGCTTCCAGACAAACCGTAATCACGTTGTTGCTCATTTCTACAAATCCGCCCTTCACCCTGAACTCTTTACTCACACCTCCTGAAACGTACACCACCTTGCCCTTACCCAGTGACGAAATAAACGGAGCGTGATTCTCCAGCAGGGAAAACGAACCATTTGTGCCTGGCAGTGTTACGGATGTTACATCGCCTGAAAAATAAATTTCTTCGGGGGTTACAATGTCAAGTTTCATGTTGTTCTTGTTCCTGGTTCTTCTTTCTTATGTCTTCTTGTCCTGGCACTTGTTATTTTTTCGCCTGATCCAGCAGTTTTTTACCTTTGGCAATTGCATCGTCAATGGTTCCTACATTGAGGAAAGCCATTTCGGGGTATTCATCCATTTCTCCGTCGAGTATCATTTTGAAACCGCGGATAGTTTCCTCGATGGGTACCATTACTCCGGGAACACCGCTAAACTGGGTGGCCATATAAAATGGCTGTGACAGGAAACGCTGTACTTTTCGGGCGCGATTCACCGTTATACGGTCTTCTTCCGATAATTCTTCCATACCCAGGATGGAGATAATATCCTGCAATTCCTTGTTACGCTGCAATATCTGTTTTACGCGTTGAGCGGTGTTGTAATGGTCTTCACCAACTACCAGTGGATCCAGAATACGTGAAGTTGAATCAAGCGGGTCAACAGCAGGAAAGATACCTAATTCTGAAATTTTACGGCTCAATACAGTCGTAGCATCCAGGTGAGAGAATGTGGTTGCAGGGGCTGGGTCGGTAAGGTCATCAGCAGGCACATACACAGCCTGTACCGATGTGATTGAACCATATTTTGTAGAAGTGATACGTTCCTGCATAATTCCCATCTCAGTCGAGAGGGTTGGTTGATAACCTACTGCCGATGGCATACGTCCGAGCAAAGCCGATACTTCAGAACCCGCCTGGGTAAAGCGGAATATATTGTCGATAAAGAACAGAATATCGTTCCCTTTTTTGTTTTCACCAACTCCGTCGCGGAACGATTCGGCTACGGTAAGTCCTGAAAGTGCAACCGACGAACGGGCTCCGGGAGGTTCGTTCATCTGTCCGAACACCAGTGTAGCCTGCGATTTGGCAACTTCATCGTAATCAATTTTGCTCAAATCCCAGTTGCCTTCTTCCATGCTTTTTTTAAATTCTTCACCATAGCGGATTACTCCCGATTCAATCATTTCGCGCAGTAGGTCGTTCCCTTCACGGGTACGTTCACCTACTCCGGCAAACACCGAGAATCCACTGTGCCCTTTTGCTATATTATTGATCAGTTCCTGGATAAGTACGGTTTTACCTACTCCGGCACCACCGAACAATCCGATTTTACCCCCCTTTGCGTAAGGCTCAATCAGGTCAATCACTTTTATGCCGGTGAAAAGTACTTCGGTTGTAGTGGAGAGATCTTCGAATTTTGGCGGTTCGCGGTGAATAGGATATGCACCTTCGCGGTCGAGCTGTTTCATCCCGTCGATAGATTCCCCTATAACGTTCATAAGTCTTCCTTTTACCTGTTCTCCTACGGGCATGGTGATTGGTTGTCCTTTCACTATTACCGGTAAACCCCGTCTCAGACCATCGGTGGAGTCCATGGCTACTGTACGCACCGTATTTTCACCGATGTGTTGCTGAATTTCAACAATCAATTCCCTTCCGTCACCACGATTAATGCTCAGGGCGTCGTGTATTGCCGGTAGTTTAACTTCCTCTTTTGCCGATAAATCAAATGCAACGTCCACTACAGGACCGATGATTTGTGAAATACGACCTACTAATTCTGACATAATATCCGGGTATTTTTAATTCATTTTTCGAGATTGCAAACGTACAAAAAAACTTTTATTGCTACAAATCAGAAAGGTTTCGTTTTTAGATATCGATGCCTACATATTAACATAAGATTAACAAATGAGTTCACTGTTTACAGCCTGCATTTTTGAGAGTATTCAGTTCCGCTTATTGGAGCAAGTATTCTTATTTTATAAAGAATCGTGAGTTGGTTTATACCGGGATAATATTGAGCCAGACTTAAAGCTATTTTGACATGAAGATGACATAACGGAATGAAGGTGAGAATAGAATTCAAAAAAAATACTGTTCAGCGATAGAGAACAGTATTTTTTTGTTTCTTATAGGATAGTATCCGGATCAAGTTTATCTTTTTCGATGTCGAGGAAGTACTTGTATGTTCCCACTTTCAGTTCGGCACACGCATCGTAATCGCATACAATGATACCTTTCGGATGCATTTGCAAGGCACTGATAGTCCACATATGATTGATCGGTTCTTCCACAGCGTGACGCAGCGCACGGGCTTTGTTATATCCGTTAACAATTATCAGCACCTCTTTGGCATCCAGTACAGTGCCCACACCAACAGTAAGGGCTGTCTTCGGCACTTTATTCACATCGTTATCAAAGAAACGTGAATTGGCGATCATGGTGTCGGTGGTAAGAGTTTTCTGACGGGTGCGCGACTGAAGCGATGAAGCCGGTTCGTTGAAAGCAATGTGTCCATCCGGGCCAATTCCACCCAGGAACAGATCAATACCTCCCACTTCTTTCATTTTAGCTTCATAAGCTGCACATTCGTCTTCCAGATTTTCTGCGTTGCCATTGAGAATATGTACATTCTCAGGCAGGATATCGATGTGGCTGAAGAAATTGGACCACATAAAAGTGTAGTAACTTTGATCGTGATCCTGAGGTAAACCCACATACTCGTCCATATTGAAGGTAATGACGTTTTTGAACGACAGCACCCCCTGTTTATTCAGTTCAATCAAATGTTTATATACTCCAAGAGGTGAAGAGCCGGTAGGTAAGCCCAGTACAAATGGTCTTTCTTGTGTAGGTTGAGCCGCCAGAATTTTTGACGCGATGTAATTTGCAGCCCATTTCGAAACGTTCTGATAATCAGGTTCAATGATAAGTCTCATAGTTGATTTTGTTTTAAATATATGACTTACAAAAGTACAATTTTTATTTTGGTTTGATGCGTTGAATAACTGAATTATTATTTTTTTATTCTCCTGAATAAAGCTGTTTTACTGTTTATGTTGCTGGCACTTGAAAATGAATGATTTTTTTCAAAAAAAAAACTAAAGGTTAAAAAAAACATGTATATTTGCGTTATTGTTTTTTGAAAAATTTCCGTTTGTTTATATTCACATTGAGAAATTGCTGAATAATAAGGGCTAATTTGTAAAAAAAGCAAGACGTATTTTAACTGTAAAACAAAACATTAACTCTAACATTTTTTAATTATGTCAATCAACAAAGCAATTTTAGTAGGAAATGTGGGAAAAGAACCCGAAGTACGCTATCTTGAAAAAAATGTCGCGGTTGCCAATTTTACACTTGCAACAACCGAACGCGGCTACACCATGCAGAATGGTACTCAGGTGCCTGACCGTACAGAATGGCATAACGTTGTAGCCTGGAGAAATCTGGCTGAAATCGTTGAAAAATATGTTCGCAAAGGCACTCAGGTGTATGTGGAAGGAAAAATTCAAACCCGCTCGTGGGAAAAAGACGGAGTAAAACGTTATACAACTGAAATATATGCCGAAACCATTCAGCTTCTGGGAAAACGTCCCGAACAGGCTGAAGTTAACGGTGGTACTGCTCCTGTTGCAGCAGTTCAGGCATCAGCAGAACCACCCGTAATGGGGGCAGGTGAGGATGATCTCCCGTTCTGATAATGCACATTAAATCTAACTAAAGTATATTTATTGAAAGAACACACAGTGAAACCTGTGTGTTTTATTTTAATGTGAGTTCGATGTAAAAAACATTTAACCAATTCAAATACAATTGCCTGTATTCCCGTAGGGAATTAATATTCATAGAAAAAGGTTATTAAATTAATTTCCCCGTTAGGGGATAAATATATCAATTCCATACGGGAAATGAACCAATATAAAAACACGCTTTCTATTGATATTTAAGTCCTTACGGACTATTTCTTATGTCGAACTCCCGTTATTTTATTATAAAACAAAAAAATATGGCTTACATCAAATCGGTTCGGGGTTTTACACCCGTGATAGGAAAAGACTGCTTTCTGGCAGAGAATGCAACGGTAGTGGGCGATGTGGTGATGGGTGAAGGATGCAGTGTGTGGTTCAATGCTGTGCTGCGCGGTGATGTCAATTCCATCCGCATCGGTAATCATGTGAACATCCAGGATGGCTCGGTGCTTCACACGTTATACCAAAAATCGGTTGTTGAAATTGGAGATTATGTTTCGGTAGGACACAACGTGACCATTCACGGAGCAAAAATAGATGATTATGCGCTGATAGGTATGGGGGCAATTGTGCTCGATTATGCAGAAGTGGGCGAGGGAGCTATTGTAGCTGCCGGAGCACTGGTGCTCAGCAACACCAAAATTCCACCTTACACCCTTTGGGCAGGTGTGCCCGCTAAATTTGTAAAAAATGTGGAAAAGGAACAAACCAACGAGATGAACCGCAAAATAGCGCACAATTATGCCATGTATGCCGGTTGGTATAAAGAAGAATTATGAATTATGAATTATGAAT
>DAONDU010000061.1:0-1286 GCA_035402725.1 Paludibacteraceae bacterium | reverse complement strand
GAATTATGAATTATGAATTATGAATGAAAACCGCAGCTCATCGCTCATAATTCATCACTCATAATTCATCATTTTAAAAAATCATGCTTAAAGAAGATTACCTGATGCGGCTATTTCAGCTTTTTACCGAGTGTCTGGCTAAATGGCTGTCGAAACGGAAAGATGATGATTTCGAATTGATTGTGAGTTTTAACAATGAAGTCGTAGAGCCTTATCTGGGGAAGGATATTGAATTTTTTGAAAAGAAAGAGCTGGATGAACTCCTCGTTTATTTTCAGGAAACCTATCCAAACGAGCAGGAAAGACTATCCCGGCTGGAAATCCTGGCCGAATTGTTGTATCAAAGCGTGATGTTAGAAAATGATCCGGCGCGCCGGAAGTGCTTGTCGGATAAAGCGCTGAAAGTATTTCAGCACATCGATAAGACGGATAAAACGTTTTCCTTTTCCCGTCAGGATCGGATGGCGGAATTGCGGCAATTCTGAGCTGCCGGTGATATTCCTCGTGTTACAAACGGTTTTTACTATTTTGAAATTCAGAAATAAATAAATTATATATGATTATTATCGATTTAATTAAACAGGACCGGAAGAAGAACTTTCGGGCTCAGGGATTTTATAAAAGTCTTTCGGTCAAGTTGCTCATGGGCTTTATGGGCTTGTATTTTGCTGTCATATTCCTGTCCATGGGGTATTTTCTGGGCGATATGCTCGACGAACTTGACGGCGCGCTGAAGCCCCTGGAACTCTTTAACGGTGCAACCCTTTACATCCTGATGGGAGCACTCATGCTCCGTTTTTTCATGCAGTCGCTGAATACGCTCAACCTGCAGACATACCAGGCATTGCCCATTAAACGTTCTACGCTGGTCAACTTCCTGCTGCTCAAACCGGTTTTTGCCATCGGCAACTACCTCACACTGCTTGTGGTCATCCCGTTTGCCATCCGGAGTGTGGCAGGCTATTATTCGGCGGCTACGGCTGTAACTTTTATCCTCAACTGCATCATGCTCATCTGGTTCGACCTCTGGCTGGCCACCTGGCTCAAGCGAAGGTTCGGATCGTCGTTGATGGCTCTGCTGGTGGTGCTGGTGGTGGTTGGCGGCTTCGTTGCCCTGGAGTATTATAAGGTGTTTTCGCTCTTCGGAGTGTCCATGCAGGTGTTCAACTACCTGTCGACAGCAACATTCGGCTGGCTGATTACATTGCTGTTTGCCGCGCTGGCTTACGGACTGAACCTGTGGTTTTTCTCCCGCAATTACTATCCCGAAAAATTCAACGAGAAAC
>DAONDU010000060.1:0-14665 GCA_035402725.1 Paludibacteraceae bacterium | reverse complement strand
ATTACACGCTGGGCAATCGTATGTGGGGCGAATATGGATTTAAAGATGCCTTTTCTTTGTCGCGGCGCTGGTTTGCCGAATCGTATCTTGCCATTGATCAGGGACCCATTATCGTCATGATTGAGAATTATCGCACCGGATTAATATGGAATAATTTTATGAGTTGTCCAGATGTGAAAGCAGGTTTAACGAAACTGGGCTTCATTTATCGATAATTCAATTTCAATATAGTCTTTAGAGATTTTAGTATCATTCTGTCATAGAGTGTTATAAATTTATAAATCTGTAAAACTCTGAGATACTAAAACGATACATTTTGGTGTGATTACGATGCAGCAGGAGGAATTATTTGATAGATTTAATGAAATATAGAGAATTTAAATTACAATATACTTGTAATTTAAAGTTAAATGTATATTTTTGCATTCAAAGTATTTAACTTAAAAATTATAATTATGGGTTTTATTAAAGAATTCAAGGAATTTGCAATCAAAGGCAATGTTATTGACCTGGCTGTTGCGGTAATCATTGGTGGTGCATTCGGAAAAATTATTGCATCATTTGTAGCTGATATTGTCATGCCATTAATTGGCCTGTTGCTTGGAGGTGTAAATTTCACCGAACTCAAATGGGTAATTAGACCGGCTGAAGTAGTAAATGGTGTGGAAAAAGCAGCTGCTACACTGAATTATGGTAACTTTATTCAGGTTACTATTGACTTCCTGATCATTGCTTTGGCCATCTTTCTGGCTATCAAGGGCATGAATTCATTTAAGAAAAAAGAAGAACCTGCTCCTGAAGCACCAGCAGCTCCATCGAAAGAAGAAGTATTGCTTGCTGAAATCCGTGATTTATTGAAAGAAAAGAAATAAATTGCGTCAAATACTACAAATTCGTTTTGAAGGTGTTATATACCTAACTTCAAGACGAATTTTTTTGTGCTTAATACTCATGTGTGGACTAAGTCAGTTGAAAATGTTTTTATATTTTTGTGAGAAGTATTTGAAGTGGAACTGATGAATGAATTTATTAGCTTCTGAACTGGTTTTGTTATTAACACACAGATAAATATAGATATGAGAAAGTTGTTTTTATTTTTTGCATTATTCATGGCAATTCTTCCGTCGTGCAAGGAGGTTGATAAATTAACACAGTTTGACCTTCCGGTGAACCAACAGTTTACTCTTCCGGGATCATTGCCCGTAATGAATGGCTTTTCGTTTTCAACCCCCGACGTGGAGACTAACTACATGAGTTATTTCGAAATGTTTAACATCAACACAGAATTAGTTGAAAGCATTTGTATTAAAAGTGCTACATTCAAAATAAATAAACCACAAACTGCGGATTTTAGTTTTCTCAAATCAGTTGAAGTCTATATCTCAGCCGACGGACTTGAACCTGTTTTGATGGCCTCAAAAAAAGATGTTAACACCAATGTTGGTAATTCACTCAATCTGGATGTTGACTCTAAGGTAAACCTGAAGGATTATGTGACTAAAAACAATATAAAGCTGAATGTGAAAGTTACAACTGTAAGAGCTACGACAGAAGAATATGTCGTTGATACAAAGCTTGTATTTGGGGTCGATGCCAAAGTGATAGGGTTGTAAACCAATATGATTTTATAAATTTCCGGGGCGGCTTTGAATTAAAACGTAGTTGCTATATTTTGTCTTAAAAAAAGAGTAATTTTACAACCCGAAATTATTCGAAATTACTTCTGAAAAATTGATTTCATGAAACGAGCATTAATACGAATATTCAACAAATACAGTAAGAATTCGGCATGCAAGTTCCATTTGACAATGTGATAAATAAATTATTTTCAAATGAAAAAAATAACTGTATTTCTTTTATTTGTATTTTGCGGATTTTCACTTTTCGGTCAGATAAATGCAGCAGATTCAACAGTTCAGGTAGTGGGTTACTGGAATGTACATGATAAGCAAACCTATCAGGTAACCGAAGAATCAAACAAGATCCAAAACGCTACAGACACGATAAGTAAACAAAAGATAGCATACCTGCTCGACGTTGAAGTGCTTGATTCTACAGCAAATTCCTACACTATTCAATGGTTATCGCATGATGTAAAGGTGCTCAATACGCCAAACCCGTTATTGGATGATTTGTATAAGATAGGCGAAAATTCAAAGATTATTTTCAGGGTATCTGAAACCGGTGTATTTAAAGAAATACTCAACTGGCAGGAAATGCAGGCACAAAACCAAAAAGCGTTTGAAATGTTGCGAACAAAATTTGATACGATACCACAACTGGTTAATATGATTAATGGCTTGGAAAGTAAGTTAAATTCAAAAGAAGCGATTGAAGGTTCATCCGTCAAACTGATAAATCAGTTTTATTCGTTTCATGGAGGAAAATACAAACTGGGCGAAGAAGTGAACGCACCTGTTAAATTACCAAATGCATACGGAGGCGAACCTTTCGACGGAATGCTTACTGTGCTGCTCGATGAAATAGATACCGATAACGATTATTCAATAATCCGGTCGTGGCAAACCGCAGACTCAGGTCAGCTCACCGAATTTGCAAAGAAAATTGTAAAAGATATTGCTTCAGATATGAACCTTGATATTCAAAACGAGCAGCTTGACTTTCCACCGATGGTCAATGAAACACGCATTGCCTCCCAAATACATGGTAATACCGGCTGGGTAATATACAGTAACATGACCACCGAAGTTTCGCTCAATAATGTACTGAATATCGAAGAAACTACTATTGAACTTCAATAATAGCAAAAAATGCCGTATGAAGTATAACCGTTTAATTATCAGCATTATATTGATGAGCGTCTTTTGCGTTGCTTTCCCGCAACGCTACGATGCACGGCTTGCTAAAAAGCTGGGAGCTGATGAATATGGTATGAAGAACTATATTCTGGTAATACTCAAAACCGGACCCAATAATACAACCGACAAACAAGATCTTGATACGCTCTTTCGCGGACACATGAACAATATCCAGCGTTTGTCGGAGGAAGGTAAACTGATCGTGGCAGGACCACTCGGGAAAAACCCAAACAGCTATCGTGGCATTTTCATTCTGGATGTAAAATCAAAAGAAGAGGCTCTGAAACTTCTTCAGTCCGATCCCACAGTCCGCGAAAAGGTGTTCGAGGTGGAACTTTATGACTGGTATGGATCGGCTGCTCTGCCCGTCTATCTGAAAACACATACCCGGATTGAAAAGAAAAAACACTAATTGAAAACAAACTGAATAGTAGTAAAAATAGCAGATATGAATAATAAATCGTTGTTATTAATTGCCCTCTTTGTCGCATTAATTTTTTCTTCGTGTAAAACCTTGAAAACCGAACGTCCAAAAGAATCATACTTACCTTCAGATCTTTTACCTGCATATTCGGAACTTCCGCTGCATCTGGAATTAGATATCAAACAACTTGAAACTTCTGTCAACAACAACCTGAATGGGCTGCTATACGAAGGATCAAATATTACGGACAAGGATTTGTCAATCAAAGTCTGGAAATCCGGCGACTTTACCTTTACTGTAAACAATAACAACATAGAGTACCGTATTCCTCTCAAAATCTGGTCGCGGTTTGCCTGGAAGGTTCAAAAACTGGGCGTGACCCTTGCCGACGATTACGAAGCCACGGGAATTATCGCGCTGAAGTATAAAACATCAGTAGGAATTGACAAAAACTGGAACCTCGTTGCCGAAACTGCTTCGCAGGGCTATGAATGGATTCAGACACCCAAACTGAATATGATTGGTGTAAATGTGCCGGTAAAACCCATCGCCGATCTGGCCCTCTCGAAATACGGTAAGACCATTACGCAACAGATAGATAAATCGCTCGGTGAATTTGCCAATCTGAATAAACAGGTAGCTGCTGCCTGGACTGAACTTCAGAAACCCGTACAGGCAAGTGCTGAAAATGATGTGTGGGTACGAATTATTCCCAAAGACATTCTGGTATCTCCTTTTGTTACTAAGGGCGGTAAACTTCAGACAGATATTTCGCTTTATGGCCGCGTGGAAACCATTATGGGCTCAAAACCAGCAGCAGGTAAGCCGGTAGCGTTACCTCCGTTCAAACGATCCAACAGTGCGCCACAGCAGTTCAATCTGAACGTAGCTTCCGATGTGACCTTCGACAAGATATCCGAACTTGCCAAACAGCAACTGCTTAATCAAACTTTCAGCCAGGGTAAAAAGTACATTAAAATTACAGATTTATCGGTTTTCGGCAGTGAGGGGAAAGCTGTTTTTTCGGCAGATGTTATTGGTTCGGTCAAAGGACGTATTTATTTCACCGGTGATATGATTTATAATCCTTCGAAAATGACAGTGGAAGTGGTCAATCCGGAATTTGAGCTGAAAACAAAGAATACGCTCATTAAATCGGCCGATTGGTTGCTGCATGGTCTGATACTGAAAAAGATTGTTCCTTACCTATCTTTTCCTGTAAAGGAATATACCGATCAGATGAAAACCGAAGCCAACGTCATGCTCAAAAATTATAAAGTCTATGAAGGTGTTAGTCTTCAGGGAAAACTGGACGATTTTACCATGAAGAGTGTAAGCCTGGTACCGGGAGCTGTACGTATTCAGGCCAATCTGAAAGGCAATGTGATGCTGAAACTGGCCAATATCAAATTCTGAGAAACAGAACGGGTTATTTTTTCTTCTGTCCTCTTGTTTTTGGTTTTCCGTATTTCAACTTCAGGGCTTCCTTACGGCGGATTTTCATATTCACTTTTTTGTTTTTGTCCTTCTTTTCATGGAAAGCCGGGCCGTGATCTTCTTTCCGCGAAACGAATGCCACGGAGTTTCCTGTTATAATTTGAGGAAGTTCACTTTCGGTAAGCTCGGTTGAAATTTTTACTTCTTCTGGCATGCGCATCATCGGGATTTTTTGTCCCATAAGCAGTTGGATGTTTTCGCGTTTGGTAGTATCATCTTTAGTGATAAAAGTTACTGCCACCCCTTTTTTGTCAACACGTCCTGTACGACCGATGCGGTGCATGTAGTTTTCGGGTTCTTCAGGCACATCGAAATTTACTACGTGGGTTATGTCGTCGAAATCCAGTCCGCGTGCCACAATGTCTGTTGCTATTAATACCCTAAGTGCATTTTTGTTGAATGAATTCAGTGTCTCGAAACGATTATTCTGGGTTTTATTGGAGTGAATAACACCGATTGTTTCGGGGAAAAGTGTGGAGATTCGTGAATATACGTCGTCTGCTAGTTTTTTGGTTGATACAAACAGCAATACTTTCGAAAATCCAGGCTCTGTTTTCAGCAGGAATTCGAGTAAATTTATTTTTGTATTGTAGTTCGGAACTTTTATTCCTATCTGTTTGATATTTGCAAGCGGAGTGCCGGTACGTGCGGCTTCTATTTCCTGAGGATCAATAAAGAAATCAGCTATGAAGTCCTTTATCTCTGTTGTCATCGTTGCCGAGAACATCAGGTTCTGTCTTTTTCGGGGCAGTAAATCCATTATTCGGATGAGCTGTGGACGAAAACCCAGATTCAACATTTCATCCACTTCATCAATGACAAATCGTTTAACTAACCGGAGTTTAAGTGTCCCGTTAAGTGCAAAATCCAGCAGACGTCCTGGTGTGGCAACCAATATATCCAATCCTTCAAGGATAAGCGGCGCTTGCCTGATCATATTTTCTCCACCATAAACTCCTGCAACCCGGATATTCATGTAGGTTGTCATTTTTTTAATTTCTTCAGTTACCTGAACAACAAGTTCGCGGGTTGGTACTACAATCAAAATCTGGGGATGTTTTTCGACTGTATACTTCCACAGGCGCAGGCAGGGAAGCAGGTATGCGATGGTTTTACCTGTTCCTGTCTGAGCAATACCCACTATGTCGCGACCAGACATGATGACCGGAAAAGCCTTTTCCTGAATAGTTGTAGCTTCGGTAAAGCCCAGATCATTGAGCGCGTTAATCAATGGATTGTTCAGGTTGAAATCGGAAAATTGCATTGAATTGATAATTTAGAGAATAAGAATGGTCTGTTAATACTTGTGGAAATCAGGGTGCAAAGATACGCTTAAATAATAGAAAATCAAAAGTATATATCATCGATGGTTTGAAATTGGGGTAATAATACGGCAAGTTGATGCCTGAAATGCCATGAATTTCTGGAGGATAAAAAGATTTAGTCTTCTTCTTCTGAATCTGATTCAAGTGCCGGAAGATCTTTATTACATAAAAGGATGCTTACTTCATAGAGCAGATAGATGGGCAGCGCGACTACCAGCATGGTAAAGGGATCAGTAGTGGGAGTAATTACTGCGGCTATGATAAGAATGCCTACAAAAGCATATTTCCGGAAAGATTTCAGTGCTTTTTTTGAAACAAGTCCAATCCGGTTTAGTGCATAAATCACTATCGGTAATTCAAACATGATTCCGAGGCTGAAAATTAATATCCCCAGGGCATTCATGTACGATTGTATGGATATCTGATTGGTTACCAGTCCCGATACCTGATAGGTTCCCAGGAAACGAATGGTAAGTGGAAAAATAAGAAAGTAACTAACCAGGGCACCCAGATAAAACAAAAAAGAAGAACTTAGAAAAATGATGCTAATATTTTTGCGCTCATGTTCATACAATGCCGGATTGATGAACCTCCAGATCTCAAATAGCAGGTAAGGCATAGATAAAACCACTGCCATGATAAGCGATGAGGTGATGTGGGTTATAAACTGACCGGCAAGATTGATATTAATGAGCTGAACTGAAAAATCATCCGGACACAAGCCTGGCATCTTCAGCTTTTCGCTCAGCAAGCAAAGCAAACGGTAGGTATAGAAGTCGGAATTGAGTGGTGGAAGAATGATTTTGGAAAAAACAAAATCCTTAAAACCAAAAAAAACGAACGTCAACACAGTGACAACACCCAGGGATCTGAGTATTGTCCACCTTAAAGCTTCGAGATGCTCCCAGAAGGTGAATTCTTTTTCGGAATCAGGCTTGCCCAATTTTTGGAAACTTATTGAATGTCAGACAGGTGAAAATAGAGCTTATTTTTCAGAATCGTCTTTCAGATCGTTCTTGATTTCATCGTCCATGTCTTTAAGACCTTTTTTAAAGCTACTGACACCTTTGCCAAGACCTCTCATGAGTTCAGGTATTTTCTTACCACCAAAAATAAGCAAAACGACAAGAGCAATAAGTATTACTTCAGGAGCGCCTAACGAAAAGAGAAGAATATTTACCAGCATATTATTATTTATTTTTTTTACAAGAATATCGATGCAAACTTACATAAAAAAATCAAATAACTTAGATCTGAAAATAAAAAAAGCAGACTGTCGAACACAATTTGCCTTTTTAAAGATTTTTTCATAGCCGGATGATGGAATTTATCCAGCATTCTTATAAACGCCCTTACTGAAAATAGTTAATAAAACGATTCTTAAATCCCATATAAAAGTCCAGCCTTCGAGATATTCCATGTCAAACTGTACTCTTTTTTCCATTTTCCAGAGTTCATCAGTCAGTCCACGGTAGCCGTTAATTTGAGCCCAGCCTGTTATTCCCGGCTTCACAAAATGACGGGCTTTGTAATGTTCAATCAGAGCTGAGTATTGTTTGGTATGTTTGAGCATATGCGGACGTGGTCCTACAACAGACATATCACCTATCAGTACATTTAGAAACTGTGGCAGTTCGTCAATGTTTGTTTTTCGGAGAAATTTGCCGATCGGTGTAATCCGGTCATCGTTTTTTGTTGCTTGTCTGGTATCTGCATCCTGATTGGTACGCATGGTTCGGAATTTGACACAATAAAATGTTTTATTATTGATTCCCGTTCGTCGTTGAAGGAAAAATACCGGTCCTTTCGAATCAAGTTTGATGATCAGGGCAAGAATGGGGAAGAGCCAGCTGAAAAGGAGGATGATTATTAACAAGGAGAATATTATGTCAAATGCCCTTTTTGCGAGTCGGTAGGTTAAACGATCCAGAGGTATTTCCTGTGGATTGTACATCATGAATGAACCTACATATTCGGTGTTCTTTACTCTTGCTTTAAACCAGCTTTGATTAACCGGAACATATCTTACCCGAATACCTATCTTGTTACAGACGGCAAGTAATTCACGGGTGAGGTTCGTTTCGTAGTATTTTGGTATTGTGACATAGAGCATGTCAATATTTAATTCCTCCGTGAGTCGGGCTAGATCCTCGTATTTGCCTAAAATCTTTTTCTCACATTTTTTATAATCATGTTCTTCAGAGATGTAACCAACCAGTTGAAGCCCGAGCTCGGGATTGTTTTTTATTAAGTCACCCAGAATTACGCCCGTTTTGTTCAAACCAAAAATTAAAACGCGATGAATAGAATATCCTTTTTTACGGCGATATCTGAAAAATTTATACAGCAGATATAGTACTATTAGCTTGAGAATGTAAAATAACGCAGAGTATTTCAGTAAAAGCAGGTATGAAATCGGTTTGTGCAAAAAAATCTGAGCTAAAATAAACAGGGTTATCACAAATATAGCCATTTTATAGTTCAGTGCTTTAACCCTGTAGGCGTATCTGTCCCGGAAATAATAATTTCTCTTTGAGTATAACGTATAGGCTATTATTTCAGAAATATTACCATGTAAAAATATAAGATTTCTATCCGGTAAGCTTATTTCTGCAAAAACAGGGCTCATTGAATAAACGATTGCTATTGCTGTATTAAGGAGTATTAAGTCGACAATAGCATATACGAATTTAATTCCCACTTCATCCGTATCCATAATTGTAGTTGTAAAAAAGACAGATAAATATTCAGGTTTAGTAAATGCAAATCATGTATAAAAATTCCTGACTATGTCAGGGTAACATTTCGTTTATATCTTCAATAAATACTTCTTTTTCTCCTTTAATTGATTGCACATCTGCTTTTTGTGCTTTGTTTTTTTCATTGAAATTAAAATTTTCTCCCTGAGAATATATCCAATAAATTTAATGTTCCCAATCAGATATCTGCGCCACATACGCCGGGGTTCCCTTATCAACCGGTAAAACCATTCCATACCTATTTTTATCATCCATGCCGGAGCCCTTTTCACAGTGCCTGCATAGAAATCGAACACAGCACCGATACAGCATACATGGCCAGCCTTTAGATTATGGCTATTATTATGTACCCATTTTTCTTGTTTGGGAGCTGTCATACCAACAAATAACACATCTGGCTCATGTTTGTTTACGGCTTCGATCATAGCTCGTGTGTCATCTTCACTGAATTCCGGTTTATAGGGAGGTGAATAGCCGGAGATTCGAATTCCGGGATATTCGCTTGCTGCTCTTTTCTGTATCAGTTGAAGAGTTTTTTCTGTGCTTCCAAGAAAAAAACATTTACCTCCGGCGTTATTTATCCGGTTCATCTCATAATGAAATAAATCTTCACCGGCTATTTTTTTTATTTTCTGACCGGTCAGCATACGAATAGCCAGTACCACGCTAATGCCATCCGGTAATAACACATCGGAACTCTGAAGGGCTTTCTGAAAATCCTTGTCGGTATGAACAGTATTAAACGAATGGGCATTAAGTGTGTTGATAATCGCTTTTGACTGGCTGATTTCGTTTAATGACTTATTATATATCGTGTAACTCTGCAGCATAGACTTAATTGTCAGGTTGTTAATGGTTGTGAAAAAGTTAAAAATGAATTAATTTATTTTTACTTAAACGACATTAAAACATTCCTACCCATCAATCATTATAATTCACTGTTTAATCTTCGATGTATATTTTAAACAAAAGCAAGTAAAAGAAGTTTAATCTGATGAAACAATTATAAGTTAATATTTGCATTTTAAAATCATTTGCTAGAATAAAATAACAACAACATATATTTGTCGCTGTTATTTTGCATATTTCATCCCTTCCTCGGTGTTAAGCCAGTCATCAAAATTTTTTCCTTCCCAGGGCAGTTCCTTGTCAAAACTGTATGGCCAGGGATAATGAGGGCGCTTATTTTCATTTGACCAGATGTAATTTACTTTACACACGAAGACGGCGGGATTACCGGCATGAAGTTCATAATCACCTACATTTTTATTAATTAATGAATTTGCACCAATCAGGCTGTGTTTTCCAATGACAACTCCGGGTAATATCACTGATCCGGCTGCAATCTGTGCATAATCACACACGGTTGAACCGATCAATTCTTTTGAAGGCGGATGAGGATCATTGGTAAAGACTACATAAGGATATATAAAAATGAAATTGCCAAAAGTGCATTTACATCCAATCTGAACATGGCTATTCAGGCGGCAGTAATCACCAAAAGTAACATTTCCCTGAACATCGCTTTGAGTACCTACAATACAATTTTTACCAAAAACCGATTTTTCTCTGATTGAAACGATATTGCCGGTTTTGAAATTTTCACCGAAAATGCTATCTGCATAGATAATGGAGCCGCTTCTTATCAGGGAATTAGCGCCTATTACAGTTTTTGGATTTACGTAATTACTGTCATAATATGATGCAAAAACCGGTTCGCCAATTATACAGTTTTCGCAGATAATTGAATTATCCCCGATTTCTACATTATCATGAATAATTGTGTTTCTACCAATTTTTACGTTTTTTCCTATTTTGGCCGAGTTGCTGATAGTGTAATTGCCATCGAATCTCATATTGAATTTTTTTATTAAATTATTTCAGTTAATTTTTTACTTTTTTTCCCGTAGAGCTTATGTTCATTTTATCGGTAAATTCAAACTGTTGCGGGATTTTGTATAAAGCCAGTTTTTCTCTGCATTTTTCCAGAATTTTATTCTCTATCATATTCTTATTCACGGAACTTGCAATGACAATTGTCGCCTTTATGGCTTCTCCCAATAATTCATCATCTACTCCAGCCACGGTACAATCCAGAATTTCAGGTACGGTTAATATAACTTCTTCAATTTCTTTTGGACTTATCCTGTTCCCCCCAATTTTAATAATTTCTTTTTTTCTTGACACCAGGTATATAAATCCGTCATTATCTGTTCTGGCCATATCACCTGTATAAAGCCAGCCATTCTTTAGTACTTCAGCTGTACCTTCCGTATCCTGGTAGTAACCAGCCATTACATTATCACCCCGCGCAACAATTTCACCGACTTCTCCAACTTCAACCTGTTCATTTTTCTCATTGACAACTTTCAGGATAACATCCGGAATAGCTTTACCGATGGAGCCGATTTTTGACTTTAAAAGTTCAGGCGGCAAATAGGAAAGTCTCGCTGTGGCTTCGGTCTGCCCGTACATTACAAAGAAATTGATTTCAGGAAAATATCGGGCAAATTCTTCAATAAATACCGAATGCAGTTTTCCTCCTGCCTGAGTTACATACCTGAGATCGGGAAATTGTGTTTTTGTAAAGGTTTGTGATTTTCGAAGAAGTATCTGGAAATGGCTTGGTACACCCGCAAATCCGGTGCATCGATATTTGATGAGATTATCGATTACTGATCCTAAAAGTATAAATGAGTTGTTTAAAACCATGGAACCACCAACTTTCAAATGAGTATGCAGTAGCGATAATCCATAACAGTAATAAAATGGTAATACTACTTCTATGATATCTGCTGAAGTAAGTTTAAGATATTTGAGTATTGAATTTGTATTCGTACAAAGATTCAGGTGACTAATCATTACACCTTTTGGTTTCCCGGTAGAGCCAGATGTGAAAATTATTTCAGCAATACTTTTATCGTCGAATTTGGCCTGATCAAAATACACCGAATCAGTTTCCGTTTGCTTTACGATTGTCTCAAGGGTTGATTCATCAAATATTTTTTCGGAGATTTGTAAACCTGACCTGATGTTTCGGGATAAAAAAATCAGTTTGCAACCGGTAAGTCCGATAATATAGTTTAGGTTTTCCTGTTCAATGAGAGAATTGAGCGGAATACAGACATTGCCGGATTTGATGATTCCAAGATAAACTGTTATAAAAAAAACTGAATTCTGACTGAGAATTATAAAGTTGTTGCTGGTTCCGTAGATTTTTTGCAGATGACATGCCAGTTTCAGACTGTCGTTATAAATTTGCATAAAAGTAGCCTTTTCAGATACTCCTAGGATAAATTCCTTTTCTAAGTATTTGGTATCGCTGAAGAAGTAATCAAATGCATTCATGGCCACATTTTATAAAGATTTGTCTCAACTTAATCCAATGGCAATTTTATAAGTTTTTTTATTTAAACAATACTTCATCAATGTCTGTTCGAAATTTATCGATTAAAAAAATATCGGTGGTCTTCGCTGATAATCAGCTGTTTTCCTTTTTCTTTCGAAGTTTTTGTATATATTTTCAATATCGTCCTCTGTTTTTCCGAGTTCCTTTGCCACTTCTGCAGGTGTGTATTTATTCTCCCAGCCATACCAAATGAGATCCATTGTTTTGAAAGGCAATTGGTAGAAAAACTCTTCCTGTGTTTGCTCGGCACTGTAAGTGTCTGTAGTTGGTACCCTGTCAATGATTTCCTGTGGGATATCAAGATATTCAGCTAATTGGTAAACCTGAGTTTTGTAAAGACCACCAATCGGCATAACATCTGCACCACCGTCACCGTATTTTACAAAAAATCCCTGTTCTGTTTCATGTTTATTGGGAGTACCAATGACAGCATAATGCAGTCGTTCCGCATGATAGTAAAGCATTGACATCCTGCATCGTTGCTTGAAGTTGGAAGCAGCTACTATTTGCAAATAATCTTTTACAGGTAAAAGTTTGCTGATTTCAGTTCCGTCGGGTTTGATTATAGTAACAGAAAAAGCGGGAGGAATATTATTTTTTATTTTTTGCTTTAATACAATTTTTGCTTTGTCGGTTAAAGGATTAAATTCAGGTAACACATTTGATATTGCTTCGTCGCGTCGCTTGTAACACTCTAATTTTTCGAGTACGGGAGTAATATTTTCCGTTATGGTTTTTACTCCCAGCTTTTCAGCCAGCTTTCGCGCCAGATCTTCACTTTGCGGGTTTGAATCTGCTTCAGGCATCATTATACCTAATACATTTTCGGCGCCAAATGCTATGACGGAAAGTGCGAATGTAACCGAAGAATCAATTCCTCCGCTAATGCCTACTACACCTCCCCGGCGATTAAGCTGTAGCAGAACATTTTCCTTAAGCTGAAGGACTAAATTGTTACAAACGGACTCGATGTTATCATGCCGTAAGATATCAGAAGAAAAAGGTTTTTTGTCGGTTTCCATGTACGCATTTTTGAAGTTTTATTTTAATAATCATCATAAATCTCAACGTTACATTTTAGCAATTCTTTTTCGTTCAGTATTGGGATATTTCTTTTAACGAACAGATAATCAAGAAGCTGTGTTGACAGAATTCCCATTAAAGCCATATTGTCAGTTTCCGAAACCTGATTGTTGTTTTTAAGCCTGGTTATTAAATACAGTACCTTATCAGGATTAAAAATCCCAACCGAAATAAGCTGTTTTTCACTCAGCATTTCGCTGATAAAACCCGGAGCAGAATCCGACGTAAAGCAAGCTGGAATTGGAGCCCGATATGCCTGTTTAGGCCTTTCCAATATCTGTGGTGGAAGTTTTCCTGCCATCATTTTTTTCAGAAGGTACTTCTCTTTGAGTCCATGCAGCTTGTAATCCGGTGGCAGTTTCATGCAAAAATCAACAATTCGATAGTCCAAAAACGGATACCTTCCTTCCACCGAGTTTGCCATTGACATACGGTCACCTTGCGATGAGAGTAAATAACCTGACATAAAAAGTTTCATTTCAAGCCACTGAGCACGCGATAAAAGATCAATATCATCAAATTTATGACCAATGTTATCAATCAATTCATTTACAGGATTGTAGCCGGAAATTTCTTTTGTAGTTTCGCTGGAAAAATAATTTTTAATATGCGATGTATTATTCCAGCGGAGTAAATGTGAATAAACCGGAGAATTGTTTTCTTCAAGTTTATATCCGAAGAATAATTTTATGGCAGCGCTGTTTGCCGATTTAATTTGAGGCAGATAAGGATACAACTTTTTTAACAGCAAAGGTCTAAGTTCTGAAGATGGTTCTCTGGACCAAAACTGTCTGATTATTGTTTCCTTGAAAATATTATAACCTCCTAAAAGTTCATCGGCACCCTCACCGGTTACAACCACTTTTATATTTTGACTTTTTACCAATCCGGACAACAGGTACATAGGTGCAGGAGCGCTTCTCAGTAATACAGTTTCGGAATGCCAGATCAAGTCTGCAAATTTTTCAGCTATATCATTATTGCTGCAAATAATCCGGTTGTGATACGTTTTGAGAAATTCATTTGCCATGTCCTGATATATGCTTTCATCATATTCTTTATCGGTGAATCCAATAGAATACGTTTGTAGGTTGTCGGGTGCAACTTCTTTGATAAATGAAGTAGTAATGCACGAATCAAGACCTCCGCTCAGATATGCTGCAACGGGAACGTCGGCACGAAGCCTGATATTGACAGCATCCGAAAAAAGTGTCCGGAATTCTGAAATAGCTTCATCAATTCCAATTTGTAAGTATTCATCCTGTCTGTAAAGGGGTATTTCCCAATACTTATAGTTTTGAATTCCCATAGAGTTAACCATCAGATAATGTCCGGGAGATACTTCAAAG